>NZ_JBIQDP010000010.1:0-157149 GCF_045370945.1 Pseudobacillus sp. 179-B 2D1 NHS
CATTAATAAAATTTTCATATCGTTTCTTAAAGGTTACTTTTGACCCTTCCTGGCCTGGATTTGCATAAATCATTGCGGCTCCCCCTATCGCGATTTACAGTCATCTATTGTAAAACTACTTTTCTCTTAAATCTTACATCGTCAAGACAATACGCCCATTGATTTTTCCTTGGACCATCTTTTCAAACACTTCATTGATTTGATCGAGCGGAGCGGTTTCAATTTGCGCTTTTACTTTTCCTCTTGCAGCAAAGTCCAGTGCTTCTTTCATATCCATGCGAGTACCAACAATCGATCCTTTTACTGACACGCCATTTAAAACTGTGTCAAAGATCGGAATTGGCAGTTCATCATTTGGAAGACCGACAACAACAAGCGTACCGCCGCGTTTTACAGATTGATAAGCTTGCTCAAACGCTCTTTTTGTTACCGCTACGCTGACAGCTGCCTGAACGCCGCCTACACGGTTTTGAATCGCTTCGACTGGATTTTCTTTCATGCCATTTACTGTTTCATCTGCGCCTAATTCTTTGGCGAGTACCAGCTTCTCATCTGCAATATCTACCGCCACTACGTTAAATCCCATTGCCTTCGCATACTGAAGAGCAATATGGCCCAGACCGCCAATACCATAGATCGCTACCCAGTCTCCCGGCTTAGCTCCTGATACTTTAAGTGCTTTGTATGTGGTTACTCCTGCGCATAAGATAGGGGCCGCTGCCACTGAGTCGAGCTCATCCGGTATCTTCGCCACATAATCTGCTGCAGCCAGACAGTATTCCGCGTAGCCTCCATCAACAGAATAGCCTCCATTCTCTTGATTCGGACAAAGAGTCTCTTGCCCTTTCAAGCAATACTCGCATTCACCGCAAGCAGAATACAGCCAAGGGATCCCTACGCGGTCTCCCACTTTTAAAGTCGTGACCCCTTCACCAACCGCTTCGACTACACCCACTCCTTCATGTCCGGGAATAAGCGGCAGCTTTGGTTTTACCGGCCAGTCACCATGAGCTGCATGCAAATCTGTATGGCACACGCCGCACGCCTCCATTTTTACGAGTGCTTCTCCAGGCCCCGGCTTAGGCTTTGATACAGTTTTCACTTCTAAATCTTGTTTAAATTCATTGACCACAGCAGCTTTCATAACACTTGTCCCTTTGTCCACCTTTTTAACTTCTTCTACGACTGTTTCTTTCATGAAAAATCCCCCTTTGTCTGATTATTCAGTTTTATTGTTGCAAGGAACATGCCAGCTAAAAATCGTTGTTTTTGCCGCTTATTTTATAAAAAAAGCCGTATTTTTGTCTCTTTGGGCCGTTTTTACGGCTATGCTTTGACAAAAAAACGGCTGCTATTATCCTTACTCAAAAGGCTTGGTTAAAGATGAATGTTATTTTTTCCCTAGTGATTATAGCGGGAGCAGCCAGTCCTGGAAAAACCGAACCCACAGAAGCTCATTTACCTCGTGTGGAAAGCATTTGATTGCAGCAAAACTTAACAATCCAGTCTAACTCTAACGGGCCCCATCAAAAAACAGTCCCACCATCGTTATGGCAGAACTGTCTTCTCTTTTGTTACCCTAATTATCCAAAATACTTATCGCAGTCTTCTTCCTCTTTACATTTAATAATCGGCCCTACATCCATTCGAAAATTCCCATCCCAGTCCCATCCAATCAATACTTTGTTGACCCCTGGGTTATTTTTAGTTATGTCTAACTTTTGCCCCTTTATTAACGTCACCCCTATATTAACTCCCTTTCCCTTCAATCATTTAATCAAGTAATGAATGTTACTGTTTGTCTACTTTTTTTAATGCCTCTTCATCAACGACCACTGTTACATTCGGATGTGCCAGCAAAGCCGAGGCCGGAAAGCTCTCGTTCGCTTCCTCTGTCAGCAGTTGAACCATTGCCTCTGCTTTTGATTCTCCTGAAACGAGCAATACAATTTCTTTCGCGCGCATGATTGTTTGAATGCCCATAGTAAGTGCCTGTGTTGGCACCTCAGCTAGACTAGAGAAATAACGGGCATTTGCTTTTCTTGTGGATTCATCAAGCGTTACCACATGAGTGATTGAATGGAAAGGAGTACCTGGTTCATTAAAACCGATATGCCCATTTCCTCCGATACCGAGCATCTGCAAATCAATATCCCCTGCTTCTCTAATTGACTGCTCGTACTGAAGACATTCCTCCTGTAAGTCCTTCGCTTCTCCATTCGGCAAATGGATATTTTCCTCCGGTATATCAATATGATCAAACAATTGGTGCTTCATATACGTATAGTAGCTATTTCGGTCTGTCCGTGGCAGACCGGCATATTCATCAAGGTTAAATGTTGTAATATGTTTATAGCTTGTTCCGGCTGTACGATGATCAGCCACTAATCGCTCATACATTCCTTCAGGGGTTCCTCCTGTAGCAAGCCCTAATACCATTTGCGGATTTTGTTTTACTTTTTTTAATACAATCCTGGCAGCTGTTTCACTTAGTTCTCGGTAATCTTTTACTTTGATTATGTTCATAACATGGTACTCCTTTAAAAATATAAAAATAAAACGATGGCTCTATACATCGTTTTATTTATTTTTACCATATCCCTGACAAATAAGCTATCGCTTCAGCGCCTTTTTAACTTAATACATCACCCTTCAACTATAAAAGGTAGATAAACCGCTTCTCTCACCGAGTATAAAATTGCATTATTTTGCTTTGATATTCTCTAAAGCATTGGCCGCGCAAACTAACAATAGCGATGGGAGCGAGGAAATCGTCGCATCCCGGAGGAGCTTAATCAGGCATAGTCAAAGAGCCTGCTGTGATAAATGTCTCCACAACAGGCTCTTTCACACCATTGTATATAACTTACGCTCCGTAAATAATAATTTCAGCCTTGCCATTTTGTGCCGTAATCTCCGCTTGTCCACCAATTGGCAATGTAGCCATTGGGTCTGTATGACCAAAACTAACATTCAGCAATACAGGAATTCCAGCAAGTTCCGGCTTATTTTTCAGCAGCGAAATGAGGGCAGATTCGGTCACATCGGACTCTTTTTGAAAACGCCCAATCAACACAGCTTTCAATTCCTTCGCTTCAGGTAAATGAAGGATTGACTGCAGATCGCGGTCAAACTTCATTAAATGAGTTTCATTATCATCTTCAATAAACAATACTGCTCCTTTTAAAGAAGGCATAAACTCTGTTCCTTGCAGCAAATTCAACGTGCAAAGATTACCGCCAATTAGCCGTCCCTCTGCTCGCCCTTCTGTGATAATAACAGGTCCTTCATTTGGATAATATGTACGGTCTTCTTGTTCCAAGTACCATTTATCGTCACTCCATGTTTCAGGAGTTTCTAATTCGAAGGGCGCATCATTCGTTAAAGCAGTCAGCATGCCTTGAATGGTGTAATCTGCCATATACTTCATGCCAAACGTAGAAAAATGGGGTCCAGAATAGGTAATTAAACCGGTTTTTCTATAGATGGCCAGCTGAAGTGCTGTAATATCGCTATACCCGATGAGGATTTTAGGATTGTTTCTAATGAGCTCATAATCAATGTGGGCAAGGAGTTGGTTCGCATTGTATCCTCCGATTGCCGTAAAAATCGCTTTTACGGCCGGATCGCGAAATGCTTCATGCAAGTCTTCTATTCTATTTTCAACCGATGTAGAAAATACAAGGTCATGCTCATCAACATGGCGGCCAAAGGTAACGCGAAAACCTAATTGTTCGAGTCGTTCTTTGGCCAGCTCTACCTGCTTTCCTTTTACAATCGCCATGCTCATTGATGGAGCAATCACCCGAATTTCATCTCCGGGCTGTAAACGCGGTGGCTGCATTTTTCTTCCCTCCATATTTGTTGCCATGTTCTTTTTTACTCAGTTATCAAGCCAAGTGCCGCTTCACAGCAAGCTTGATCTTGCTCGGTCGAACCGCCGCTTACTCCAATTCCGCCTGCTAGATCTTCTCCACAACGTACAGGATAGCCGCCGCCGAACACGGTAAGCCGCTTTGTATGAACAATACCGGTTTTTAAAGACGGCTTGTCTTTAATTACATCATACCATTCATGCGTAGGCCGGCCAAATGCAGCAGCTGTATAGGCTTTATCCTGGGCGATTTCAATACTTAATAGCGGCGCCCGATCCATTCTAGAAAAAGCTAATAAATTGCCTCCTGCATCCATAATCGCTACGTTAATAGCAATGCCAAGCTCTCTTGCTTTTTCCTTGGCGGCCTCCACCATCCGCTCAGCCAGATCGCTCGAAATTGTTTTTTGTTCAATAAACATTCCCATATCTTCCATCCCCTTTCCCTATCAATAAAAAATTAAGAAAAGACGGCACATTGGCCGCCTTTTACCTACTATGTACGTTTTCCTTGTACATTTCCTGCATTCTTTCTTTAATTATGTGCATAACTTTTTCAACCTTACTGTCATCCCGATAAGCTTCTTCATAAGCTTCCTGCATGAGCAACAATAACTGTTTCTGTTCTTGCACTTTCATCCTTCTTTTACCTCGATTGTCCAATAGATTTCTTTCTCATAAAACAAATTTATCATACTATAAAATTGCTAATCTTCCAAGAGAAAAGCAAATTATTTCCTTTTGTGTAACAATTGCAGCAGGAGGAGCTGAACAGTCCATCTGTTCAGCTCCTCCTTGCCGTAATGAAAATTGTGATGTTTATCGCTTTACGAACATCTGAGTGTAATAAATTCCATAATCGCCGCCCTTGGCAATCCCAATTCCCATTTCTTTGTAATTGGGATTTAAAATGTTGGCGCGATGGCCGGGACTGTTCATCCAGCCTTCCATAACGGCTTCTGCTGTACTGTAACCAGCAGCAATATTTTCCCCGGCAAATGTGTAGTTAATGCTGAATTGATCCATCATTTCGAATGGACTTCCATATGTGGGAGAAGTATGGTCAAAATAGTTGTTTTTCACCATGTCTTCTGATTTTAGCTGGGCTACCTTCGCCACATCATTGGCATACTGCAACGATCCTACTCCTGCTTTCGCTCGTTCTTGGTTGACAAGCCCTAAAATTTGCTTTGCGATTTCAGAATGAGTACCCGTAACTGACTGATGATCGAGCGGCTGCGGATTCGTCAGTTCCTCATTTTGATCATTCGGCTGATGATGCTTCAGAACATTACTAATAAAGACAGCAAGCTGTCCTCTCGTTACTTTCCCGTCCGGTGAGAAGGTAGTAGCTGATGTTCCAGAAGTAATTCCTGCTCCTGCAAGAGTTCCAATATACTCAGCTGCCCAATGGCCCTCCGGCACATCGGTAAAATTCGGACCTTTAGCCCTAGGTAAATTAAATGCTGTTACCATAATTTTTGCTAACTCTGCTCTTGTAAGCGTGCGATTTGGATAGAAGCTCTCTGATTTAGAAAATACGCCCCGTTGTGTGAGAGCAGTAATATAAGGATAAGCAGCTGTTCCAGAAGGTGAAATATCCTGAAAACTTGTTGTGCTGGATTGTCCTGGCTTAATCTGAAGCGCCCGTCCAATGAAAATGGCACTCTGTGCCCGAGTTACCGGTTCACCTGCTCGAAAGGTCCCATCTTTGAATCCAGTGATGATTCCCTCATTAGCCATTTTTTCGATTTGCGGGTATGCCCAATATCCGCTGGGAATATCACTAAAAGGATTGGCTGCATCTGCAGGAGATGCCCAAATACTGCCCGAAAGAATCAATGCGGCGGCGGCTGTTCCCATTTTTTTTGATAGTTTCATAAGTTTACACCTCTGCTAAATAAGTGATTTGCTTTTCATCCGGCCTATTATATCAATTTCTCCCGTTCATCTCATCGCCTGATTGACCTATTATCCATATTAAAAAAGTACGTTATAAAACTACTTTTCTCTTAATAAAAACAAAATAAACATAGAATTTTTTCATTTGACATGTTGTTGACACATTCATCCCTTACATTAAAATTATCAAATCGTTATTGAAGTCTTTCTGTACATAGGAGGAATAGATAGATGAAAAAGAGAACGATGTCGTACGTGATGAGCGGTGCGCTCTCAATTGGGATTTTAGGATCGGCTCCTTCCATGACAGCAGCAGGCCCTGCCACAACAAATGCGGAAGTGACGTCTTATAAATATCGGGACGGCCAGCAGATTAAGCCGATCAGAGATTTTTCTGATGTCATTCGTGAACAGGCGCAAACATTCGGGATCAACGTTGAAGATAAAGATATAGAAACACTTGCTAAGGAAGTAAGGGAAGAAAAAATAAAACAGCAGGCTGCTGCGCTAGGCATTGATACGTCGAATAAAGACGTTCAAACCCTTAAGAGCGAAGTTCGCATAGCTCAGCTATCGTTACATGAAAAGCGCTAAATGAGATTCTTTCTTTAAGCTGTCAATTTGGCAGCTTATTTGCTTTTTAATTATAATGATTAAAAATGTAAGCTATTTGTTTAACGAACATACACCAGTAATCAAATGAGCTGAGGTGAAGTGAGATGACTGCTTCTGTACTGCTTGCAGAGGATGAATTGGCTATCAGCCAAGTATTAAAAGCTTATCTAGTCAAGGCCGGCTTTCATGTGATCCAAGCTTTCGACGGACGACAAGCGATTGATTTATTCTATTCCGAGCCGCCTGATCTTGTGCTGTTAGATGTCATGATGCCCAAGGCAGACGGCTGGACCGTTCTTAAAGAGATTCGTCAAACAAGTGCCTGTCCAATCATTATGCTGACAGCTCTTGGGGATGTAACCTATCGGCTAGATGGATTAAATAATGGTGCAGATGATTATATTACAAAGCCATTCAATGGAGAAGAAGTGGTAGCTCGAGTGCGGGCGGTTCTGAGACGATCAATCAACGAACCCCTGACTTCGACTCTCAAGCATTATGGCAGCTTAACCATTGATAGTGCGGCCCATCGAGTCACATTAAAAGGAATTGATTTATCATTAACACCACGTGATTTATCGGTCTTGCTGTTTCTTGCCTCCCAGCCAAATCGAACCTTTACACGGGAACAGCTGATCGAGCATGTGTGGGGACATGATTATGACGGCAGTGATCGCGCTGTGGACTTGTCGATCAAAAGACTCCGCAAAGCCTTAAAAAATTGGCCGGAGACAGAAGGAGAAATTAAAACCTTACGGGGATTGGGGTATCAATTTTGTGTTCATGAAAACAACTAGAAGAGTTTCTTTGCTGCGTTATTGGACAACGCGTTATGTTGCTGCTCTTTGCCTCGGTCTTTTAATTGCCGCCATGCTTACAGTTATTTGGCTGCAGCATACGATGCTTAACAATCGGCTGGAAGTGTCAGAATTTATTGCAGAGGAGTTAGCAAACCGAATTGCCGGCAGCCAAGAGGAAAAAAGTGTCTCTCCCACTATTGATGAAGACATGTTGAAGAGCCGGGAGCTCTTTTTGCAATCTGAACATCCGCCAGCTATCTATATTACAGACCCAAAAGGACGAGTACTCTCGGCTAATCAGCAAACCTCCGGCATTAAAACAAGTTCCTTTGCAGCTTCTCTATTGGAAAAGAAAGGAGACGTGTTGAAACTTTCTCCTGAATTGGCTAATGGCTCACGTACATGGATGATTAAAAAGCCGATTAAGGTAGATGACATTATATTCGGTTGGGTCGTCATGCTGCAGCCAGAGAATGAACTGGAAAATGTGACAGAGGAATACCGTCTTCTCACCGGTCTGATTATCAGTCTTGGCTTGTTTGGCTGGGCTGCCATTTATATTCTCTCTCGCCGGCTCGCTACTCCAATCAGCCAGGTGGCAAAAGCGGCAAAACAAATTCAGGAGGGAAACTACCAAGTTCGCCTGCCGGAACAAATTAAAGAACAGGAGGTATACGATCTCGTTCACTCATTTAAGGAGATGGCCCAAAAGCTTCAGCAGCTAGAATCCTTGCGTGCTGAACTGCTGGCCGGTGTTACCCATGAGCTAAAAACACCTGTCACTTCAATCAGCGGACTCCTACAAGCTGTAAAAGATGAAGTGGTGACAGGCGAAGAAGCACAAAACTTCATTGATATCTCCTTAAAAGAGACAACGAAAATGCAAAAAATGGTCAATGATTTGCTTGATTTCAATTCATTTTCAGCAAAAGCCCTGCCTGTGGCAGTGGAAAAGCATTCAGTAAATGAGCTGATTTCTGAAATCGTTCATCAATGGCACTTGGGCCAGGAGACCGAGGAAATTACAGTGTCACTGTCTCCCCTGCCACATGATCGATATATTTCAACGGATGCCGTTCGGCTTCAGCAAATCATCGTTAACTTATTAAATAATGCGCGCCATGCTGTAGATTCGGATGGGAAAATTGAAGTTATATTATCAGAACAAGAAGGCGGCCTTCTCTCTATTGAAGTGAAGGACAATGGCAGCGGCATTCCTCTAGCTGAACAGCCATTGATCTTCGAGCGCTTTTATCGCGGCGAACAAAAAAAATACAAAGTGCGCGGTTTGGGGCTTGGCCTTCCTTACAGTAAACTGCTAGCCCAAGCATTAAAAGGTGACCTCCTGTTAAAAGAGAGTTCACCTGCAGGAACGACTTTTCGAATTTCCCTGCCGTTATCAGAAGAATCGTTTGGCAAGTCCTCCTTTGGCTAATAAAACAGTAAATCCAGATTGTAAAGGCTGACTCTTTTTTCGAGTCAGCCTTTTTTGTTATACTTCCGGTTCAAATGTCTTACAATCAGTCTCTTTTGTGTTAGTGGCCTGATTCCCTTTATGGCTAACCACATAAATTCGATCTGCTGTACATTCGTTTCCTTTCGCCCAATAAGTACAGTTGTTTACTTCACAAAGTACGTCTTTCGCCAATGTTCACACCCCCTTCCTTATATATTTAGCAAAAAGGATAAGCTCATTCCCTCCTTATTTTGGTCTTGCTCTCTGATCCGAATCAAAAAAGGCTTGCCATTGGTGGCAAGCCTTTTTTGAAAAGTATCTTTACTCTCTCTTAAATGTTTGGCAATCTGTTTCTTCTACATTGGATGCTCGATGGCCCCGGTGACTGGTCACAAGAATTTCATTAGCAGAGCATCGATTGCCTTCTTCCCAATAAACACAGTTGTTCACTTCACAGAGTACGCCCTCTAATACATCTTTATTCAAAGTAGTTTCCTCCTTTTAAATAGTTGATTTATTGTGGGTCGTGTGGCGGAGTGCTGTGCATATACGGGGGAGCTGGCGCTAGCATCGGTTTTTCCCCGTAGATGACCGGCATTTCCTCATATTCGAATTTTTTTCCGTCCGGTGCGGTTCCTTCAGCCCAGCTGCCTTTTACACTGTCTTCCCCTTCTGAAAAGTTGTACAGTTTATGTGAAAACTCTGTTGCTTCATATTCAGCAGGCACAGTAGAAGGAACGATGACTCCTTCTTTCTCCTCTAATTCTTTAATGGCTGCAATCCATTGATTTTGATGCATGGTATCACGTGCCAGCAGGAATGATAACATATCCTTAACACCGCGGTCATCTGTCATTTCATACAGACGAGCCACCTGCAATCTTCCCTGAGACTCGGCGTTTAAATTCGCACGGAAATCCGCTAATAAGTTGCCACTTGCTACGATATATCCAGCATTCCAAGGAACACCGGTACTGCTTTCCGGCGTGGCACCCAGTCCAGATACGATAGCGTGATGCGGATTCATCCCACCCATAATCGCACCAATAACCGGATCTTTAGCTGCATTTTCCTGCTCATTCACCGGCGCCTTATCAAGCAGGCGTGCAATCATGGTGGCAATCATTTCCACATGGCCAATTTCTTCTGTTCCTGTATCTAAAATGAGGTCTTTATACTTCTCGTTCCCTCTCGTATTCCATCCTTGAAATAAATATTGCATAGCAACTGAAATTTCGCCGAACTGCCCGCCAAGAATTTCTTGCAATTGTTTGGCGTACACCGGATCCGGCTTATCTGGTTTTGCGTGGAATTGAAGTTCTTTCTTATGGAAAAACATAAACTACCACCTTTGCTATTTTATTTGAATCACCGGTTGTAACCGGCTTTATGAAGATAGTATGTTATTCCACGTTTGGCTTTTTTTAAACAAAAATAACCTCCGGCAAGCCGGAGGTTAAAATTAAATCACTTATTTTAATGCTGATTGTACTTCCTTCACCATGGCAGAAACAGACTCTAATCCACCGCCAGATAAGTACCAGTAACCAGGATCTAGATAAACAATGTGGCCATCTTTATAAGCCTTCGTATTTTTCACTAAATCATTTTCGATCACTTGCTTAGCGGATGATCCGCCTCCTTCAGCAACAACAGCGCCGCGGTCAACTACGAATAAGTAGTCAGGGTTTTTCTCTACAATGTACTCAAAAGAAATGCTTTGACCGTGAGTAGATACTTCAATATTTTTATCAACCGGAGTTACACCGAATACGTCGTGAATGATACCGAAACGGGAACCTGGTCCATATGCACTCACTTTGCCATCGTTAGCCAATACGACTAAAGCGTTTTTCTTATCTTTTGAAGCTTGCTCTTTCAGCTTGCTAATTTCATCTTCTACTTTCGTCAATTCTGTTTTTACTTCCTCTTCTTTATCGAAAACTTCACCTAATGTTGTGGCATTTTTCTTAAATGAGTTCATAAAGTCAGCTGGGTCAACAGCTAAATAAATAGTTGGAGCGATTTCAGCAAATTGATCATACAATTCAGCTTGACGGCCAGAAATAATGATCAAGTCAGGAGACAATTCGTTTACTTTTTCAAAGTCTGGTTCTTTTAAGCTTCCAACATTCTCGTACTTATCCTCTTCATACTTAGACAAATATTTAGGAATATTTTCTTTAGGAAGCCCCGTTACTTCTACACCAAGCTTATCAAGTGTATCCAGGGAACCGAAATCAAAGACAACTACTTTTTCTGGGTTTTTCTTTACTTTCGTTTCACCAAGCTCATGCTTAACTGTTACCTCTTCTGTTTCTTTTTTCGGCTCACTGCTGCTCTTTTCTTTGTCCTCATTTGATCCGCAAGCAGCCATAATAGCGACTAGCATCGCTGTGATCATAAGTAATGATAGCTTTTTCCACATAATCTCTCTTCTCCTCTGCCTTTACTTAAAATATACACAAATTTTTTCGTTATTCACTGTTTCAATTTTCATATCAATTTCATAAATGTTGCGTAACACATTCCGCTCCATCATTTCATTCACTGTGCCTTCTTTAACGACTTTGCCGTCTTTTAAGGCTACGATATAATCGGAATAACAGGAAGCAAAGTTAATATCATGGATGACGATAACAACCGTTTTTCCTAGTTCATTTACTAGTCGCCGCAATACTTTCATAATTTGCACAGAATGCTTCATATCGAGGTTATTAAGCGGCTCATCTAATAAAACATATTCTGTATCCTGAGCGATAACCATCGCGATGAACGCCCGCTGACGCTGACCGCCGCTCAATTGGTCAATATATTTATCTTGCATATCTTCGAGCTCCATATAGCGAATTGCTTCGTCTACATGCTTCCAATCCTCTCTCGACAAATTGCCTTGTGAGTAGGGAAAGCGACCGAAGGAAACAAGCTCACGAATCGTCAATCGAAGATTTAAATGATTCGTTTGCTTTAAAATTGCCACTTTTTTCGCTAATTCTTTGCTCTTTGCCTGGTTTACGCTTTCACCATCAATCAATATTTCGCCTTCATCCTTCGTAATAAGCCGGCTAATCATCGACAGTAATGTACTCTTTCCTGCACCGTTTGGTCCGATGAAAGAAGTAATTCTTCCTTTTGGAATCGAGACGGAGACTTGATCAATGACAGCTTTGCTTCCATATCGTTTCGATACACCTTTAACTTCTACCATTTTTTATTCTCCTTTAACAGTAAGTAAATAAAGTACACACCGCCAACAAAGTTAATAATAACGCTCAATGTCGTGCTGAAAGTGAATACTCGTTCCACAATCAACTGACCGCCCACGAGAGCAATAATACTAATTAGGATAGAACCAGCTAATAAGTAGGAATGCCTGAACGTGCGGAACATCTCGTAAGTAACATTGACAACGAGCAGACCTAAAAATGTAATCGGGCCAACTAGCGCAGTGGATACTGAAATTAGAATGGCAACGACGACTAACAGCCGTTTGACTGTATAATCATAGTCCACTCCCAGATTGATAGCATGTTCTTTTCCAAGCGCCAGAACATCCAAATACTTCATAAAGCGAATAAAATAAAGGGATGTCAAGACAAGGACAATGACAGCGAGTGTTAAAACATCCGTCTGAACATTATTAAAGCTTGCGAACATTCTATCTTGAATAATCTGGAATTCGTTCGGGTCAATCAGTACCTGCATGAAAGAGGTGAAACTTTGAAAAAACGTTCCAAATATTAAACCAACTAATAAAAGGAAATAAATATTTTCTCCTTCACGTTTAAATAAAACTTTGTAAAGAATACCGGCAAAGAACACCATTAGGATAACAGAGACAACAAAGTTGACTTGTTTGTTCATCCATGTTAAATCGGTGGAACCGAACGCAAAGATCAGAACGGTCTGAATCAGCATATAAAGCGAGTCTAAGCCCAAAATGCTTGGCGTTAAAATACGGTTATTTGTGATCGTTTGGAAAATTAATGTAGAAAATGCGATAGCTGCTCCGGTCAGAACAATCGCAAAGATTTTTAGTCCTCTTTTCGGCAAAGCATAATCCCAATTGTTTCCGAGACCGGTAAACATAAAAACAACAATCAACAGGACAGCGGCCGCCGACAGGATAAGTAACTTTTTCTTATCACTCATAAGCCTTTCTCCTCATCAGCAAATATAAAAAGATGCCGCTTCCAATGACACCGACAGTCAACCCAATTGGAATTTCGTACGGATAAATGATCACCCGGCCGATAATGTCACAAAACAGGACGAAAACAGCTCCAAGTAACGCTGTGTGTGACAAACTCTTCTTTAAATGGTCTCCCCTATAAATCGATACGATATTAGGAATAATTAGGCCTAAAAACGGGATCATGCCGACGGTTAAAACAACCAGAGTTGCAGATAAAGCAACAATTACGAGCCCGATATTAACGACACGCTTATAATTCAAGCCGAGATTCATGGCAAAATCTTCTCCCATGCCAGCCAGTGTGAAGCGTTCCGCATATATGTAAGCAATAATTAAAAGCGGGATACTAATATAAAGAAGTTCGTAGCGTCCTGAGATGACCATTGAGAAATCCCCTTGCAGCCAGGCAGCCATATTCTGTATTAAGTCGTATTTATAAGCGAAGAAAGTAGAAATCGACGTTAAAATATTCCCGAACATTAACCCGACAAGCGGGATGAAAATCGTGTCTTTAAATTTAATTTTATCGAGGATTTTCATAAACAGAAATGTGCCAGCCAGTGCAAAAATGAAAGCAACAATCATTTTCTCAATCGGACTTGCGGCTGTAAATAAAATAAGTGAAATTAAAATTCCAAGTCGTGCAGCATCTAATGTTCCTGCAGTGGTTGGTGAAACAAATTTGTTTCTGCTCAGCTGCTGCATGATCAAACCGCTAATGCTTAAACTCACTCCAGCGATGATAATACTTACAAGCCGCGGAATCCGGCTTTTCCAAACAATTTGCGCCTGGTCATCTGTTAAATTAAACAATTGTAGCGGAGAAATGTGTGTGACTCCGATAAATATAGAAAGAATCGATAGAATGATCAGCGCAATCACTAAATATCTCTTTTTCATAACCATGTCCCTTATCTTACTGCCGCAACAGAAATTTTTAAGCTATCAGCTAAATGGATGACGATAATGAAATTCATTATCAACAAATAACGAAAAAATAATCTTCACCGGATGAAGAAGCTTATTTAAACAAGCATATAATTGAGCGCACTCATTTATATCATCGTTTTTAAATCGCGTTAAACTTACTCGTATCTTGTTCAATGCTTCAGGTACAAGTAACTCCCCAACTCTTTTTATCTACTAAATAGTCTATCTAGCAGTCCTTGCTGCCATTAGTTAAATAGATTAACTTGTTGCTGGGATAGGCCTGATGTTCAATAAAACCATGTTTAAGCACATTGTCAGTTAGAGATGGGGCCTTCACAGCCTATAGACTAACGCTTCCTCCAGAAGATACT
The DNA here is from genome assembly GCF_045370945.1 of Pseudobacillus sp. 179-B 2D1 NHS. NCBI lineage: Bacteria > Bacillati > Bacillota > Bacilli > Caryophanales > Bacillaceae > Pseudobacillus > Pseudobacillus sp. 179-B 2D1 NHS. Next base: position 14,144 of record NZ_JBIQDP010000010.1, read on the forward strand.
TATTCTTCCTCACCCAAACATACTTTTCTTTGACAGCTCTTCGCTTCATATTTTACAAAACTATACTTGCTTATGCAAGAATCCGTTGTAAAGTTAGCATTATTTTCGGAATAAATGGTCAATTTGTGAACGCTCTTTTCATCCCTCAATGCCTATTATCGCAAATACACTTGCTCCCCTTTCACGCTTGTATTGATACTCATTCTCACTAACAATGATAGATGATAATGCTTCTCATTGTCAATAGCTAATTAACATATTTCCCAGTAAAAGAAAGGGCCGTCTTAAAGTGATGAAATAATCATCTATAAGACAGCCGATTTATTTAACCTTCTGTAATTGGTCCGCTTTGATGAAGCGGCGGCGGCATAAGCCAGCCATTCTCTTTATTTAACTGAAGAAAACGGCCACCAAGAGCAGCTTTCTGATTGTGAAATTGTAAAAACATTGCAGCAATATCCTCGCGGATACACTGGCTAATCATTTGACTGCAAGCGACTAAGCTAGCAGCAATACTGCCTGACATAATAGTGGAAATTTCATGGTCTTGAAAACGGGCTCCAGGAGGAATGCTGTTCACATCTGCTTGTGGGCGTTCCATCGGTCCTGCAGGAAGTCCGACCCCATTTTCTTTCAATAATGGCTCAAGCTGTGCTGCTTCTGACTGTGCTTGCCGAATAGATTCTTCTATGAGCTCTCTCAACTTTTCATCGCCCGCATGATTAAGCAATGTCTGTTGAACTCCGATTGCTCCGTTAGCTTTCATGAGGGCCGTCCATACACCGACTACTTCTCCATAATGCATTGGTTCGTTCTTAGGGTTTCCACTTAAAATTCCCATAATAACCTCCTGGCTACATCTTTCATTTTTGTGTTTTATCCACATCTCTAGTTTGGCCTTCTTCACTCTTTTTCATTCCATAACAAAGCGCGATACCGTATGATTAAGACAAAAAGGAGAACATGGCTATGAGGAATATTCCTTCCTTTCTTGTCCGTTTCCATAAAGTCATTCTTTTTTTGTGGCTTGCTGCCGCGATTATCATGGGGGTTTTTGCGACTAAACTTCCTTCCATGCTTGAGGGTGATGGATTTCGGACAGACGGAGAGTATGAGCAAGTCCAGAAAGACTTAACTGATACGTTTGATTTCCCTGAATCAACAATTATGGTGCTGTTTGAAAAAGAGAAAAAGGAATCAAAAGCAGCATTTGAAGACAAAATTGGATATACACTGACTGAAATAAAAAAGTTAGGCCTTGCATCAGCGATTGAATCACCGTTAGACAATACGTCACTTATGAAAAAGATACCGCTTATGCGATGATACATATTGATGACAAGACAGCAGAAATGCCAGCCATTATTAGCGATATAAAAAGCAGGTAAAAGAAAAAGAAGGCATCACCTTAACAGGAGGACCTGTTATTTCTGAAGATATTAATAAAGCGAGTCAAGATGATTTAAAACAGGCAGAACTTATTGGCCTCCCTGTTGCATTGCTCGTTCTTTTGCTTTCATTTGGTACACTTACTGCTTCTATATTGCCACTTATCGTCGGAGGGATAACTATTGTTATTGGTTTCGGCTTACTTACCTTTATTGGAAAAGAAGTAGAGCTGGCGATTTTTATTTTAAACATTGCACCGATGGTCGGCCTCGCCCTGTCTATCGATTTCTCTCTCCTGTTCATTAATCGCTATAAAGAAGAATTCCAGAAGCAGCCGAAAACAGAAGCCTTAATCGTAACGATTAACACGGCAGGGCATTCCATTTTATTCTCAGCTGTCTGTGTATTTATCGGTCTCGGTTCCATGATGTTGATTGATGTGGATATCTTTAAGAATGTCGCTATTGGCGGCATGGTCGTCATTGCTATTGCTGTGCTCGGATCACTTACACTACTACCGGCCCTTTTATACATTCTCGACGACCGAATTTATAAGTGGCGCATTCTTCGGACAGACAAAGATAATAGTGGCCGCTGGCGAGCATTTGCCTCTATGGTAATGAAGCGTCCGGTCTTAATTACCATCGCCGCAACGGCCATTCTGATCGCCGGTGTTATGCCTGTACAGGATATGAAGCTATCCATACCGACAGCCGATTCCTTGCCGAAAACCTTTGACTCACGAATAGCCTATGAGAAAATTGAACGGGACTTCATGCAAAGAAATAAAAGTATCCTTTATGCTGTTGCTGAACGAAAGGATGGTTGGCTAGATGAAGCTGGCCTGGAGCAAATGAAGGGACTAATAGACTCTTTCCTCTCTGAAAAGGAAGTAAATGAAGCTGAGTCAATCTTTTCGATCAGCAAACTATCAGAACCCCAGCAAGTCGCAGCCGCTCTTGAGCAGCCGCAAATGAAAGCAAAGCTGGAACCAGCTGTCCAACCGTTTGTTCGAGGGGACAAGCTGTTAATTCCCATCCACTTGAATGTGGAAGCAAATTCAGACGCTGCCCAAAGGCTGGCCCGCGAGTGGAGCGAAGAAGACTGGCCAGTAAACATTCAATTCGGTGGACAGCCAAAGTTCAATCAAGAAATTTATGATGAGATTTTTGATAAAATCGGTCCTATTCTCGCGATTATTTTATCATCGACATTTATCATTCTTATGTTCGCCTTCCGTTCAATCATTATTCCGCTTAAAGCTATCTTAATGAATGTTCTTGGGCTTACCTCCACATTCGGCATTCTCGTCTGGCTATTTCAGGGAGGGCATCTCGGACTTCATGAAATGGACATTTCGTTAATTTTGCCGGTGCTCGTCTTTAGTCTCGTTTTTGGCTTAAGCATGGATTATGAAGTCTTTTTAATTTCCCGGATTCGCGAATATTACTTGAATACAGGAGATAATACTAAGTCTACCGTGGAGGGACTTGCCAGCACGAGTAGAGTTATTACTGCCGCTGCATTAATTATGATTGTGATCACCGGGGCGTTTGCTTTTACCGGTGTTGTACCTGTAAAACAAATTGGCATTGGCATAGCTCTTGCTATTGCGATTGACGCGACGATCATCCGCCTCCTCCTTGTGCCAAGCTTAATGAAGCTGCTGGGCGATTGGAATTGGTGGTATCCGTTTCGAGCGAAAGCGGCAAAGAAACCAAACGAGCACGTATAAAGACAAAAAGGGTGACCAAAAACTTCTCGGTCACCCCCTTCCTTTATTTACGCCTATTTTTTCTCCCTTGCCGTTGTCTGGCTGACGGTCGATCCTTTTTAGAAGAACCAATGGGCCTCTGATTTCTTTTATTATCCACGGGCGGAGCAGCCTGCTCAACGATTTTCCGTTCAAGCGGCCGACCCAGTCCATTTTCAATAAGACGAAGGAAGTCTTTATCCTTCAAGGCAGCAAACGTATAGGCTTCTCCCTTTTCTCCGGCTCTTCCTGTACGCCCGATCCGGTGGATATAACTTTCCATATCATGCGGGATATCATAGTTGAATACGTGGGTAACTCCTTCTACATCCAACCCGCGGGATGCCACATCTGTTGCCACAAGCAAATGCAATTCAGCGTCACGAAATCTTTTCATGACCCTTTCTCTTTTCGCCTGAGACAAGTCTCCATGCAATTCATCAATATTATAGCCTTTTGCCTTTAACTCATCGCATAGCTTGCTGACGCGTCGTTTTGTCCGGCAGAAGATGATGCCTAAAAAAGGTTGGGCCTCATCAATCACTTCACACAGTGCCTGTTGTTTACGGCGGTCGGTCGTTTCAATCACAAACTGTTTCGTCTGTTCCACCGTTACCTCTTTGCTCTTCACATGAACGGAGCGTGGATTTCTCATATATCTCTTCGCCAGCTGACGGACATCTTTTGGCATGGTTGCCGAAAATAAAGCCGTTTGCCGTGTAAAAGGTGTCTCTCTAATGATAGCCTCCACTTCATCTAAAAAACCGATATGAAGCATTTGATCAGCCTCATCGAGCACAAGCATCGACACGTCTGTTAAATCAACCGTTCCACGGCGAATATGATCGAGTAATCTTCCTGGCGTAGCAATCACAATATGCACTTGCTCATTAAGCCGCCGAATCTGCTGTTCCACATCTTGTCCACCGTAGGCAGCAAGTATATGTACGCCGCTCTCTTCTGTCAGCAATCCGCGCAATTCTTCCGTTATTTGCAAGGCCAGTTCTCTTGTTGGCGTGACAATTAATCCTTGAATCTCACCTTTTTGAATATTTATCTTTTCAAGCAAGGGCAATAGAAAAGCAAATGTCTTGCCTGTTCCTGTTTTTGCTTGAGCAATCACATCTTCTCCTTCTAACAAAAGTGGGATTGCTTCTTTTTGCACGGGGGTGGGTGATTCGATATTCTTTTCTTTTAATTTTCCAGCCCACACTGTGCTGACTCCTAAATCTGTAAATTGATTCAAACTCTTCACCTCTTTTTTCCATTATACATAAAAGAAGAAAAAGTGCAGATAGAGCTTATTGATTCTCTTTAGTGAATAAACCACCATTGTCTTTAAAGATAAATAGGTAGATACACAATTTAAAGCGCCATCCCGTGTGATAGGGATGGCGCTCTTGCTAATTAATGAGTCGACATATTGCCTGGTGCACCTGTTGCTGGTGCATATGATTGCATCATCTGCTGCATATCCTGCTGCGGAAATTGCGGCACCTGATAGTAATGATGCTTATTTTGATAAATAGACAACTCGTATGCCATCTCAATACAGTTCGGGATTGAATCAGCCAGCACACGGCGTACAACCGGATTTGTTGATTCCAGAGCAGCCATTGTTTTCATGGAAGCCGTTGACTTCATGGACCCCAGCATGGCACCGGAAATAAACGCATCGTTAATTTCAGATGTCGATTGCATTGGTTTTTTCGGCTGGGTTGGTGTTAAGCCGTAGATGAAGTCATTATCCTGCTTCATTTTATAACTTTGTGTCGGCACAGCCGGGTCCTGACCGGACTGGAAGCAATCCAATGTTGTGTTGTACTCCTGTTGCATGAATTGGTATTGACGGTCAAGAATATCGCGCAGCTCCTGATCTTTCACGTGAGAACGAAGCATCATGTATTCATTCATCGTACCTACCGCACCGGATAAGACTTCATGAACATCAAGCACCTCGTGAGCTCCGTGATTCATTTGTGGCGAAACGGCACCTGCATGCATGTTCGTATGAGTCTGTTCATTTTGATTCATCAAAGTAAATCCCTCCTGTAGTTGAGTGGTACGCCGTTAGTATACAGCTGCTTATTTTGATTTATACAAGCAAAAACAGACAAATTCCCGAAGTATAAATGCCGCATATAATACTGGGACTGCACTAAATAGGAGGAGATCTTTTATGAATAGACAACGTCATTTAGCTTGGCATGAAACAATGGAATTACATGAACTAACTGTATTTCAATCGCTCGGATTGATGAAGCTAAAGAAAACCTTTCCGAAAATTACAGACCCAGAATTAAGAACCATTTATCAGCAGACCATTAATAGTCTCACCGGTAATATTCAGGAATTGCTCCGATTTTACAGAATGGTGCCACATCCCGGACGTGAAGAAGAAACAAGAGCAGATGAACTGCCATTTTATGCTGGGGACCTTCTTGCCTTCCTTAAAACAGCGGTCCGAAACCTAGCTATTGCTATTACAGAAACGGCTACCCCCGCCTTAAGAACCGTGCTCGTTAAACAGTTGAATGGCGCGATTCAAGCCCATACTTCCATCTATAACTACATGTATAAAAGGGGGTATTATCCTTCATACGACTTAAACAAATTATTGCAAAATGATGTCGCCCTTGCTAATCAAGCGTTGACCCAAAAAATGTAAGCATAACTATCTGGATTGTCTTACACAGGCAATCCGTTTTTTTATTTTTTCTCTTTAGGATAGATATTGATCATAGAGAATAATTTTTTGGCTAAGAATCACACTACCTTTATAAGGAGGGTGAGTGCATGGAACATACGAAAGCGCTATTGATCAAATTTGTCGCAGTAACAGCAGCTGTATGGATCATTATGGGTGTATTTTACGGAGTTGATTTCGGGGAAATCCTAACCATAAGTATTCTTTTAACTATTGCTGCCTATATTATCGGCGATTTGTTTGTTTTACCTCGTTATGGAAATATGACAGCAGCCGTTGCTGACTTTGGCTTAGCATATATCGGTATTTGGCTGATCGGAAGCGTCGTTATTAACGAAAATATTTCACTTGGATGGGCTAGCTTCTCTACAGCACTGGTGATTGCCGCTGCAGAAGTTCTCTTCCACTTTTATATGATGAGACGCGTTTTTACACAAGATCAAAACAGAAGTCAAATTCAGCAAAATCCTGCTCTAGCTACTGAAATGGCAGAAGAAACAGACATCCATAAAGATGATAAATAAACCAGCGGCCATAAAGGCCCTGGTTTTTTCTTGTTCATGAGCAATTTTCTTGTCCATCGTTTTATTTTCAGGTACTATTTAAGAGTGAAATATTTAAACGTTTAAATATATTTCGAAATGAGGGAAACTGATGAAACTTGAAGGAAAAGTAGCCATCGTAACTGGCGGTGCAGGTGGCATCGGCCGTGGCATTGCACTAGCAATGGCAAAAGAGGGTGCTCACGTAGCCATCGTTGACGTGAATGAAGAAAATGGTAAAAAAACTTTAACAGAAGTGAATCAATTAAATGAGGGTCTTCTTTTTATTAAAGATATATCTGTACAAGAAAACATTGAAACCATTGTAAGCGAAGTCGTTAATCACTTCGGTAGAATTGATGTGTTAGTAAACAATGCTCACGCATCTAAAAATGTTCCTTTTACAGAAACAACCATGGAGCACTTTGACCTTTCTTTCGGCACAGGTTTTTATCCAACTTTTAATTTCATGAAAGCCTGCTATCCTGAGCTTAAAAAAACACAAGGTAAAGTCATTAATTTTGCCTCCGGAGCAGGCCTTGAAGGGCAGGTTACCCAAACTTCCTATGCGGCAGCCAAAGAGGCTATCCGCGCCATTTCGCGCGTAGCTGCCAATGAATGGGGGCCAGACGGCATCAACGTCAACCTTATCTCACCAATTGCCTTGACGCCAGGTGTAGAGTATTGGCGCGAGAATAATAAAGAAGCGTACGATGAGATGCTTCAAAAGATCCCTCTTCGCCGACTTGGTAAACCAGAACAAGATATTGGCCGGACGGCTGTCTTTTTAGCAAGCGATGACGCAGATTATATTACTGGACAAACAATTATGGTTGATGGTGGTTCCATTAAACTACGTTAATGGAGGAATAATGATGAAACGATTAGAAAATAAAGTAGCTATTATCACAGGCGGTGCTTCAGGCATGGGAGAACGCATGGCGCACCTTTTTAGCCAAGAAGGCGCAACTGTAATTGCTGCCGATATTAATGAGGCCGCACTGGAGAAAATCAGCGAATTTGACAACATCCATGCCATGAAATTGAATGTTGCCTCTGAAGAGGACTGGCAGCAGCTATTAAAAGAGGTAAAAGAGCGCTTCGGCAAAATCGATATTCTTGTGAACAATGCTGGCATTTCCTCAGAAAAGCCTGTTGAAGAAGTAAACATTGATGATTGGCAAAAAATGCTGACAATTAATGGCTTTGGCCCCTTCCTCGGCATTAAGCATGTTGTTCCTTACATGAAGGAGCAGAAGAAAGGAGCAATTGTCAATATCTCCTCTTTCACAGCACAGATTGGCATGGGCTTTAATCCATATTCCGCTTCTAAAGGCTCTGTCCGGGCAATGTCAAGAGCGGCAGCCACTCAATACGGCCGAGCGGGCATTCGCGTAAACGCCGTATTTCCAGGGATTATTGAAACACCGATGACAAAGAACTTAGAAGCAACAAAAGACTATGTCGAACAAATGGTAGCTGCTACTCCGCTGCAGCGCTTAGGACAACCTGAAGACATTGCAAATGCTGTTCTATTCCTCGCTTCCGATGAGTCTTCTTATATTACCGGAGCAGAACTCGTCATTGATGGCGGCTTTTCCGCTCAATAACCATCTTGCCCCTTTTTTAAAGGGGCTTTTTCTTTTAATATGATATGATAGAAAAAGTACGATAGAAAGCAGGGATTTTATGGAGCAAGAATCGATTTTTGAGCTTTTGCACACAATGGACCAGGTAACAAATAAACTGATTATCCAATGGAATAGAACGTTTAATGAAAATCTCGGCATTTCTCATATTCTCGTACTCAGTCACTTAAACGAACATGGCAAAAGCCGTCCGTCTGACATTGCTAAGGCCCTTGGTCTAACGCCTCCTTCTTTAACCCATCTATCTGAGAAGCTGATCAATAAAAAACTTGCCGTCCGGCTCGCCGATGAAAACGACAGGCGCATTCTTTATCTTGACCTGACAAAACTCGGATATGAAATGTTGAGGAAAGCGTACAAAGAAGGACAACAGTTGCGAAAGCAGCTATTTGAAAAATTAACAGCAGAAGAACGCAAGCAACTATTAGCAATTTACGAGAAGCTGAATAGCTAAATGACGTTTTTTCTTTCCATAGAAACAGGCTTGCTCATGTAGCAAGCCTGTTTCTATGTCTGTTTCAGAAAATCTTCTGAATTGTTGCGAATCTTCCGAGTAGCAGTGGCCTGATTTACTTCAAGAGCAGCAGCAATTTTCCAAGCGGTTTTGTACTTGCTGCTTGATGTAATTATCCTTTCTTACTCCACCTCTTCCACTAGACCTTCTTTCCTTTTTGATAGCATCTTAAAGCCTCTACCAAACGAGTATTTTACACAATTAAAACCCCAGCTGAAGCAGCCTGGGGTTTTGCAAATAATAGGGGCGATGAAATTTATTGTTAGTGCCCGCCAAGATAGGCCATTTTTACTTCTTCACTTGCTTGCAGTTCTTCTGCTGTTCCAGAAATGACTATCTGTCCTGTTTCCACTACGTATGCCCGGCTAGCAATTGATAAAGCCATATGGGCATTTTGCTCAACCAATAAAATGGTTGTGCCATCGCGGTTAATCTCCTCAATAATACGGAAGATCGTTTGAACAAGCAGCGGAGCCAGCCCCATAGAAGGTTCATCCAGTAAAAGGAGCTTCGGGCGAGCCATCAAAGCCCGGCCCATCGCCAGCATTTGCTGCTCTCCTCCGGAAAGTGTTCCGGATAACTGTTTTCTCCGCTCTTCGAGTCGCGGGAACAGCTCATACACCCTTTCAAAGTCCTGACGAACGCCTGCCGAGTCATTTCTTAAATAAGCACCGAGCTCCAAATTTTCTTCTACAGTCATGTTGGCAAACACTCGGCGTCCTTCAGGTACATGGGAAATGCCAGCTTTAACAATTGTTTGTGCAGGCTTTCCAGCGATTGACTTCCCTAGATATTCAATCGTTCCTTCTTTTGGCTTGAGCAAGCCGGACAGCGTTTTAAGCAATGTACTCTTCCCCGCTCCGTTGGCACCAATTAAAGTAACGATTTCTCCTTCATTTACATCAAGGGAGACTCCCTTTAACGCCCGGATATTTCCATAGTTGACATTGATCTGATTCACTTTAAGCATTGGCACTCTCCACCTCCTCACCTAAATACGCTTCAATAACTTTCGGATGATTCCGGATAACCTCTGGCTCGCCCTCAGCAATTAGCTGGCCGTGATCCAGCACATAAATCCGTTCACATATGCCCATTACCAGCTTCATATCATGTTCGATCAATAAAATAGTCAAGTTAAATTCTTTACGAATAAAGGCAATTAAGTCCATGAGTTCTGCCGTCTCTTGCGGATTCATCCCAGCGGCCGGTTCATCAAGCAATAACAGCTTCGGACCGGCTGCCAGCGCTCTCGCAATTTCTAGCCTTCTCTGTTGACCATAAGGGAGATTTTTTGCGACCTCATCTTTTAAATGATCTAGTTTAAAAATTTTGAGAAACTGGATTGATTTCTCTTCCATCTCTTTTTCTCCTCTAAAATAAGAGGGAAGACGTAAAACGGAACTCCAAATCGAATGCTTAGCAAGGGAGTGATAGGCAACTTTTACGTTATCAAGAACAGAAAGCTCATTAAAGAGGCGAATATTTTGGAAGGTGCGGCTAATCCCTCCACGGGTAATTTGATAAGGAAGCAAACCATTAATGCGCTTTCCATCAAACCAGATATCACCTTCTGTTGGCACATATACACCTGTGAGCAAGTTGAAAGTCGTTGTTTTTCCAGCGCCGTTCGGCCCAATCAGCCCAATCAGTTCCCCTTGATGAATTTCGATATTTATGCCTGACACAGCTTTTAAACCGCCAAATTGAATGCCTGCACCTTCGACATGTAGCAACGGCTTACTTGCCATATGAGTCCCCTCCTTTCGCATTTGTCCATTTGCCAAAGTAATCCGTAATCTCTTTTGTTCCCATCAATCCTTGAGGGCGATATAACATGACAATGACAAGTACAAGACTATAAATAATCATGCGCGTTTCCGGGTAGTCCTGCAGGAAAGTAGAGACAATCGTTAATAAGATCGCTGAAATAACAGCTCCCGACAAACTGCCGAGACCACCTAAAACAACAAAAATCAAGATATCAAAAGACTTTAGAAAACCAAAGTTTGTCGGCTGAATGATATAGAAGTTATGAGCATACAGCCCGCCGGCAATCCCAGCAAAAAAGGAGCCAAGAGCAAAAGCAACGACCTTATAGTATGTCGTATTAATCCCCATTGCATCTGCCGCGATTTCATTTTCTCTAATGGCAATACAGGCACGTCCATGCCGTGAGTTCGTAAAGTTCACAATAACGACAATAGTAATCAAAAGACAAATAAAAGTATATGTCCAATCTGTAAAGTGGGAAACCTGCATTCCTGCAGCCCCGCCAACGTAATCAATATTTAGAAAAACAATCCGGATAATCTCTGCAAATCCCAATGTAGCAATAGCCAGGTAATCTCCTTTCAAACGCAAGCTCGGAATTCCAACCATTAAGCCTGCTAAAGCAGCGACAATTCCGCCTACAATTAATGCGGCCACAAAAGGAAATTCCAATTTCATCGTAAAGATAGCAGAAATGTAAGCGCCTACAGCCAGAAATCCGGCATGACCGATCGAGAATTGACCGGTAATTCCTATAACTAAATGCAGACTGACTGCTAAGATAATATTGATAGCTATAAATATTAACGTATTAGCATAGAACGGATTTAATGATCCGGAATTAATTAAAAATTGTACGACTCCATAAATCACTATTGAGAGAATAATAAATAACCAAAACCCTTTAGCTTTTTTCATCTGCCCCACCTACACTTTCTCTCTAGTATTTTTGCCAAAGAGGCCCGATGGTTTAAAAATAAGAATTAATATTAAGATGATAAAGGCGGCGGCATCTCTCCACAGTGAATAACCGAAGGCACTGACGATTGTTTCAACCACTCCAAGCACAAGTCCGCCAACCATCGCTCCCGGAATGATACCAATTCCGCCTAATACTGCCGCTACGAATGCCTTTAAGCCTGGAATAACTCCCATCAATGGATCAATCTTTGTGTAATAAGTTCCAAAAATGACTCCGGCTGCCCCTGCTAGTGCTGAGCCGATTGCAAATGTAAAAGAAATGGTTCGGTCAACGTTGATTCCCATCAATCGGGCTGCTTCTGCATCGTAAGAAACCGCACGCATAGCTTTTCCCATTTTTGTGCGATGAACGATAAATTGTAAGATAATCATAAGAATAATAGAAACAGAAAGAATTAATAAAGACTGGCTGCTAATGTTTACTCCAAAAATCTCAAATGTCTTGCTGGGAAAAACGTTAGGATAAGCTTCCGGCTGGGCTCCTCGAATATAAATAACCCCATATTGAATAAAAAGTGATACCCCGATAGCTGTAATCAGAGCAGCAATTCTGGTGGCATTGCGAAGGCGTTTATAAGCTACCCTTTCGATAACGACTCCCACTACAGCACAAACCGCCATAGCAAGCAAAAGGGCCGGCAGAAAACTTAACCCCCAGCCGCCAATCGCGTAAAATCCAATAAATGCTCCGATCATGAATACTTCCCCATGGGCGAAGTTAATTAATTTAATGATTCCATAAACCATCGTATAGCCAAGGGCTATTAATGCATAGATACTGCCGAGTGATATACCGTTGACAATCTGCTGTACCCATTCCATGATTCTCACTCCTTTTAAACAAACTTTTGCATCCTGTTTATTTTTACCGACGAAAAAACTGAAATGGGAGGATGCTCCTCCCATTTCTCACATACTAGCATGATGGACAATTGTTCATATTAAGGGTTAATTTTTGTTTTAAAGACTTGCTTGCCATCTTTGTACTCTAGAACAGTTGCCGTTTTGATCGGGTTGTGATTTTCATCAATCGTAAAGTTACCAGAAACGAGTGACAGATCTTTTGTTTCTGCTAGAGCGTCTTTAATTTTTGTTGAATCAGTGCTTCCCGCACGCTTGATTGCGTCCGCCAACAGATATACAGAATCATAACCAAGAGCATTAAACGCATCTGGTGATTGATCTTTATTCTTAGCCTTAAATGCTTCTACGAATTTTTGAATCTTTTCATCTGGGTCTCCAGAAGAATAATGGTTGGTGATAAATGTGTTATTTAACGCATCAGCACCGGCTAATTCAATAAGCTTTGGTGAATCCCAGCCATCGCCGCCCATAAATGGCGCTTTAATGCCCATTTCACGTGCTTGCTTGATAATTAATCCAACTTCCTCATAGTATCCAGGAATAAATACGAATTCCGGATTCGCTGCTTTAATGCGTGTTAACGTAGAGCGGAAATCAGTATCCTTAGCTACGTATGCTTCTTCCGCAACAACTTTTCCGCCGGCTTTCTCAAAAGTCTCTTTAAAAGAAGCAGCTAGGCCTTTTGCATAGTCACTTGCACTATCTGCAAAGATGGCGGCATTTTTCACTTTTAAATCTTTAGCTGCAAAGTTGGCAGCCACTGTTCCTTGGAATGGATCAATAAAGCATGTACGGAAAATAAACTCATTTACTTTATTGTTTGTCCCTACTGTCACGTTAGGGCTCGTGCCCGAAGGAGTGAGAAGAACCGTTTTGTTATCATCAGCTATTTGAACTTGCGCTACAGAGTTACCGCTTGTTGCCGCTCCGATAATAGCTGTTACTTTTTCCTGGCTTGTCAGCTTGATCGCCGCGTTGGTTGCTTCCGCTGCATCCGATTTATTATCTATTTTAACTACTTCGATCTTTTTACCGTCAATCCCGCCATCTTTGTTGATTTCTTCAACAGCGAGGTCTACTCCCTTGCCAATGGATTGTCCATAAGAAGCTACTGCTCCTGATAATTCGAGGTTGGCTCCGATTTTAATGACATCTCCGCCACCGCCAGAACCACCGCTTCCTGATTCTCCGCCTGCACAACCAGATAATATACCCGCTACTAAAGTCGCAGACAAAAGCATGTGAGGAAGCTTTTTCTTTAATCTCTTTCTCATAATAATCCCCCTATTTTCTGATTTTTCTAACAAATGAAAGCGGTACATTGTAAATCTCCCCTTCTTTCATCATTAGTAAAAAATCAAATATTTAGTATTACACAATAGTATTTTAATCTAAACTGACTATTTAGTCTAGACTTAATTTTCTTTTAATTAATATATTTCTGAATCTTTATTAATATACAACTTTTATTTTTAAACCACACTATCTACCTAGTGAAATTCCTTTAAAAACCATTGCCAAACGACAATACTACAAAAGTAACCGTTTCTTGATCTTTAAGAAAATCAAAAAAGCCACTCCCTCTCATTTACTGTACATAGTTTCATATACTCTGCTTCTTTTGCTTTAATGCTGTGCACAAGAAAAATAAAATGATAGACAGATGACCACTAGTTATATCCGAAGCTGGCTGCCGCTCCCTCTGTCTTTTCTTCTTCCAAATCTGTGATCATTATTATTTACTTATCTAAAACATACTTTCTTGGGCAACTCTTTCATATCATAGTAGAACAATAGCAAAAATTTACTGGAGGGAGTACTTGTATGCAAAGCTGGATGGTTGAAATGATGGAGCAGTATGGTTACGTCGGTATTTTCCTCTTAATCGCGTTTGAAAATATATTCCCCCCTATTCCCTCTGAGGTCATTCTCACTTTCGGTGGGACGATGACCACTTTCTCAACGCTAACAGTTCCGGGAGTCGTATTGGCGGCTACAGCAGGGTCGCTTACCGGAGCAGTTATCTTATATAAAATCGGCAATTTGCTTGATGTAGGGCGTCTCGAGAAAATCATTGACCGATGGGGTCGTATTCTTCATCTGGATAAAAAAGATATTTACAAAGCGGACGGATGGTTTAACGATTATGGCTATTGGACAGTTCTCGTCTGCCGGGTTATTCCGCTCGTCCGCAGTCTTATTTCTATCCCTGCCGGTATGGCACGGATGAGGTTTTCATTGTTTCTGTTTTTGACCTCTGTCGGTACATTTGTCTGGAATCTTCTTCTTGTCTCGGCAGGTGCCTTTTTTGGCGAGTCGTGGGAAAAGATTGTTCTCTTTGTGGACATGTATGCCAATATTATTTATGCACTGATCGGCTCATCACTAACATGTTTTCTGTTTTTCCTTCTATTTAAAAAGAAGAAATAAAAAGAGAGTACATCTCTTGAGGCACTCTTTTTATAAAAATAGTTGATTATTGATTTTCGCTGCAAGCGGGCGGTTTGTGAGCCTCTTCGTCGCGCGCTCCTATAGGGTCTAACCAGAGCTCACTTTTTCCGTTGAAGTCGCCGCCTTCCACTACAATCAACTAGTGTATTCAGCTTTAATAGGTCCTATAAAATAGTAATGTCACCTGCAACAATGAGGGCTTTTAGTGTTAGCAGCAATTCATAGCTTACTTGCGGATCTCGCAAATCTTTATCAAGCAAGTATTCTATTTTTTCAACCCGGTAGCGCAATCCACTCATCGAAAGGGACAAGTCATTCATGGTTTTCTCAAGATTTCCACCATTGCTTAAAAATATATAAAGTGTTTTAACAAGCTCATTCTTCTTTGCTCCCTCACTTTCAAAGAGCGGCCCTAATAAATAATGAGCCTTCTGCTTCACAGCTTCCTTATCTTGCGAGCTTAACAAGATCCCTGTTACTCCTAAATTTTCAAAGAGAAAGAGTGTTTCGTTGTATGCGCCAATCTTCAAAGCAATGATTGCTTCCTTATAGTAAGTAGCAGCTTGCTCAATTTGTTTTCCTTTTGTGCTCACGCCCATTCGAAACAAATAAGCTGGGTATACGCCACCGAGATGGTCAATGAGACAACTGCATAATTCAGGAAGCTTTTCCTCTGTCGTTAGAGAATCTGTTTGAATGAGCAAAATAATGTTTCCATCTCGCTGACCAGTTACGAGCTGGACTTTTTGGCGCTTAAAATAGTGAAAGATTGTTTCCATTAATTGTTCATGAAAAAACAGTTCATTAACCGGATGGCTTTGTCTGCTCTGATAAGTTAATACAATCATCCGGAAAGACAGGCTCAAATCAATATTCATATAGCCGCCCCGCTTTAATATTTCTTGTTTCGACGGAAAGTAACCATTTAGTATTTGTTCAAGAAAATGTCCTTTCATTCTTTCCATTGCTTCAAAGCTCGTTTTTTCATTTAATAGATAAAGAGAGCAAACGGTAGCTGCCCGCTCTAATATCATTGAATCAACCTTAGGAAAGTCCCTAACACTGGTTTCATAAATGAATGAACAATAGCCCAATATCTTTTTTTGCAGCCGGATCGGAGTCATTAAACGCTGGTGCTGCTCATCCTTTAGTCTTTTCGTTTCTTTAATCGTTACCTTATCATCGCCTTGATGTAGCAGCTCTTTAAAGCCAGCCTCTATCTTTACATATTCCTCATCTGTTATCCCAGCACAAGCAAGCTTCTCAAAGTAAGTGTTTTCGATTAGGAGAGGACAACTTGTTGTTTCATAAACAGCTGCCGCAATAGACTGTAAATCATTTCCATTGATAACTTCTTCTGTCAGCCTTTCATGAATGATCGCTGCCTTTTCTAAGTTGTTGCGTTCTTCAAGCAACATATTGTAAGCAACTTCCAGTTCCTTTACAATTGTCTGATTCTCATAATAATTTAATTCTTCATCCGCTTTTCCCTGCCAACAATGAAGAGACTTGCCAATATAACGGCATACGGGATCTCCAGTCCCTTTGCAAGCAATTTCTTTAAAAATAACTGTGTGTCCGCAGACTGTCGAATAGTACCCGCTTGCATAGCCGATCAGTGTATGGCAAACAGGATGCTTTTCCACACCAAACTGTTTACTATTTTCCTCTGCTTCGTATGAGCTGTACCATATTCCTTCAACATGCACATCCTCTACCTTCTTATCGGGATGAAAGTGAATTTGGAATTTCGTTGTCTTTGCTTTCGTGTAACCCTTCAATGCGTGAAAAACGGACCCCTGTCTTAACACTTCCTCTATGGAAGAAAAGTCCTTTTTTAACGCTCGCTTCGCATCATTGACTCCAAGGTTCCAACCATAGCGAATAAGAAACCCTTTCATCCGTTCATTCCCGATGTTTTCTGCCAAGTCTTTACGAAGCGTGCCAAAAACAGCGGAAGAGGTCAGAACGATTCTTTCATCATCCAACTGTATAATCCCCTCTCGTTCTGACAGATGGAGGGAAGTCTCGGGAAAGGTCTGATTACTCATGCACCATCACCTGCTTTTCTTGCATGGTTTAATTATCACTCTGTGCCAACCGGGCTTTTGTGTGCATTTACCCATGTGTCAGTCGTCCATCCAGAAAGATCGTATTCACTCATTGCCTGATCAACAAATGCTTTGTACTTTGCCGTTTGACCTGACAACTCAGCATTTCTAAGCGTCTCCAGCCGAATATTCTCATGGTTTCCGGCGTAATTGAGCTCGTACAACTCGTTGCGACCACCAAACTCTGTGCCGAGGGCATCCCAAATCAATTTCATGAGTTTTACTCGTTCTAACGCATCAATTCCCGTTCCCTTATAATATTGGTCCAGGTACTGGCGGATTTCCGGATTTTCAAAGTCTTTCGCGCTGGATGGAAGTTGAATCAACCCTCCCGCTACTACTGTTTCAAAGATCTCTTTTACTCTTGGCCACACCATTGGAGCCAGAACCCGGTAAGCTGCGGCCGATTGTCCATTCGGAAGAACAACGCCGTTGTCTCCCTTTTCTGGATCTGTTGCCATAGCCGTGGAAAGTGACCAGAACATATTTCTCCAGGCGAGCACCTGGCCAATATTCGCTTGCACTCCTCTGAACCCTTTTGTACCGGATGCCTCTGTCGCTTTCATTAATAAGCCTGCCATGAAGTCCAGCTTCACTGCAAAGCGAGTGCACCCATGAAACGTATACCGATTCATCCAGCCGGTTTTGCCGCGAAAGCCGTTTGCAATTTCCACATTCCGGTAAGCGAGTACATTTTCCCACGGTACGAAAACCCGGTCAAGTACGATAACGGCATCATTTTCATCAAAACGGCTTGATAAGGGATAATCAAACGGAGTACCTAACTTTGCTGCTATCAGCTCATATGATTGCCGGCTAATTATCTTCAGCCCTGGTGCGTTCATTTCAACGAAGAAAATTAAAGCGTGGTCAAGATCATCCTTCGCCAGATCAACGGGCGAATAGTTTGCGACAAAATTATAATTGGTAATGGCGGCCGATGTACCGACCATTTTGGCACCGCTTACAATGATGCCATTATCCCGTTCTTCTACTACACGAACAAAGACATCTTGATTCTCATGAAGCGGTTTGGACCGGTCCATTTGCGGATTAATAATCGTATGATTACAAAATGGCACTTCCTTCGTTGTTTTTTCATACCATCGGCGTGCATTGTCTTCAAACCCTTTATAAAAGTTAGCATATGGTTTCAAATGAGCAGTAAAGGCTGCTTTATAATCAGGTGTCCTGCCCATAAACCCGTAGCTTAACTTGGACCATTCAGCGATGGCATCCCGGGCCTCCAGCAGTTCCTGGGCACTTGTAGACGGTTTAAAAAACTTTTGTGTTAAATGCCCCTCCTTTGTTTTTGTTGTTAAAATCGAGGCTGTGTCCGGTTGATGAAGTGCATCATACAAACGAGCCATCGATCTTACGGAATTTTGATAAGCCGGATGAATCGTGACATCCTCAATTTTTTCTCCATTTAAGTAAATAACACGTCCATCTCGCAGACTCTCAATATACTCCTGGCCATTCATCATAATAAAAACCTCCATTTGTCAGAAAATTCTTTCTGTTATCCTTATCATAATGAATGTTCCGTTATTTTCCTACAACAAAGACTTACTAAAAAATAATAATTATTAAACACTTTTTGTTTGATAACTTCAGAACCAGAATAGTAAACCATCCATATAACGTTCATGCTAATTAAAAATTCCGAAAAAACTGGATCTGAAAGAGTAGAAAAACTATCCTTTCAGATCTAGCTTTCTTTCTATCTTAATAATTAAGCCTCCATATACACCTCTATAGCCTGTACACCACGACTAAGACCGCTTTGCTTTGTGCTGTCAAAATAAATAACTGAACATTTTTCTCCGACAACACTTATTAAGAATGAAATATTATTTAATTTCTTGTACCGCTTTTAACAAAATAGGCCGTTAGTTCGTCTAGGCAAATCTTTTCAAAGAGAAGATTCATCGGTTTCACAGAAGAATAACAAACTGAACAGCGATAGGCGCGGGACAGGTTTGCGCAAGCAAACTTCCATGTTCCAGCTAATTCAGCAGGTAATCGTAAAACAGGCGGGTTGGATAGTTCAAATTCAACAGCTGTAAGCGAACCTCCTGTCAGCCCTGTTCCTTCTGCTTTGAAAAAAGACTCCTTCAGTGTCCAGTAGGTATATAACGCTGATAATTTTTCCTCCTCACTTTCTCTTGTCTGAAAAAAACGATGTTCATTTGGACTAAGAAACTCTGTCGCGACCGCAAAATCTATTTGACGGATCTTTTCTATATCAATGCCAATCCTGCCATTTGGGTGAACAGCACAAGCGATAAATTCCTCGGAATGAGAAATGCTTATCTGTCCCTCAAAATTCGCAACATAAGGTTTGCCATTCGCCGCTCTTTTTATCGGTTGATCTATAATTTGGTGACGTTCTGCTAAGTACCGGGCTAGTAAAGTGCCAATTAAAGAATTAATCTGATCTTCCTTCTTTCGATAACGAAGAATATAACTCTTCTCCTCATCTGTTAAAACAGAGTAAAGAGCAAATGGAATCAGTTCTATATCTGTTCTTTCGACAATAAAAAGCTCAATCAATGCGCTTAGCTCCTTAAAAATATTAAATTAGTAGCATAAGAGGACATCTTATCGATAGGATCCCCGGACCAAGAAAAAAACGCTTGTCTTTCAGGATGCACGTCTGCCCAAAAGCAAACAAGAAAGCATCCATGAAAGCAAGCGCTATTCAATATGTCATTTGTCTATATAGGTGCTGCTATCACTATGGGCGCGGAAAGTAACCAACTTTTGCAGCGTATGAGATCATTTTCTCAAAAAACTTCTCATCTATTTCCGGACATGCCACATTTGTATTTGCAAGCAACTTCTTTGTTTCCGGGCATGAGTAGCGGTAGGGAGAGTCCTTTGCCCCGTCTCCTTCAAGCTGAGCTATAGTCAACTGTAAAATTTCAGGATCGATATCGTTGTCGCCAAACAGCCAATTTTCGTATGCTTCTGGCTCCTTCAATTCAATGTTATAACCGCATTTTCTTAATTGCTCAATCATATCCGAATAATGGATTTGTACTTGGTTACAAATATGAAGCACCCGTCCGGCCGATTCCGGCTGCACCGCCAAGGCAACAATGCTTTCGCTTGCGTAATCAATAGGTGTGTAATCCACATACCACTCTACCTTCGGTGCAACTTTCAAGGACAGCATCGTTTTTAACATTCGGTAGTAGGCATTGCTGTCAATGTTCTTTTGGAATCTTCCAGTCTGTGAATGGCAAGTTAGATTGCCGGCGCGATAAATCGTAACTGGAATCTCCGCTTTTGCCGCAGCTTCAAATAATAGTTTCTCCGATTCGAGCTTGCTGTTTACATAGACATTTGTTAAGGAAGCATTCATCCAGTCATCCATACTTTGTAGGCTATCCCATTTTCCTTCTAAAGCAAGATCCTCCGGAATGCCTAAAGTAGAAATATAGTGAAAACGCAGCCCTTCTTTCTCTTTAGCAAACTTCAAAAGAGCTTCTGTGCTTTGCTTATTAACCCGAGAAAAGTGATCAACCTCTCCAAAGTGCCTAACATCCGCTCCACAGTGGATAATGCTGTCGATGCACGTTTCTAAATAGCTTCGATCCTCTGCAGACAACCCGAGGTCTTCTTTCTCTAAATCTCCTATAATCACAGTAATGCGCTGTGCTTCCTTTTCTATCTCTTCACCAAAATAATGAGTAAGAATATTCCACAGTCTTCCTTTTGCCTGCTCAGCAGAATCACCGCGCACTAAACAGTAAACGTTAGCTTCCGTTTGCGATAGTAATTGCTGTAAAATATGAGATCCTAAATAACCAGTTGCTCCCGTTAACAGTACGTGTTGAGTCGCAAGCAACTGAGCTGAATTTCCAGAGCCAATCTTTATTGGCCTTTCCGGTAAATCAATGATTTCATGAACAGCGGCTGTTTTTTCAGTATTTGCTGTAACAGCGGATAACTCTAGCGCCCGGGAAGCAAGTTCAGCGATGGTCGGATACATAAAAAAGTCATTAATTCTTAGTTGAGGATACTCTGGTTTTAATAGAACGAGAGTTTCCAGGATTTTAAGCGAGTGACCACCGATTTCGAAGAAGTTATCGTAAATATCGATAGCAGGTAGCTTTAAAGTTGTCTTCCATGCTTCTGAAATTACCTTTTCTGTTTTTGTCCGCGGTAAATTCTTAGCAACTGTCTGCTCTTGTTTCATGAGCTCATAAGTTGATAAAGTCCGTCGGTCAATTTTCCCGGAAGGCGAGACCGGCATTTCCTTTATATATTGAATATAAGTCGGCACCATATACTTAGGTAGCTTCTGCAAAAGAAAATCCCGTATTTCTAATTGAGATAATTCCTCTCCTGCCACACTTGTATAGAAAGCTGCAAGAACATTTAGCCCATCTTCATCCACTTTGGGAATGATGGCTGCATCTTTTATCAGCTCATAACTCGTCAACGCGTCCTCTACTTCACCAATTTCAATACGGTGTCCTCGGATTTTTATCTGAGAATCTTTTCGACTCACATATTCAATTTCTCCAGAAGGCAGCAGTCGAACGATGTCTCCTGACCGGTACAGAACAGAACTAAATGGGTCATTGAATATATTCGGAACAAATGCAGCCTCCGTCTTATCAGGCTGATTCAGATACTCACGTGCTACTCCTGCCGAACTGATAAGCAGCTCGCCCGGCACACCAATCGGACACAATTGATTTTCATCATTTACGATATAAACAGCATGGTTATGGAGTGGATGCCCAATTGGTACGGTAGGCGTATCTAGCATTTCCTCGTTTACTTTATAAAAAGTAGACATAACCGTACATTCCGTTGGCCCGTACATATTGTATATAGCAATATGCTTGCCGAATTTTTCATGGAAAGCGAAAGCTGTTTCCATGATTAATGCTTCGCCACCAATTGTAATTTGACGAATATTTTTAAACTTTTTAACTCCTTCACTTGAAAGCTTTGCGACCAGTTCATTAAAAAAGATGGTCGGCAAGATAGCGATAGATGTTACTCCCTCTCGCTCAATAGCCTCTGCAAAAGCTTCCACTGACATTCTTTCTTCGTCAGAAAGCAAATATAGTCGTGCTCCGTTAAATAGCGCGCTGAACGTATCATAAATAGAGGCATCAAAGCTATAAGGCGCAAATTGGCAAAGAACATCCTTCTCCGTAAATGCCATTTCCTGTGTAGACCAGTTAATTAAATTGATCACACCTCGATGGCGGATGAGCGTGCCCTTAGGCCGCCCTGTAGAACCTGATGTATAAATCACATAAGCAAGCTGTTCAGACGACGCTTCTACCTCAATAGAACTGCAAGGATACGCCGCAAAATCGGTCTCTGAAAAAATAGAGTATTTTTTGCCTTGAGGCAGCAATTCTCTAAATGAATCAACATAAGCAGAATCCACCAGGGCAATGGACGAATTCGTATCTTTTATAATGTAACTGTTGCGTTCAACTGGATGATCCGGATCAAGCGGTACATAGGCTCCGCCTGCTTTTAACACGCCGAGTATGGAAACGATGGTTCCAATGCTTCTTTTCATAAAAATAGGCACGAGCTCCTCTTTAGTTAAACCTTTTTGCAAAAGCATGTGCGCTACTTGATTTGATTGTTCTTCCAGCTCTTCATAAGTGATGCTGAATCCGTTGGAAGAAACGGCTGTTTGATCCGGAAAACGCTCAGCTGTTTTTGAGAATACTTGATGGATCACTGTGCCTTCGTCAAATGAAGCAGCCGTTTCATTTAAACGCTTATACATCATTTTCTCTTCAGTCGTAATGATAGGAATCGATTGAAAAGGAACATTCAGATCGTCAGCATTTAATATAAATTTGACAATATTTTCAAAGTACGCAGAAAATCGTTTGATCGTTTCTTCCATAAAAAGGGAGGAGTTATATTCAATTAACAATGATAAATCCGCGCCATCGGTAAACAGCCCAAAACCTAGATTCGTTTGTTCTATTCCAGGAAGGTTGCCAAAAGAGAAAGTTGTATAGTAACCGGGCTCCTCCTCTTTCTTGAGCACTTCCCTCCAGTTAAAGTGCTGATGCAAAGAGACATCTTCTACTTTTTGTGCCACTTGATTAAGAACATCCGCTAATGATTGGCAACCCGCAAAATTCGTTCTTATAGGTGCGATGCTTTCTCCGTCAACAGATATTCCGAGCATGATTTCTTCTTCATTCGCCAACCGATGCAGCAAAAAGAGATACGCAGAAATAAAGAACGTACGAAAGCTGCTATTATTTCTTTCTGCCCATGTAAATACATCTTTTACAGCGCATGATTCCAATGGCATAGAGAAGGTTTGAAACTGACTCTCTTTCAAGAGATGTTTTTGCTTATCAAGCGGCAGGTTCAAAGGCGGCAGCGGACTTTTCAATTCCTTCTCCCAATAATCTTTTGATGTCATTTCTGAAGAAAGTAAAACTTGGGACATTCATTCATACCTCCAATATCGTTGTTAAATTTTGAACATAGAAATGGATTGCTGTAGCTTTTGGAAGAGCTTGTTCATCTCCTCAGCATCGTCAGCAATAAGCTCCATGTTCCCTTTTTGTGCTTCAGTCATTTGGCTAATACCTGCAGAAGTCTCCGTGTTATGTTTGGCAATGCCGCTTAATTGCTCAATAACAGAAGCTACTTCCTCAGACTCGGCAGCAACTTGCTGAGTAGAAGCAGAAATTTCTTGGACCTGACTGCTTACCTTGTGAATATCATCCATAATGTGGGCAAATATTTGTGTCAGTTCACCGCTGCTATTCACGCTAGTTGAAACAGTCTCTACTCCAACAGAAATGGATGAAACGGCTTTATCTACCTCATTCTGAATAATAGAAATTAGCCCCTTAATTTGCTCCGCTGATATACGGGATTGTTCTGCAAGTTTGCGGACTTCGTCGGCCACTACTGCAAACCCCTTGCCATGTTCACCTGCCCGTGCCGCCTCAATCGCTGCGTTTAAGGCAAGTAAATTTGTTTGTTCAGCAATCTCACTAATCAAATTAACAATCCCGGAAATTTCAGTGGACTTCTCATCTAACTGTTGAAGCGCCTGAGAGGAGTTTCCAACGGATTGTTCTGCTGAATTCATTTGTGAAATAATATCCTTTACTGCTTTGTTCCCTTTTTGAGCGCGAGTTTCTAACTCTTCTGCTTTACTGCTGACGTCAGCTGAATAATCGGCTATGGCTGAAATCCCTGAAACAATTTCATTGATGGAGGAAGAACTATCGATCGTAGCCGTTTCCTGATTCTTCATCTGCTCTGAAATTTGCTGTAATTCAGATACAACGAAACTGTAATGGTCGCTCCCTTCCTTAACAGCTTCAGAAAGCTTTCCGGAATAGTCGGCGTTGCGCTCGTATGCTTCCTTGATCGCCTGGATAATTTGATGCATAGCAACCACCATTTCATTGAACTTCTTGTTCAACCTTCCAATCTCATCGTCGCCTTCTTTCAATGAGATCTCAAAGCTTCCTTGGCTAAATTTCTCGATGCCCTCCCCTAATTCTCTGAGAGGAAGAATAGACTTGCGCACAAGATAGAACTGCACGGTTAACAAAATAGCAAGAATAATTAAAAGAGCAAGAGAGCTGTATAAGAGTAAATCTTTCTTTCCTTTAGCCACAATACTTGCATCAATATCAATTCCATAGTAAGCAGTGATTTTTCCTTGTTCATTTTTGAATGGCTTTAAAACGGACATCCATGTACCGTAATCATCCGTATAAACATCTGTATAAATGACCTCTCCTGTAGACAGCATTTTTCTGACCGAATCGCTGATCACTTTTGGCTGTTCATATAAATCACCTATATTTAAATCTGCCTCTTTAAACGTTTCTAAGACAGCTGTTGGCATAGAAATAATTGAAGTTTTATTTCCACCCTCCAGTTCAGTTCCAAATATATAGGCCTGAGCAACTTGTGGATTGTTCGCAGAGACTGTATCAAAATAGCTCCGAAGTTTTTTATGAACACTTGAATTCTCATTGCTATCTGATGCTGCCTCCATGATTTCTTCACTATTAAGATTTTGGGAAGTGCCGGACATAATTTTCGTTGCTTGGCTATGTACTTGCGATTCAAGTACTTGTCCTTGAATGACATAACTACAAACAATAAGTGTAAGACCAACTAAAAAAATATTTAACATTGATGTGGCTAGTATTCTCGCTAAAAAACTCTTTCTAAGTAATCCAAACATTTTGCTTCTCCATTCCTGTTGTATTTGGCTAAAAGATGGCTATCGATTCATATAAAAAAGACCGTCCAAATTCCTACAGAACACTCTGAACTTTAAAAGCTTTATTTATAATACTGGTGATTATCCCCTCGTTTCCAATCTATACAAACAGGTATATAAACCTTATCAAAAGGTTAAAAATAGGGTATTATAACCTAATATCCCCGTTAATAAATTAGTATCTTTTACCCAGAACATATTCTAGCACACACCTTTCAAATTTCAACAAATTCCGCCAAAATAGAGACATTTTTCCTACAAAAAGAGTGGGGCAACAAGCTGTTTAATAGCTTGTTGCCCCACTCTTTTTACCTATCATATAGCTCTTAATGAAGCGAAAAATTAACTATTTACACGCCGTACCAGTTCAATCCTTCCTTGCCAAGGTCAACCCACACATGTTTTGTTTCCGTATACATATCCATCGCTTGTATACCAAGCTCACGGCCGAATCCACTTTGCTTCGTGCCGCCAAATGGCGCCGTGCTATCCAGCATACTAAATGTGTTGACATATACTGTGCCCGCTTTTAAGCCGCGCGCCATACGATGAGCCCGCTTTAGATCATTCGTCCAAACGCCAGATGCCAGACCATAGAGTGTGTCGTTCGCTTTTTTCAATGCGTCTTCTTCGTCCTTGAAACGAATAACTGAAACGACCGGTCCAAAAATTTCCTCCCGGGCAATGGTCATTTGGTTAGTGACGTTTTCAAAAATTGTCGGCGTATAATAATAACCTCCGTCAGCTCCTTTAAAGCGCTCCCCGCCTGTTGTCAGTTGTGCTCCCTGCTCGAGGCCGGCAGCGACATATTGCTCGATTCTCTTCAACTGCTGCTCAGATACTTGTGGCCCCATTTGTGTAGACTGCTCGAGCGGATTGCCGACACGGATGCTCTGCACCTTTCTCACATACTCACTCATGAACTTGTCGTAGACGCTCTCCTGAACGAACAAGCGAGAACCAGCAGCGCATACTTGCCCTTGTGCAAAGTAGATGCCAAACATAGAGCCATTTACCGCATCTTCTATATTGGCATCCTCAAAAACAATATTCGGCGACTTGCCGCCAAGCTCAAGGCTTACCGGCTTTAAATTTTGACTGGCTGCCTGCATGATCAAGCGCCCTGTCGCAGTAGAACCGGTGAAAGCAATCTTATCTACTTGTGGATGAGAAGACAGTGCCGCCCCAGCATCCGCACCAAAACCAGGTACGACATTAATCACTCCATCCGGAATGCCTGCTTCTTGAAATAACTTCACCATTTCCAAAATACTGACAGGTGTCTGTTCTGCCGGCTTAATTACAATCGTGTTACCCGCAGCAAGTGCCGGTGCCAATTTCCACATTGTCAGCATAAGCGGGAAGTTCCACGGTACAATAGCGCCAATCACACCAAGCGGCTCTTTGAGTGTATAATTAAAACGGCCGGCCGGAGAAGCAAGCGTCTCTCCTTGCACTTTATTGGCAAGTCCAGCGTAAAACTCCAATACATCGATGGTAGCCGGCATCGCAATAAAGGTCGTCTCATTAATGGGCAGCCCATTGTCCTCTGACTCAATGGCTGCAAGTTTATTTGCATTTTCCCAAAGCAGCTGGGCCGCTTTATAAAGTAGCCGCCCACGATCGCTCGGAGCCATTTCTGCCCACGGACCGGATTCGAATGCACGGCGCGCTGCCTTGACAGCACGGTCAATATCTTCTTTTCCACCTTCCGCTACTATAGCATGGACTTCCCCTGTCCCCGGATTTACCGATTCGAATGTTTTTCCTAATGCGCTGTCTGTCCACTTCCCATCAATAAATAGCTGATATTGCTTTACCATTTATACTCCCGCCTTTCTTGCTGAATAAGCAAGTTCTAACAATTTCATAACCTCTTCTTCGTTTACCTCTCTCGGATTTACCATCGTGCTGATCTCTTCATTTAATGTTGCCTTCGCCAGCTGTTCAAACTGTTCACGTTTCACGCCAGCCTCTTCCAATGTAGGAATATTAATTGCCTTCGCCAGGCTTCTCACCGCTTCTACCGCTTGGTTGGCCGCTTCTTCATCAGAGAGCCCCCCTACCGGCAATCCCATCACCTGAGCAATATCTTTAAAGCGCTTCTGTACCGTTGCATCCTGAGCGTTATATTCCATCACATCCGGGAGCATGCATGCATTTGCTACACCATGCGGAAGACCGCAATACACGCTGAGCGGATGAGCAATGGCATGAACCAAACCTAGAAGAGCAGAGTTAAAGGCATAGGCTGCCATCATGCTGCCGAGCAGCATGTTTGTGCGCGCCTCGATATTGCTGCCGTTTTTATAAGCTTCTTCTAAGTTGTTATAAATAAGCTCCACTGCCTTTAAAGAGTTGATCTCACTCGGTACTGAAGCAAGCTTGGAAACATATGATTCAATTGCATGCGTAAGAGCATCCATACCAGTTGCTGCTGTGACAGCGGGCGGCAAACCCACTGTTAACTCTGGATCAACTAACGCAACATCTGCTCCGCAGTGGCGGCCGCCAATAACCATCTTTTTGGCTCCTTTTGTATCTGTAATAACCGTAACAGCCGTTACCTCGCTTCCAGTTCCAGCCGTTGTAGGAATAGCGATTAATGGCTTGGTTGGATTTTTCACCAGGTTCAACCCTTCATACTGATGGATCGGGCCCGGATTTGTCGTTAATACGTTAATTGCCTTGGCCGCGTCGATCGGACTGCCCCCACCAATGGCTATGATTGCGTCTACGTTTTCCTGTACAGCTAAATCAGCGCCTTCTTCCAAAATCGTATCTGGCGGGTTAGGCACAACATTGGCAAACTCTATAATGGTTACGCCGCTTTCTTCTAAATATGTAAACACCTGATCAATAATCCCTGCCTGCTTAACCCCTTGATCATATACACACAATACTTTTTTAGCATGTAATTCTGCGAGCACTTCCCCAATCTTTTTTACACTGCCCGCACCAAAAGTAACCTGGCTTGGAATACCAAATTCAAATTCCATTTCTCTCTCCCCTTTCACTCATTTACTCTCTTATTAGCAACTTCTGTGCCAATAGAACGTCCCTTGTGTTTATTGCCTTCGTAAGCACCGTTTTTTTCTACTGTCACAAAAAGTGACACTTTTTCTGTGTTACTCTGTGACATTGCCCCTTTTCGTGACAAGCAGTTTATAAAATAAATGGATTATAGTATAATTATTAGAAAATTCATTACTTTATAGTGAGGCGAGACCCAAAAGATGATTAGAAATGCGCTGAACGATAAGCAAACATGGCTAAAATATTCTTGGAGACGCTGTCAAGACCTTGGGTTCGACCGGAACGGCAAGCCCATTTTTTATCAAGCGGAAGGAAATTTGCTTAAGGAGTTACTGGAGAAAAATGAAAGACTCATTCGTGCCTCAGAAGCCGTATTCCGGCAGCTCGATCAATTTCTAAAAGACTATCACTATCGAGCAGACCTGCTTGATCATGAAGGCTACATTTTGCATTCGTATGGAGTAATAAGTGAACCTGGCCTCATGAATAATCCTGCGCTGGCAATCGGCACATGCTGGGGAGAAACTTTTCGCGGAACAAATGCAGTCAGCTTCAGCATTGAGCACAAAATGCCCGTCAATATCCATGGAAGTGAGCACTTTTTTCTAGAAAATCAAGTGCTGACTTGTTCGGCAAGCCCTATTTTTGATGAGGCCGGACAAGTGACCGCAGTCGTCAACTTCAGTTCACGCAGTTCGAATATACAGGATAATGCTTTAATTATGGCTATGCTTGCTGCCGATGCGATTGGTTATCGGCTGCTAACCGAACATGTAAAAGTAGAAAATGAACTGCTTATCCGGGAAACAGAAAAACTAAGCAGCTCCCACTCCCAAGGGATTGTCACTGTAAATGCAGACAGTCACATTATTTATGCTAACAAAAAAGCAAAGAAGCTGTTGGGAAACAATTGTATTGGAACCGTTTTCAATCCCTCTTCGTTACATACAGAATCTATTTATCCAACATCCGGTTATTGTTCAAGACGTTCCTACATGATCAAGCCTCACACCTCTGCCCGTAAAAGTTACACCTTTGACCGGATGATTGCCGAATGCCCGAAAGTTAAACAGGTCATCCAACTCTCCCAGAGGGCAGCGGCTACCGATTTTTCACTTTTTATTCATGGAGAAAGCGGAACAGGCAAAGAATTATTTGCTCAATCCGTTCATCAGGCAAGCATGCGTGCAGACAAACCTTTTGTCGCCGTCAATTGCAGTGCTTTAGCTAAAAATTTAATTGAGAGCGAACTCTTCGGCTATAAAAAAGGCGCTTTTACAGGAGCGGACCATGCTGGCAGTCTCGGAAAATTCCGCGCGGCGGACGGGGGCACTCTCTTCCTCGATGAAATTGGCGACATGCCGCTGCAAGCACAAAGCGCACTTCTTCGTGTTCTTGAGGAACGGGAAGTGATGCCCGTCGGTGATCATCAGACTTATCCTGTTGATGTTCGCATCATTGCAGCTACTCATCGAAATTTACTGGAGGAAACGAAAAAAGGGTCATTCCGTGCCGACCTTTATTATCGTTTAAATGAAATCTGCCTAAACATTCCCCCATTGAGAGAGCGGGGAGACATTATTCAGCTCGCCCGCCATTTTCTCACAGGGCTATCCGGCCGCTCTCAGCAATTTACTAATGAAGCAGAAAACATGCTGCTTAGCTATGACTGGCCCGGCAATGTCCGCGAGTTAAAAAATGTTGTGACACAGGCTAGTTTTCTCGCTGATGGCCGTTGGATTGATACTCATCACTTAAAATTGCAGACAACACCGAAAAGAGCATCGACAGTCGCTGCTCCGAGCTTTCCACCCTCGGCCTATACGTTGGAGGAAGCGGAAAAGCTACTAATCGAACAAGCTTTAAAAACACATAACAGCAACATTTCGCAAGCTGCCAAACAGCTAGGCATATCAAGAAATACGCTTTATCGTAAATTGAAAGCCTATGAATATACAGAATAAACAGCAAAGCTGAGTCGGCAATTCCGCTCAGCTTTGCTGTTTATCATTTGGCTTTTCCCGGTTATATCCACGCTCGCCGTAAGGTTCCAATTTGGCGAGCCACTTGTCCTCCAGTCTCTCCAGCTCTTTCTTTTCGTCAAAATAGCCCGTTTCTTTCTTTTTTAAGACCTCCAGCACTTCAAATTCAAAAGTATCTTTGCCAAACTCTTTCCACTCACTTTGCAGATGTTTATTTGTGTTTGTGCCCACCTCTAATTCAAAACGTTTTCCATTGAGCGTTTTTAAATTTCTTGTACTGCCGATAAACACCTTGCCATTCTTCTTATTTTTAATCTGGTAAATGCCCGCTTCAATTTTCGTTTCTTTATATTGTTGTTTTAGTATTTTTTTTTGATCCATGATGGATGCTCCTTTGTATCTTTATTGTTTTAACCAATACTCACTACCATCTGCCTGCCTGTCTAAAAAGCCATATTCAATTAAATAACGTCTGAGCAACACATAATCGCCATAAATAACTTTTAAGCGTTCATTTACTTCTTTTTCACTATATCGTTTACCAGAGTGGAATTGTTTCGCTATTTCTCTGAGTACGATCAGCTTTTGTTTTTCTTTTAAAGAAAATGTGGTTAACGAACCATTTTGAAAATACTTCTCCAGTACAAATGCCCGTTCTTCCTCAGTTATGTTATAACGGTCATCAATCATCACTGCGGTTGGAGGAACATCCACAAAAGTAGGAGCATGCTCATCTTTTTCCTTCAACAGCTCCATAAGCGTTAAAAAAACTTTTGCCTGCCGTTCTTTTTCCTTTAAAGTAAAGCGATGGTTCCGTATAGTTGATGCACTGCCAATTTCCATTTCTCGCTGAATGTCTGCATCGCTTTTTCCTTCGTAAAACAACTGAAGGAGTCTATTCTGATGTTCGGTTAACCCTGTAATTTTTTTATTAAGACCAATAAGATACGAGAAAACTGATTCATGCTCTTCTTTAATGTGAAGCTGCATATATCGTTCCGCTTCATAGAATGTTCCTTCATGCGGATAAATAATTCCCTTTTCCAAGCTCTCCCCACAAAGCAAACAAACACAATGACTCCCTTCGTAAACATATCCGCGTTTTAATTCTTCCAATGAAGCGTTCCAAAACCGCTCTGCGTTACCCATAAAACAAACAACCTTTCTCAACGTTTACTATTTAATAAACATATTATTAAAATGTTTATAATAAGTCAATGATTTGTTTTTAACAGCAACATAAATAAGCCCCGGGCATGTCACTTGCCCGGGGCTTATTTAACCATTGCTAACCAGTTCTACCAGTGTGCTTTCCCTGCTGAAATTCTTTTTATAGCACTTTGCTTAAGAACGCTTTCGTCCGCTCATGCTGGGGTTTTCCGAATAGCTCTGACGGTTTATTTTCTTCAACGATATACCCGCCGTCCATAAAAATGACACGGTCACCCACTTCCCGGGCAAAGCCCATTTCGTGAGTAACGACCACCATCGTCATCCCTTCTTGGGCAAGCTGCTTCATTACCGCAAGCACATCCCCGACCATCTCCGGGTCAAGCGCGGAAGTGGGTTCATCAAACAGCATAATCTTCGGATTCATCGCCAGTGCCCTCGCAATGGCAACTCGCTGCTTTTGACCGCCTGATAATTCGCCAGGATAGCTTGTCGCCTTTTCTTGCAGTCCAACCTTTTCCAACAATTCATGTGCTTTTTTGATCGCTGCTTCTTTACTGTTGTTAAGCGCTTTCATTGGCCCGAGTATAATGTTCTCTACTACTGTCATGTGAGGAAAAAGGTTGAACTGTTGAAATACCATGCCTACTTCTTGTCTTACTTTGTTGATATTTACTTTTGGATCCGTAATATCATAATTGTTAATAACTACGCTTCCGCCCGTAATCGTCTCAAGCCGGTTTAGACAGCGAAGAAAAGTGCTTTTACCTGAACCGGATGGCCCAATCACGCATACTACTTCCCGCTCCTCAATAGCAGCATTAATATCTTTTAGCACCTCCAACGAACCAAATGATTTTTTTAAGTTCTTTACTTCAATCATGCTCATCGTAATTCAAATCTCCTTTCAAGGAAATTACCTAATACGGATAATAAATAAATAACGACAAAATAAATAATTCCAACAACGAGCCAGATTTTAAACGCTTCAAACGTTGCAGAAACCTGAACAGATCCCTGCTGCATTAAATCAGCGATGCCGATAATTGATAAGAGCGAAGTATCTTTTAAACTGATAATTGACTGATTTGTCAAAGCTGGTAGCATTCTTCGGAACGCCTGCGGTAAAATAATATAGCGCATCGTCTGAATACCTGTTAAGCCAATAGATCTGGAAGCTTCCGTTTGTCCTTTGTCTATCGATTGGATGCCTGCTCGGATAATTTCAGCAAAATAGGCACCAGCATTAATTGCAATGGTTATGACGCCAGCAGTTGTCCTATCAAAGGAAATCCACTCCAATGAGTTCAAACCAAAGTAAATGAAAAATAGCTGAACCAGAAATGGTGTGCCACGGATAGCATCAATAAAGATTTTGGCAATCCAGTTCAAAATCTTTAGCGGGGCAAGCCGAAAGAGTGCCATGATTAGGCCAAGAATGAATCCTAAAATGATAGCAATGACAAAGATATAAAGGGTGACTTGAAGTCCCTTCATTAAATACGGCAATGAATTAGTAATTGTCTCCATTACGCTCTCTCCTTCTAAGAAGAAAGCGCGCTATCTGCGCGCTTCCAAGCTGATAATGTTCGAATATGCTTGATCTTCACTTTCCAGGTGACCCATCTACACGCTTCTCAACTTTCTTTACTCCGCAAGATACGTGTTCAAAATCTCCTCGTATTTTCCATTTTCTTTTAATTCAGCCAATCCTTTATTGATTTTCTCAAGAAGTTCTTTGTTTTCACCTTTCAAGACAGCAATTCCGTACTGATCACCATTCAAGCGGTCGCCGACGATTTTCAAACCAAGATCCTTTTGGGCAATGGCATAAGCAATGACTGGATAATCTTCAATTAAAGCGTCCGCATTGCCATTGGCTACTTCTTGAAACATGGCTGGGCTATCATTAAACTGTGTCACTTTAAAGCCTTCTTTGTCAGCATTTTCTTGAGCAAACTTCGCGCCAATCGTCCCTTTTTTCACAGCTACTGTTTTTCCTTTTAAATCACTGACACTCTTAATGCTGCTGTTATCTTTTTTTACAACAAGCGTAATGCCAGCATCAAAATATGGCTCTGAGAAATCAACCACTTTCTTTCTTTCATCAGTGATACTCATTCCTGCAATCGCTACATCTAATTGTCCCGCTTGCATAGCCGGTATAATTCCCCCAAAGTCCATCGGAGAGAGCTTAATCTTGAAATCTTGGCTTTCGGCAATGGCATGGATTAAATCAATATCAATTCCCTTGTACTCACCGCCCTCCTCATATTCAAATGGAGGATACGTCGTATCTATCCCCACTGTGTACTCCTTTTTTTCTTCCCCTTTTTTCCCGTCCCCGTTTGTGCTGGCCGTTTTGTCTCCACCACATGCTGCAAGCATGAAAATGAATACAAGCATGAAACTTACCAAACTAAATTTCTTCATCCCATCCACTCTACTTTCCTATTTATTTATCGGCTAAATGTTGCCAATATACAGAATAATATGAATATAATCTACAGAATCAGCCGGCAATTTAATGTATGACCGGGCCATTTGTTTTATGTACCCTCCAGCTGTTTCCATATATATTCTAATACTTTTTTCGACATTTCATTGTAGATTCCTGCCTCTATATGTAAAATGTAACTATTGTGCCTTGAGGGCTTATCCTTTTTTAGGAATTTGTTTGAAGCAATCAGGTGACGGCTACAATAAGAATTATAGGTGCATTCTCCCTTTTCACTACAATTAGTAAACGGAAAATAGGTGTAACTTATGCTGCGTATTAACAAGGAAAAACTCTTTCAATTTATTAAAATCGGCTTTCCAGTTATTTTATTTATAATTGCTTTAATAGAGATCAAACAGTTTGCTAACGGGCTAGATATTCGCTTGATCCGTTCCGAGATAAAGCATTTAAATTCGGTAGAGACGGCCCTTATTTTACTTGTGCCTTTCTGCGGTATCTTTCCAATGTTTTTTTATGATGCTGTTTTAGT
The DNA here is from genome assembly GCF_045370945.1 of Pseudobacillus sp. 179-B 2D1 NHS. Classification (NCBI taxonomy): domain Bacteria; kingdom Bacillati; phylum Bacillota; class Bacilli; order Caryophanales; family Bacillaceae; genus Pseudobacillus; species Pseudobacillus sp. 179-B 2D1 NHS. The sequence continues at coordinate 48,325 of NZ_JBIQDP010000010.1, forward strand.
TCGTGTTCTGAATATTAAAATCCAAACAAAAAAGCTCATAAAACAATCGTTCATTACTAATTCTTTTTCCAACTTAATTGGTTTTGGCGGCCTCGTGGGAGTGATGCTCCGGACTTATTTTTATAACAAGCATGATTTGGATAAGCGAAGGCTTCTAACATCTATTACTTCTGTTTCACTCTTTTATTTAACAGGCATTTCTTTGATTGCGTGGACGATCCCCACTGCTTACAAAGACTTTCCACTCATTGTTGATACAAAGTGGCTGTTTTTAGCTGTGCTGGCAGTTGGATTATATTTGCCTCTTTTCTCCCTTTTTTATTTTTATCAAAACCGACAGGGAAAAGACTCTTTAATCAATCTCCGGTCTGCTGTCACTCTTTTACTCGTTTCACTGCTGGAATGGTCCTTAGCTTTCTCAGTTATTTGGATATTGAGCATTATACTGGATATCCCTCTGCCTTTTTATGAACTTGTGCCTGTTTTTATTATCGCTTCCTGTGCAGGTATAGCCAGTATGATCCCTGGAGGACTCGGATCGTTTGACTTGGTTTTTATATGGGGAACACAGAATTTAGACATACTGGATGAAAAAGTTCTTGTGATGCTTATCTTTTACCGTGCAGGTTATTTCTTGCTTCCATTTTTGCTGGCTGCAGCCCTATTTGTAAAAGATTATTGGAACAAATGGAATCAATCGTGGGACAACTTGCCAAACACCATTATCCAGAACATCAGCCATGTTTTGCTGACTGTTCTTGTATTTGTTTCAGGACTCATTTTGCTCTTATCTGCAGCTGTGCCAGGGATTCTAGAAAGGATAAAGATTGCTCATGAAATTTTATCTTTCCCTATCATGAATCTCTCTCATCAGCTTTCAGTGGCCGCTGGTTTTATTTTACTCGGCCTGTCACGGGGAATTAATTACAACGTGAAACGTGCCTATCAACTGACGATGATCGTTTTAGGCTTCGCTGCGCTTTTCTCGCTGTTTAAAGGAATTGATTATGAGGAAGCCATTTTTATGCTAGCGGTTGCCCTTCTTTTAAAAGCTTCGAAAGGCAGCTTTTATAGAGAAAGCTATGTGCTCACCTGGGGCAAGGCTCTGTTTGATCTCACTGTGTTTTTGATCATCACTTCCATGTATTTATTGATTGGCTATTTTAATCTGCCTTCGGCAAAGCTCAATGTACCGAAAGCATTAGCTCCTTACATCATTACTAGTTACACCGATTTATTTCTTAGCGCGGCCATTGGCTTGCTTATCGCCTTTTTTATTTTAACTATCGGCTACCTGATCCGTAAGCCTAGGCTATGGATTCCAGAGACATCAGCAGCTCAAGAAGAAGAAATTTTCAATCACCTTTCCAACTATAAAGGAAATGTGCTGGCTCATTTGATTTTTCTGCATGATAAATATGTGTACTGGAACAAGGAAAAAACAGTGCTGTTTTCCTATCAGAAATATGCTGATAAGTTAGTTATTCTCGGCAATCCAATCGGGGAAGAAGCAGACTTTCCTCGTGCAATTGGGGAATTTCTAAAAATGGCCGATCTTTACGGCTACACACTCACTTTTTACGAAGTGAGCAATGACATGCTCCCTCCTCTTCATGAATATGGCTATGATTTTTTTAAACTAGGTGAGGAAGCGGCTGTTCATTTAGAAAGCTTTACTTTGTCAGGAAAAAAGATGAAAGGAGAAAGGGCGGTAAAAAATAAATTTGAACGAGAGAATTACCGCTTTGAAATAATTGACCCTCCCTTTGAAAAAGAACTCATAGCTGAACTGAACGACGTCTCACAGCAGTGGCTGCAAGGAAGAGAGGAAAAAGGATTTTCTCTTGGCTTTTTTGATGAATACTATCTCAACAAAGCAAAAATAGCTATCTTGAAAACAGCCAACCATGAGATAGTAGGATTTGCAAGCCTCATGCCAATATACGACGGCGGACGGACTATCTCTGTAGATCTAATAAGATTTCAGCCAGGTGCTCCTGCTGGCACTATGGACTTTATCTTTCTTTCCTTGTTCGAATGGTCGAAAAGCCAAGGCTATCTATTTTTCCACTTGGGAATGGCCCCACTTTCTAATGTAGGCACCTCCAAATTTTCTTTTTTAAGTGAAAAAATTGCTGCCCAAATCTTTTTACACGGCCAGTTTTTTTACCAGTTTCAAGGCTTAAGAAAGTTTAAAGAGAAGTATACGAATTCCTGGGAAGCGAAATATCTTGCCTATCGAAAAAAATCTTCCTTGCCTTTTACCATGGCACAAATTACTTTTTTAATTAGCAAGAGAAGAAAAGCACAATAAAGGGACTAGCACTCGCCAGTCCCTTTCATTATTCCGCTTTATACACACCATGTTTCACAATATCGAGGTAAGCATCAAGCTCACTCATTAACAGTTCCGGGTTCTCAAAAAAGTTATATTGCTTATTTTTTTGAAGCGTCTGATATTTTGCTGAAAGCTGCTCTACGATAAAGGCTGTCATTTGGATGACCCTTTCCTTAGACACTCCTGGCCGCAGCCTGCTCTCATCGATCAATTCTTTCGGGTACAAGCGGCTTTGCATCAAAGCAATTCCATAGGTTTCATGCTTTCTTCTTAATAAATCCTCAATCTCTGATTTAACCACTTTCGGCGGGTGCAACAGAACATCCGTGATAAACTGCATCTCTTGTTTATAAGGAGCTGTCACTTCTTGTTTCAACCAGACAGCTTCTTTAATCCGTTCAAAAAAATCATCAGATCGGATATCATCAAGTGACTCTACCGTTTTTTTCGTTGTCAGATCAATCACATGGGATGCGAGATATACATACAGATTTTTTTTGCTTTTAAAATAGTGAAAAAGAATCCCTTTAGAAATACCGGCCCGGCTTGTAATAATATCGGTAGATGCTTTTTCATAGCCATTTTTCACAAACTCTTCAATGGCTACTTTCAATATTAAATCTTTTTTAGCCTGAGGCTGCTTTTCAAAAGCTTCATACAATGCTGAACACCTCGTACTTTCATTATTAAACAGAAATATCTTTTCTCTTATATACCATAAACGCAGCAAAGAGACTAAGCAAGCATACCATTACCATAATTAATGAGTAAGCAGGCTCCAGCTTGTGATCGTTAATAATAGAAGCGGCCTCAATGTAATAAAACGGACTCATATATTTCACTACATTCAGTTCCTCTGAGAGACCTGACATCATGTTTAAAAAATAAGTGATGATGACTACAGCAATAGAGACAGCCAATGTATTTCTTGTTTTTCTCATAACAGCCGATAGCAAATAGGAGAGAGCTGCAAAGGTGAGATGAAGCAGGAGTGCTCCGATTACTAATAAAGTAAATGTTTTGTACGGCACCTCATATCCTTTTGCCAATTGGAAGCCTATCAGACTAGCCACAGCTACTACTATGTTTAAAATAAACACATTAAGAATCACAACAGCAGCTTTTTGTCCCACAATTTCATTTCTCGTTACCGGCTTTGATAACAAGAACTCAACTGTTTTGTCGTTTTCCTCCTTGGCCAGCATATTGGAAGCCAATATGGCTGCATAAATACTTCCGAGCAGCGTTGTCATCATGTATACTTCTATTCCATAAAAACCTATTAATGTACTAAGGCTGAGCTCGTTCATCTTAAATAGATCTTTCATTGAATCCGGATAGGCCTCGAATAATTTCTCCATGTCTTCTTGCTGCTCAGCAAATTGAGGAAAAATACTTAGCAGCCAAATAACCAGCCCCCCTAAAATCAAGCTCCAGATAATTAATGATTTGCGGCTACGCTTCCATTCCCTTTGAATAATCATGTATACATACTCCCCTCAGCTTTCGTAATAATGCATAAAGATTTCTTCAAGCGACGGCTCCTCTATCAACACGTCCTGCAGAGGCAAGCTGTTCAATTGCTGGAGAAGCCATTGAATGTCTCCATTGTAGAGAAGTTTGAGTTCGTTCCTTTTCACTTCGCGGCTGATCACTCCGTCGAATTCTATTGAAAGCTGATCAGCGCCTTCCATTGCAATTGTCACGTTCTTCATTTTATTTTTCGTTAAGCTTTCCATCGTTTCTACTTTCACAAGCTGGCCTTCTTTGATAATGGCCACACGATCACACATCTTTTGCACTTCGCTTAAAACATGAGAAGAGAAAAAAATCGTTGCCCCGCGCTTTTGCTCTTGATGCAGCAAGTCAAAGAAATGATGCTGCATCAATGGGTCAAGTCCACTTGTCGGTTCATCTAAAATAATAAGCTGTGGTTCATGCAAAAGCGCTTGGACAATGCCCACCTTTTTGCGGTTTCCGAAAGAAAGATCCTCGATTTTCCTATTTAAATTCAAATCAAGTATGGTAGCCAAGTCCTTCATTCTTTTCTCTTTAAAGTTTTTATGAAAGCGGGCCGAGTAAGTCAATAAGTCAATCACTTTCATATCATCATAGTAATGAACTTCAGATGGCAAATAGCCGACGTGCCGACGAATTTCCTTCGATTCTTTCACGATATCTTTTCCAAAAATAGTAGCATGACCGCTCGTCGGATAAATAAAGTTCAACAACGTGCGAATCGTTGTGCTTTTCCCAGCTCCATTCGGACCGATAAACCCAAAGATCTCTCCTTCTTCGATCGAGAAAGAAACATCTACAATCCCCCGATTGTTTTTATATGATTTCGTTAAGTTATGAAGCTCTACAATTCCCACTGTATCTCTCCCCCTCTTCCTATGCCTCTCTTATTGACTGGTCAGTCAACATAACCATACTATCCATTGACTAATCAGTCAATGTTTTTATTGGAGTTTTTATCTCGTTGTACATGAAATTTAACTTTTTCACCGCCTAATCACACCAAAACTTCACAAATAATGGATACAATAAGAAGAGAAAGTGAGGGATATATATGAATGGATTAACGGTAATGATCATAGATGATGAAGAAACAATGAGGCAGCTTTTAAAAACCTTTTTGGAGAAAGAAGGCTATGCCGTTATGGAAGCATCCAACGGAATAGATGCTCTTTCTGCTATCGATAAGCAAGTACCTGATTTATTAATAGTAGATGTCATGATGCCGTATATGGATGGCTTTACTTTCGCAGCAGAGATCAAAAGAAGATATGATTTACCGCTTATTTTTTTATCAGCTAAGGGAGAAGAATGGGATAAAATTCATGGCTTAAAACTGGGGGGCGATGATTATATCGTAAAGCCTTTTCACCCTGGTGAGCTGCTAGCCAGGATTGAATCTGTTTTAAGAAGAACCAATCCTTCTTCCCGGCAAACAAATCGCTATACGATCGGACCGCTCACTCTTGATATGCAATCTTACAAAGTAACAGTGAATGGGCGCTCTCTCTCATTAACATTAAAAGAATATGAGCTGCTTTCTTGGTTAGCACAGCATCCAGGAAAAGTTTTTTCGCGGGAACAACTGCTTCATTCCGTTTGGGGTGAGGAATACAACGGCAGCGAGAGAACGGTGGATACTCATGTGAAGACATTGCGGTTAAAGCTAAAGGATCAGTCTGCTCTCATTCAAACTGTCTGGGGAATCGGTTATAAATTTGAGGTGTCCTAGTGAGAAAGAATTTTACATTAAGTCAAAAGGTGCTATTTCTTATTTTGTCCTGTATCGTCTTCACCATTGTTTTCGCTTTCTTCTTTTTGCACTTTTTGTATAAAGACTTGTACTTGAATAGCATAAGGGAATCGGTCATTTATCAGGGCGAAAGGACAGCTTCCCACTATCACTACGGTACTTTAAGTAAAGAAATTATTGAAAAAATTCATTGGTACAATGTCGTATCTGAATACGAGATTATTGCAGTTGACAATTTGGACGAGCTCTCCACTTACTTTCCTTATAAAATCAACTATGAAGCGCTTGTCAACAAACAAGACCAAAAGCGGTTAGAACAAGGCAACTATGTCATGAAAGAGGGCTATGTAAAAGAATTTAAGCGGGAAATTATCGGCGCCATCTTCCCTATTATGGGCGAAACGGGACTGATCGGATTTATTTATATTTACGTGCCGCTGGCAGCTATTCAAGAAGTATTCCAGGGCAGCCTGCCCATCTTAATTTTAACAGGCACTATATTTTTCTTGCTCTTGTTTCTTGTCGTTAACCGGATCCGACAATCACTCTTTCAGCCGCTCACAGAAATTCAGCAATTCTCACAAGAGGTATCTAAGGGGAATTATTCGAATCGCCTGCCCATTCGTGCCAACGATGAGGTTGGTCAGCTCGCAAAAGCCTTTAACAAAATGAGTTCTTCCTTGGAAAAGCAGGATATCCGGAAAAAAGAGTTTTTATCCAATGTCGTCCATGAGTTAAGAACACCATTAACTTACATCAGCGGTTATACACAGGCGTTAAAGCAGGAAATATATACTTCGCCCGAAGAAGCCCAGCAGTATTTGAATACGATTGAAAAAGAAACCGATCGCCTAAAAAAATTAATCCATGATTTAGTTGATCTTGATCATCTCCAGGAAAGCATGTACGTGCTCGATAAGGAACCTATCGCTGTCGCCCAGCTGCTGTTAGACACGCTCCACTTGTTTGACATTCACACGAGTGAAAAAAAGATTAGAACGGAAGTGAATTTCCAGGAAGATCTCATCATTGACGGTGATGCAAAGCGAATTCAGCAGGTTATTTACAACATACTGGATAACGCCATTAAATATTCCTTTAAAGAAAGCACCCTAATCATTGACTTAAAAGCAGAAGATAACGACATGCTCCTACAAGTAATCAATCAAGGCATCAGCATTCAAGAGGAAGATCTCTCACGCATAGGTGAACGCTTTTTTCGCACAGATAAAGCCAGAAGCCGGGCAACCGGTGGAACCGGCCTTGGCCTCTCTATCGTAAAAGAAATTGTCAGGCTGCACGGCGGAACTTTTTCCATTCGCAACGGACGGGCAGCCCAAGAAATCATTGTTTCTATCCGCTTGCCGTTGCTTGTTGATCCTGTTGTTTAAAAATTGCTAAGGATTTCTCACATAAACTTCACAACCATCGTTTACGCTTGGTTCAAGTATTCTTTTTTTCCAGGCGATGAGTGATGGACGAAAAGAGGTGCGCAGCATGAAGAAAATATGGCTGCTTATACTAAGTATGACATTAATCGCGCTTTCGGGCTGCGGCTTGGATAAAACCAAGCCCTATCAAATGAAATCATTCACCTTTACTAATCAAAATGGAAAAGCGTTTGGCAGCGAAAGCCTGAAAGGAAAAGTGTGGGTCGCTAATTTTATCTTTACCAATTGCGACACTGTCTGTCCACCGATGACAGCCAATATGGCTGCTTTGCAAAAACGCTTGAGAGCAGAAGACCTTCCTGTGGAGCTTGTCTCCTTCAGTGTCGATCCGGCTGTGGATACACCGAACAAGTTAAAAAAGTATATAGCTGGTTTTACAGAAGATGAGTCGAATTGGCAGATGCTCACTGGTTATACTCAAGAGCAAATCGAGACGTTCGGCAGAGAGGAATTTCAAACGCTCATTCAAAAACCCGAATCATCGAATCAGGTCATTCATAACACAAACTTTTACTTAGTGAATCAACATGGAGAAATTGTAGAGGAGTACAGCTTTACCTTAGGAGCCCACAGTGATGACATGATTAAAGACATAAAAAAAACCTTGTCAAATAGCTGAGGCTCTTTTCATTAAAGACTGATAAATTGGAGGAATGGATATGAAGAAACTATTCTGGATGATAGCCGTCGTCTTTGCTATGACGGCACTAGCTGCATGTAATAGCGGGGCAGATAAGAAGGAAGTGGAGAAACCAAAGGCGGTACAGAAAAAGGTAGAGCCGCTGGAAGCAGTACTTGATGTTCCCGAAAAAGCAGCTGTTAACGAAAATATCGCTATGAAAGCCACTGTATCGCAAGGCGATGAAAAAGTAGCCGATGCTGATGAAGTGAAGTTTGAGGTATGGGAAGAAGGCAAAAAAGAAGAAAGCAAAATGATCAAGGCAAAAAACAATAAAGACGGCACATACGAAGCAAAAACTGCTTTTGACCATGATGGACTCTTTACTGTACAAGTACATGTGCAGGCAAGAGACCTTCATACAATGCCTTTAAAGCCAGTGACTGTCGGAAAAGGGGTAACTGAAAATCACCATGAGCATGAAAAACAAGCCGGACACAGTCATGATCACGGAGAGCATGCAGAAGGCTTTGCTATGCACTTCATGGCGCCTGAAAATGTAAAAGCGAATGTCCCCACTTCATTAACCGTTCATTTGCAAATGAAAGAAGCGCCTTTGGAAAAAGCACAAGTCCGCTATGAAATCTGGAACAAGGCCAATCCTGATAAGCACGATTGGGTGGATGTAAAAGAAACGAAACCTGGCGAGTACTCTGGTGCCTATACATTCGCTGCAGCTGGCGAGTTTACTGTAAAAGTTCATGTAGAAAACAAAGAGGGCTTGCATGAACATGAAGATCACCAAGTAAAAGTAGCTCAATAGCATGTGAACAGCCTGCAAGTATATAATGTCTACCGATAAAAGCCCATCTAGCAGATGGGCTTTTATCGTGTATTAATTATTGATATACTTCTCAAATATTTCTCCGAAATCCTTTAAGTGATATTGCTCTCGGACAGATGTCATCCATGTAAAACCGAAGTCGGTCAATTCCCGATAAGTAGTTCCTAATTGTTTTTCATCTGTGCGTGAGTTCTGCAAAATACTTGCTGCTTTATCAAGGCTTTTTGAAGCCATATCTATGTATACGCTGTTCTCGTGAGTAATCTCTGCAATGCGCAGCAAAGCTTTGTATAAATCTTTTAATTGTTCAATTTGGTCTTTTCGAACATCAATATCAAATGCCTGATTTCCTAGTTGGAATTTAATTTCAACATCCATATCAATTTTACCCGCTGTTTCAAGCACAACATTAGAGATTCTATGCTGAGCATACGGATAACGTTTTAACGTTCTTTTAGAAGACACTGCGCTTTCCCCATCTACATGGATCAAAGCGAGGTTCGTAAAACAGTATTCATCTGCTTTCGTTTTAATTAAAAAATAAATTTTTTCATCATCTTCATGCATCACATAGTCATCAGCATCTGTCTTATCATAATCCGCCGGTGAAATAATCGTTCCAATGTCCGATAAGCCAAGTGCATCGGCAGCCATTTTCTTAAACATTCACTTATCCTCCCCTTAAAAATCACAAATTAAATAGCCTTCTTTCCAATTTTAACAAGAGCTTTTTGTTAAGCAAACTCTTTTTTCATCAACTAATAAAAATAAACATTTGTGGGCCAGACGTCTGTCATGAACTATCTCCAGATGAATAAAGTGGCAAACGGCCCGATAAAAAAGAAAATTGATCCCCCTCCACTCCAGGAAAAGAAGTCAGACAAATAGAGAGGCTCCTTCAATCGATAGGATAGTGGAATAGACCATTAAACCCTCTTCTGTTTTTGCCAATTGCATTGGCAAGCCTGATAAATGAACACTCACTCTTTTTCACATACAGCAATCACACACTTCTAAAAATTAAAATCATCATCCAGACAATTTGCCAAGAAAGATTTGAATATTATCCTAAAAGTCTGTCTTTTTTGCTGTTCATCCAATATAATATATCTAAATGATATATAACTAATTGATATAAGGAGATACAATGGCAAGAGAAAATCAAACAAAGTATGCAATACTTGGGCTACTTACGACTGGATGCCGCTCTGGGTATTCTATCAAACAAATGATTGATGGAAGTTTAAACTACTTTTGGAAAGTCAGCTATGGACAAATATATCCTACTCTAAAACAGCTGGTTGATGAAGGGTTTGCAACGGTAGAAACAACTTTACAAGACAAAAAACCTGATAAAAAAGAGTATTATATAACGCCCAAAGGAAAGCAAGCTCTCCAAGAGTGGATTCAGGCGCCTTTCAAAGAGCTACCAACGGAAAAAAATGAATTTTTACTTAAGCTGTTTTTTAGCCAGCACGAGGAGAAGAACATTATTTATGCTCAGCTCTCAGAATACTTAAAAAAGCTCCATGAGCGATATCAGACCTATCAAAGCATTGAACACATGATTAATAGCAGCTATGCTGACAAACACGAGGCCCAATTTTGGCTTATGACATTGGACTATGGAAAAAGGACAACAAAAGCAGCGATTGAATGGTGTGAGTGTTGTATGAAGAAAATTGACCAGTTATAGGAGGGATCATATGCCTAAAAAAATTTTTCCCGGACGTTACACTGCCAGTTCAAATGAGGAGGTTGTCGTATTTATTATCGGTATGCGAGTGAATAAATGGTGGGCTATTCATAAATGGCTGCCCGTATTCAAAGCCATGCCAGCTATGATTCGAGAGCTGTATACAAATAAAGATCTTGGCTTTTTGTCTATGGAATCGTTTTTTGGACTGCGAACAACTATCATGGTGCAATATTGGCGTTCTGCAGACGAATTGATGGATTATGCAAAAGGACAGAACCACCTTACCGCATGGAAAGAGTTTAATCAAAAAATCGGAAACAATGGTGTGGTAGGCATTTATCATGAGACATATATTGTTCCTAAAGGACAATACGAATGTATGTATGGAAACATGCCCGCTTATGGATTGGCACGGGCTACAGGCCATCAAGCCATCACACCAGAATTGCATTCCGCCCGACAGCGCCTGGATGCAGGTTTATAAAAGATCCATTACTGGCCGATCAATCCTTGACACAAAAAAAGAGCGTCGCTTTAGAGACGCTCTTTACTTTGTTCTATAAGGTTCCATACCTTTATAAGCTTTATCAAGCATTTCTTCAGATGCTACAAAAAATACCCCTATTAAAAAGACGAAAACTGCTCCTACAACTGCCCCAATGCCCATAGGAGTTAACACACTGGAATCGCTTCCAAAGAAACCGATTAAGAAAGTTAAAATCCCAAGAGCAAGCACTGTACCACCGATGTACTTTACTGCATTTAACATCTTCCGTTTAGTTTCCATTTTATCCATCTCCCTTTCTTCTATTATTTCTCAAATTCACATTTTTGTCAATAATTTTTTCTAATTTAGACACATCTTTTATATATATTACTATTGACTTTTCCGTTTGTTCATAAAACTAAAATCTATTTATTCCATAATAATTATCATTAGGAAAAATTTACCTGACGGTAGGTTTCTTACCGGTTTACCTTATAAAATAAGAGATTAATATATTGCATATTCCTATCCAGGTAGTTTACCTGTATAATATATAGAGAAAATATAGAATTTATGCAGGATGGTGAATTCCAGTGCCAATACCTACTGATCATTCAAAGCTGGTAAGAAAATCAGCAAAAGAAAGCGCATTCAGCCAGCTGCTACAATGGATTATTGACGGCACCTTGCGTCCGGGCGAAAAATTGAATGACAAAGAGCTTGCTGAGGCTTTAGGTGTCAGCAGAACTCCAATTCGTGAATCGCTGCAGCTTCTTGAAGCACAAGGATTTGTAGAAATGTACCCAGGTAAATCAACACAAGTGACAAGAGTGGAAGAAGAATCAATGAAAGATATCCTCCCACCCTTAGCAGCATTACAAGCATTGGCAGCTGAACTGGCTGTCCCCCATTTAACAGATGAAGCAACCCTGCTGCTAGAAATGACAAATGAACAATTAGCTGAGGCTGTACGTTCAAAAAATTACTTTGGTGCTCTAAAAATTGATGAAGAGTTTCACCAAATTATTGTCGATACAGCCAATAACCCTTATCTTCTTAAAATGATTCCATCTTTACAATCACATGTTCGGAGATTATTTTTTCACAGTTCGCTTGTTTTAACGGAAAAGACGATAGAAGAACATGCAGCGATCATTAAACACTTAAAGGATCGGGATGCTACAGGGGCTGCGGCAAGCATGAGGAAGAACTGGCTTCGTTCGATCGAAGAATTTCGCTCGCTCAAATCACTATAAACATAAAAGCCGGCTCCCTCTCAAGAGAGGGAGCCGGCTTTTATTAAGCTTCAACAGTTGATAACTTTTGAAGACGGACAATCACTCCTGTAATGACGATTACGATTAAAACTGGCAACAACCAGCCAAGTCCCTGGCCGTATAACGGCAATACTTGCTCGTAAAATGACACTACCGCTTTCATCCAATTAAAGTATGGAATGCTGAATGAATCACAGAATGTTTTGAGGCCATCGATTGTACTGATTAGCAATGCTACTATTGTGGCTGCTACATAAACAACCCGTGAATGATTAAACAATGGCGATAAGAATGTTAACAACATTAAAGTAATAGCCAGCGGATACAGGAACATTAAGACTGGAATTGAGTACATAATAATGTTGGATAACCCAAAGTTCGCAATGATAAATGAGAACAATGAAAAGAAAACAACAAACTTTTTATAGCTTACTTTCGGGAACAAAGTATGGAAGTACTCACCACACGCTGTAATTAACCCAATACTTGTTGTTAAACATGCCAGTATAATGATCACTGACAGCATCACTGTTCCGAAGCTTCCAAAATAATAAGAAGCTGCGCTGTTAAGAACAGGGCCCCCCGTATCAAAAACTCCGAATTTCTCTGTGCTTGTAGCACCTAAATAAGCAATACCTACATAGATGATAGCAAGGAAAAAGATTGCCACAGTCCCCGCTTTAATTGTTGCGGATAATACCTCTCCTTTGGATGTCACACCCATGGAGCGAATCGCATTAATAACAATAATTCCGAAGACAAGCGAAGCGAGCGCATCCATTGTGTTGTATCCTTCTAAGAAACCTTTCACAAATGCCCCGTTTGCATACATTTCCTGAGGAGCCTCAATAGATCCCATAGGTTTAGCAATAACAGTAATTAATAAGATCAAGAGCAGTATAATCAGTGCTGGTGATAGAATCTTTCCAACCCGGTCAACAATCTTTGAAGGGTTTAATGACAGCCACATCGTAACACCAAAGAACACTAGAGTAAAAATCAATAACCCTACTTGTGCAGAGCCCTCACCTACAAACGGAGATATACCGATATCGTAAGCGACTGTACCTGTACGCGGAGTGGCGAAAAATGGTCCGATCGTTAAATAAAGAAGCGAAGTGAAAATAACTGCGTATATCGGATGGACACGACTTGCCAGTTCTTGAAGATTAGAACTGCCCGAGAAGCCCATCGCTAAAATTCCGAGAAACGGCAGCCCTACTCCAGTTGTTAAAAAGCCAATAACCGCTGGCCAAACGTTCGTGCCGGCATTTTGGCCAAGCTGCGCTGGAAAAATAAGATTACCCGCTCCAAAAAATAGTGCAAACAACATAACTCCAATTGCAAGATAAGCTGAAAATGATAATTTCGACTTCATATAGTTTATTCCTTTCTAAATTACAAAATCTATTTTCGCTCAATAAAGATCCTATTCGAAGTATGCAATATATCGCTAGAACTATATTACTTCTATTGCTCTGTAATTTCAATATATTATTGTAAAATATTTTGAAGATTTAAAAATAGTTAAAGCGCTTTCTATAAAAAGGGCGATACCTTCTCTCACTCTTGATATAAGCTGATCCTTCCTTGGTAGATCCATATTGAGATAACATTATTCTAGATGTCAGCAAAGAATCTTTAACTTTTTTCTTCAATATTAATCTTTTAAATATTTTATCAGTGTAAAAAGCATCCTAAAAATTCAGGACGCTCTAAATCAAGATGTTTCAGACCATCACGCTTGAAAAATCATTTCCCTTTTACGTCAACTTGTGAGTTTCAGCAACTCTGCCGCTTCATTTTCCGTAATATCTTTTATCATGATTAATTCACTAATTAGAATACGCTTGGCACGGTCAAGCAACTGCTTTTCAACAGAGTTAAGCGCTTTTTCCCGTTCATAATGAAGCAAGTCTCGAACTACTTCAGCTGTGTCCTGCATTTCTCCTGTCTTCATTTTTTCCGTATTCTTTTTTAACCTTTCCTTCCACGAAAGCGAACAATCAGATACCTTATTATCAAAGTCGGATAATATCTCTTTTGCTACTTTTCTGCTAGTAATCGAACGGATTCGTGATTTCTTGATCACCTTTACAGGAATCATGACATCCATCTTACTAAGAGGAATGGCAATAACACAGTACTCTTGTGTTTTCCCTTGGATTTCTCGTTCTTCTATGGCTTCGATCACCCCTGCTCCATACATTGGATAAAAAACCTTGTCGCCAACTTGAAACAAATCCTCCACCTCCATTCACATTTACAACTACTATGTTATCACAACAATATTTTTATTCAAATTTTTAAATATATCACGAATATTTAAAATAATCAATATTCTTTTTCTTGTATATAAACCAAAATTCTTGTACTTATGAAGATTTTTATCGTCAACATTTAATTCATCCTTTGTAACCTTGAGAACATAAAACGCATGCAGGAAGAAACCTGCATGCGACAGTAAATATTGACTATGATACTTACAACTTGAAACAGCCGCCTGGGCTTGTGCGCTCTCGGATCACCTATTCACACCTTGCCTTCTCTCTTATCGTTTTTCTTAGTAGTTCTAATACCTGGCTGCCAGTTCTTTCTCTATCAAGCGTTGCTGGCCTTATTTTTCTCCTTCATTAATAAACGCTTCATAGTCGCCTTCACTTAGCAGCACCTTCAGTTCTTCCGGATTAGACATCTCCACTTCGATCAACCAGCCCTCTTTATAAGGCTGCTCGTTAATTAATTCAGGATTGTCCTCTAACCGTTCATTAACAGTCATAACCGTGCCTGAGAGAGGAGAAAATAATTCTGACACCGCCTTAACAGATTCAATAGTTCCCATAGATTCATTGGCCGTTACTTCGTCATTCATCTCTGGATTTTCTACAAATACAATATCCCCTAACTGCTTTTGGGCATAATCAGAAATACCAATTCTTACCCGGTTTTCACTTAATTGAAGTACCCATTCATGTTCTTCGCTATATAGTAAATTCGCTGTTGCTTCTGTCATCTGTTCTTCTCCCTTTCCCCTCAAACGTTCTCTTTGTTTTATAAATCCAATCGCGTCCTACTTAACTAACATATATATCAAAAAACAGTTTATACCCCACTTATAAGCCGGTGTCTTTATCCTAACAGTCACTGCCTTTTTACTGAGCTTCTTCCTGTAAATGGCTACCGCTCCCCCAAGCAATAGTCATTTCTTCTCCCACCGACAACACTTTTATTCAAGCTGCTCTCTGTCATCGTTACTTCTATATAAATAAACACTGATATCCCTTTTATATAGCAATCGTCTTTCCCATCCATAAATTGCTTTATTTCTTACTGCAGAAGAGCTGTTCTTTTATCCTCTGACCAGTCTCAGTCATAGCAAGACCGCCAAGAGCCGTTTCTCTTAATGTTCTTGGCATATCTTTCCCCACTTTGTACATTGCCTCAATTACCTCATCACATGGAATGCGGCTTTCTACTCCTGCAAGAGCCAAGTCTGCAGCCGAAAAAGCAATGGATGTACCGATCGCATTCCGTTTAATACAAGGCACTTCAACAAGCCCTGCCACCGGATCACAAACCAATCCTAGGAGAGACTTCATCGCTATCGCCGTTGCATGCACAGCTTGCTCTGGGCTGCCTCCCTTTAATTCAGTGATGGTGCCAGCAGCCATGGCGGCTGCCGAGCCCACTTCCGCCTGGCATCCTCCAGCAGCCCCGGAAATAAACGAACGATTAGCAATCACATAGCCGAGCATGCTGGCGGTAAACAGTCCCATAACCAACTCCTTAAAGGGCGTTCCGTCATTGTGATGAAGCGAAAAGAGCACGCCTGGCAAAATGCCTGCTGCTCCGGCAGTGGGCGTAGCCACAATGACTCCCATTCTGGCATTGCTTTCCGAAGTAGCCAGTGAGAAAGTCATTGCCTGACTAATATAGCTGCCTGTAAGCGTTTTTCCTCCTCGTACGTAATCTCGCATTTTTACGGCATCTCCTCCGGAAATTCCGCTCGGCGCGGATGAGGAATCCTCTGTTCCACTGTCGACCGCTTCCTTCATTTTGATGAGCCGTTCTTCCATCATGCGAAGAATCGTTTGTTGATTTTTGCCTGATTTCTTTTCTTCTAGCAGCAGCATCACTTCACCGATACTTTTCTGCTCCTTTTCACAAGACTTCAGAAGCTGTTTCATTGATAAGATCTCCATCAGGCATTCCTCGCAATTTCTTCTCTTAATCGATATATCTGATAGTTTCTAGCCAGCACCGAAAAATCATCGCTCGTGCTCAAACGAATATCGACCATTCGGCCGTTGATCATAAAGATTTTCGATAACCCGCCTCCGAGAGAAGCACCGCCTACTTTTACAAGCTGGTTCCCCCGTCTAGCTGTAACCATAGCCGTGTTCGGATGGTCAAAAAATAAGCAGCTTCCTTGCGGCTCAATCGTATAATCCAGGCCAACCTCCCCGGCCCGCTTCAGAGCATCCCGAATGCCCGAGTCATCCGTCCCCATGCCAAGTAAACCGCCAAGCAGTGCTTTATCCGTTCCATGCCCTTGATAGGTTTCAGCAAAGGAATCATAGAAGACAATATCCGCCTCTTCAGGACACCCGCCCAACCATTCATAAATAAATTTGCCAATCGATACAACGCCAGCGGTGTGAGAACTTGACGGCCCCACCATAATAGGCCCGATAATGTCAAAGCAGCTTTGAAATTCCATTTTGTTGCTCCTTTCCTATACGTTGACTGACTGTTGGAATAATGGATAAGCTTCGCAAATAGAGGCCGTTGTTTCTTTTGCCTGTGCCAGTACCGCCGGTTCCCCTTTGTTTTTCAACACAGCGGCTATCACCTGAGCAATTTTCTCCATTTGCTCTTCTTTCATGCCGCGCGTAGTTAACGCAGCTGTTCCATCCGCACTCCGCTCGTCACAAACGGGCCTTCCGGATCATAAGGAATCGTGTTCTTATTTACGGTAATACCTGCTTCCTCAAGCAAACGCTCTGCTTCTTTTCCAGTCAGACTCCACGGACGCACATCCAGCAGGACAAGGTGGTTATCTGTCCCCCCGGAAACAAGAGCAGCTCCTTCCCTCTTTAACGCTTCGCCCAGTGCCTGGCTGTTTCGGATAACTTGCTTGGCATACTCTTTAAAGTCCGGCTGCGCCGCTTCGTTGAAAGCTACCGCTTTTGCTGCAATAATGTGCATAAGGGGGCCTCCCTGGATTCCTGGGAATACTGCTTTGTTAATAGCCTTAATGATTTCCTCGTCGTTCGTTAACACAATGCCGCCCCGAGGCCCCCTCAATGTTTTGTGGGTAGTGCTTGTCACAACATCTGCATAAGGAACAGGAGAAGGGTGAAGACCTGCTGCCACCAGCCCGGCGATATGCGCCATGTCCACCATCAATTTCGCGTCCACTTGATCGGCAATCTCTTTAAAGCGGGCAAAATCAATCGTTCTCGGATAAGCACTCGCCCCGGCAATGATCAATTTCGTTTTTTCTTTATGGGCAATCTCCTCCAATTCATCGTAATCAATTAATTGCGTATCCTCCTTTACTCCATAAGAAACAACCTCAAACCATTTGCCAGAAATACTCACAGGGCTTCCGTGAGTTAAATGTCCGCCATGCGAAAGATTCATGCCCATGATTTTATCGCCAGGCTGAAGCAGTGCATAAAAGACGGCGAGATTCGCCTGCGCCCCCGAGTGAGGCTGCACATTGGCATATTTAGCACAAAATAGGTTGGTCAGACGTTCAATCGCTGCCCGTTCCGCCACATCGACAAATTCACAGCCCCCATAGTAGCGCCTTCCCGGATATCCTTCCGCGTACTTATTCGTCATTACACTTCCCATAGCTTCTAATACATCCGGGCTGACAAAGTTTTCTGATGCAATCAATTCCAATGTCTCATGCTGGCGTCTCTTTTCTTTCTCAATCGCCTCAAAAATAGTAAAATCATTTTTTTGCAAACTCATTTCCTTGCCTCCTATTCAGATTTCCTCTTTTAAACATGTGCTGTACATTTATCTCTCGCTACCTTTTTCTGCACACAAAAAAGGACAGAAAAGGGTAACATTTCCCTTCTCTGTCCTTTTACCTGAGAGTTTAACTCTTATCGATCGTAGAGTCTTCCCCTTTGGTGGCGTACCTAAACGCGCTCTCCAGAGGTGCGTCCCATTGTGGTTCTTCTACCTGAGAGATTAGCTCCAAGGGTCTTTTTGGAACTTGCTCCTTCGGTGGCTTATTGCTCGTGCTCTCCCACAATCGTCATCCGCTATTTTTGTTTAGAATATTAAAAATAATTATAATTGTCAACCACTTTTTTCAATTTATGAAGATAGGAAAAAGCAATATAAAAAGAGCACTCTGAAAAACCAGAAAATGCTCTTTTATTAAATAACGTCTATTTAGTTAGATAAAACGAACTGTTTCTTCCAGCGGAAGACGAGTCGTTTTATGAGCAGGCGCAGCAGCTTTACCAATAGCGATTAAAACAATTGGAATGTAGCGTTCCGGTACATCAAACCGCTCAGCAAACTTCTGCTTATCAAAGCCGCCCATAGTTACCGTATCATAACCATTCGCTTTGGCAATAAGCATAAGCTGCATAGAGACGAGCCCTGCATCAAATGAAGCAATATTGGCTCTTGCTTCAACTGGCGCATTAGGATACGTATTATATGTGTTTTGAATCAGTTTATTCATACTCGCTTCATCCATAAAGCCAGCTTCATAGCTGCTTTGGTATACCTTTTCAACATTTTTATACATTTCTACATCGCCTAGAACAGCAATGACAGCTGAAGATGTCTCCACTTGCTCTTGGTTGTAAGCAATGGCTCTTAGTTCCTTCTTTACCTCCTCATTATCAATAACGATAAAGCGCCATGGCTGAAGGTTGCTAGATGAAGGAGCTAGCATCGCTTCTTGCAGCATTTCTTCTATTTCATTTCTCGAAATTTTATAAGTTGGATCATATTTTCTAACAGAATGGCGATTGCGAATCACTTCTGATAAACTTTGCATAGTTGTTGTCACTTTCTTTCCCTCCTAATTGAACTTACTTTAAGTAAGTTCAAAACCAAGCTTACTATTAGTAAGCTTGGTTTGTCAAATACTATATGCTAAAATTTATATAAAAACATTGAGGTTATAGAATGAGCCAACAAAATGAGTTGAATTGTTCTCAGTACAAAGATAAGACCACTATTTGCGATAACTTTCACCACACGATCGAGTTCATCGGAAAGCGCTGGATGGGAGTCATTATTTATACACTGCTGAAAGGCCCTAAACGGTATCACGAATTATTAAACGAAATCCCCGGCATTTCTGATCGGCTCCTTACAGAACGACTGCGCGAGCTAGAAAATGAGAGACTAGTTGTGAAGAAAACATTTGAATCCTCCCCAAGAAAAGTGATCTATGAACTAACCCCAATCGGCAAAGAACTCGAAGATGTCATTACTGCTGTTATGCGCTGGGTTAGTAAAGCTTCTCGTATTTAAACCCTACACCTGGGTCATTAACTAGATAAGAATTTAATGTTTATTATCCTTCCTTAGAAAAACAGACTCATAGACATAACAGTTCTATGTTTTGAAGCTTCAATATAAGTAGATGATCATAACAACTTGACGAAGTTTTTTCTTTCACAAAGCTTCCATTTTTCAAGAATGACAATAATTCAGGAGGAGAGGACATGAAAGATTGGGAAGCGGGCTATTTAGCAGGGATTATAGATGGAGAAGGCTCTATCACACTAACTAGAATGCACCAAAGAGAACATCGGCGTCCTTGCATCACAATTTCTTCGTCGGATAAAGAGCTTCTTCTCTATATTCAAACACTGACCGGCGGAGCCATTAGTAATAAGAAAAATTATAAGCCTGGCCTTCACAAGGACTCTTATACTTTGTCTATAAAGAACAAAGAGAGCGTGTTGATGATTTTAAAAGAAGTTTCCCCTTATCTCAGAATAGATAAAAAAAGAAATCGAGCTAAATGGATATTGGAACACTACAACAGAGTCACACCTCGAAATGGGAAATATACAGCTGATATGTTAAAAGCGAAATTATTATTTGAGGAGTCATTTTTTAACATATAAAAACTGTTAAAGACCTCCACCTTTCCTTCCTATTTATGAACACAAAAAGACTTGCCACGTTTGGCAAGTCTTTTAATTAAATAGGTAATATCCACCAAATCATGTATGGTGGAGACGGTGGGACGTGCTTTTCCATGCTTTCGTCATGGCACTGACTATATCTTGAACCTGCATAGTAAGACAGGCTCTTCGGCGTCTTATGCGAAAAATAGATTTACCTGGATCCCCAGGTAGCTTCCCGCATCCTAGTACTGCCCTCCAACTAAGTGGCAGCCTATAAGTCGATACACGGCTGTTGGATTGCTCCACATACCGCTCGGCATTGCCTTATCATCATTCGATGACTTAGGTTTCACCGATAAAGCCGAATTTTCACTTGTATGTTACCATACAAGGCGACTATTTTCTAATCGAACCCACGTCCAAAGATAACGGCACTTGAACGTCTACGAGCGTAGTCGATATATTCGGATTTCGCTGTACCTTTTGCCTACCGACGGGCGGCCGGACAGCTAGCCTGATTGATCTCTTCCTTTGTCCCCAGACGGAGAACTACGGCGTAGCCCACTAAGAGTGAGTCCCTTACCCTACCACATGGGCGATGGAGGGAGGAACCGCTATCAGCTGTTATTAAGCAGCGAAAGCGAGGTTGTTGTTTTGTTTGCCAGTTATTATTGGCTTTGACGTTTTTACGAGGACGATCCCCTCGGCTCGCAGCCCAAGCTCGAACTATCCCTGTCGAATCCGTAACGTCCCCATTATAAAATAGGAACCGGACCAAATGTCCGAAGCTCAGCTACAGTTCTTATTATACCATTTTTCATAGAAAAAGCAACAATTGTTCGCTCTTTACCCTTTCTGCCGCTCTCTAAACGCGCGCTCTACATCGCGCTTCGCTTCTTTCTTCTTCAAGTCTTCCCGCTTGTCAAACTTCTTCTTCCCTTTAGCCAAACCGATTAGCAGCTTGGCGTAACCGTCTTTTAAATACATTTTCAGCGGGACAATTGAATAACCCGCTTCCTTTGTTTCCCCAATGAGCTTATCAATCTGTTTGCGGTGCAATAACAGCTTTCTCGTTCTGAGCGGGTCATGATTATAGCGGTTTCCCTGCTCATAGGGACTGATATGCATGTTATATACAAACACTTCCCCTTTTTGAATGCGGGCAAACGCGTCTTTTAAATTTACTCTTCCAGCACGGATTGACTTAATTTCCGTTCCTTGAAGTACGATCCCCGCTTCAAACGTTTCTTCGATAAAAAAATCATGGCGCGCTTTTTTATTTTGCGCAACTACTTTTCCTTCTCCCTTTGGCATTTTTCTTCACCTTCCGTTATTCAGTCCGACCCGGCAGCCTGGAAGCTGCCGGGTGCCTGTTATCCTTTATTCCGGCGTCTTTTCTTCGCTTGTTTTTTTGCTACGCCTTCATAATATTTACCGCGTTTTTTCTTTTTGTTTGGCGGCTGATTCGTCCATTCGCCGCCCGCTCCTTCATCGCTGTTGCCTTGCGGGCCGCTTGCTTTTTTGCTTTGTGATTTTCCATTAATCGTTTTTGTCTGAACAGCAGGACGTTTTCTTATATTTTTCATGCCAACAATCTCAAAGTCAATGGATTGTTCGTCCTTATTTACATCTCTCACTCTGACGGTAATTTGATCGCCGATGCGGAAAACATTTCCCGTCCGCTCACCAATCATAGCAAATTGCTGTTCATCATAGCGATAGTAATCATCCGTCATATAAGAGACATGGATCAAGCCTTCGATGGTGTTTTCCAACTCAACAAACATCCCGAAGTTGGTGACAGAACTAATAATGCCGTCAAATTCTTCCCCAATTTTATCCAGCATGAATTCTGCTTTTTTCAGTTCATCTGTGTCACGTTCGGCATCCACAGCCCGGCGCTCCATGTTCGATGTATGTTCGGCAATTTCCGGCAGGCGTGCTTCCCACTTTGCCTGAGTAGCCGGATCCACCTGCTTCTCAATTAAATACGTACGGATTAGACGGTGCACAATTAAATCCGGATAACGTCGAATGGGTGAAGTGAAGTGCGTATAATAATCTGTCGACAATCCAAAATGCCCTAGGCTTTCATCATAGTATTTCGCCTGCTGCATGGAACGAAGCATAACGGTAGAAATGATTACTTCTTCCGGTTTGCCTTGGATCGCCTCAAGCACCTCCTGCAAAGCGCGCGGATGTACAGAGTTAGACGTGCCTTTGACAACTAATCCGAAGTTCGTAATGAATTCAAAGAAACGCTGCAGCTTATCTTCTTTCGGATCTTCATGGATCCGATAAATGAACGGTACATCCATCCAATGAAAATGTTCGGCTACTGTTTCATTCGCTGCCAGCATGAATTCTTCAATTAACCGCTCGGCAACAGACCGCTCACGCAGCACGACATCCACCGGCTTGCCGTCTTCATCAACAATGACTTTCGATTCTTTAAAGTCAAAATCAATGGCACCACGCTTCTCCCGCTTCTTATGCAAGATAGCCGCCAGCTCTTCCATGTCTTCAAATAATGGTACAAGCGGTGCATACTTCGACCGCAGTTCTTCATCTTTATCAACAAGAATATCATTTACATCACTATACGTCATTCGCTCAGTTGTCTTAATCACACTTTGGAAAATTTCGTGGCTTACGACTTCGCCGGATGAGTTAATCTCCATCTCACACGAGAGTGTCAGCCGGTCCACTTTTGGGTTCAATGAGCAAATACCATTAGAAAGACGATGTGGGATCATTGGGATGACGCGGTCAACGAGGTAAACACTCGTACCTCGCTCATACGCCTCCTCATCGATGGGAGAACCTTCTGTCACATAATAACTGACATCAGCAATATGAACGCCGAGCTTATAGTTTCCATTATCGAGCTTTGTCACAGTCACGGCATCGTCTAAATCTTTCGCATCGGCGCCGTCAATTGTGACAATCGTTTCTTCGCGCAAATCCCGTCGGCCTTCTATTTCTTTTTCGCTAATTGTTTCCGGTACAGCATTTGCCTGTTCCATCACTTCCTCAGGGAATTCCTGTGGCAAGCCATGCTTATAAATAATTGAAATAATATCTACACCCGGGTCATTTTTGTGGCCAAGAATCTGTATGACTTCCCCTTCAGCACTTTTACGCCCATCCGGATAAGAAGTAATTTTCACAACCACTTTGTGGCCCTCAATTGCCCCGTGAGCAGCCTCCTTCGGAATGAAAATATCACTCGCAAACTTTTTATCATCGGGGATGACAAAACCAAAATGCTTACTGTCAGTGTATGTACCAACAATCTCTGTTTTTCCACGCTCAAGAATGCGGACAACCGTCCCTTCTCGTCGTGATCCGCTCGTTTCCGAAGTCACCCTCACAAGCGCAATGTCGCCATTTAATGCGCCATTTGTTTCATGTGGTGGAATAAATATATCGTCCATTCCTTGTTCTTCGGGCACTAAAAAAGCAAAGCCTTTTGAATGTCCGGAAATTTTACCGCGTACTAAATTCATTTTTTCAGGAAGCCCGTAGCGATTCGCTCTGGTCCGAACGACCAATCCCTTTTCTTCCATATATACAAGAGCCTTCACAAAATCTTTAAACTCAGCAGAATCTTCAATTTGCATCATCTCTTCCAGCTCTTTAACAGTGAGCGGCTTGTAGGACTCTTCCTTCATATATGTCAATAATCTGTCAACAAGCTCATTTTGCTGATCCATAGCAGTCCCTCCTTACATTTTGTATTAGTCGTTCCAGTTCAGCTTTTCCAGGAAGTCGTAAATATCCTCGTGCAGCTGTTCTTTTTCTTTATCAATGGTAATCACATGGCCTGACTCTTCATACCACTTTATTTCCTTCATTGTTGACTCAATTTCATCGTAAATGATGTTGGCACTTTCCGGATTAATCATCTCATCGTGGCGAGCCTGAACGACGAAGGCGGGCGCATAAATCATATCGATATGATCACGCACATCCGAAATGAGATTTTGCAGTGCTTTTAACGTGTTCATCGGTGTTTTTTTGAACGCCTCTATTTCTTGTTCAATTACCTCTTCCGATTTCCCTTCAAACTTCTTAAATTGGCGGGCGTAATCTAAAACCCCCTGGTACATCACTTCTTCACTTTTAATGTACATCGGCGCGCACATCGTCACAATTCCTTTCACAGGAACAGTATAGCCGAGCTTTAAAGAAAATACCCCGCCGAGGGACAAGCCAGCCACAGCAATTTCCTCATAGCCAAGATTTTTTAGATGCTCATAGCCATCCATCACATCCTGCCACCAGTCTTGCGGACCAGTATGAACAAGCTCCTCCGGCGGAACCCCATGCCCTTTATAATGCGGAGCATGCGATGTATATCCCTTCTTTTGCAAAAAGCGCCCGAGCATTCGCACGTCGGAAGAGTTCCCCGTGAACCCATGAAGCAAAAGCACCGCCCGCTTTCCAGCTTCAAACGTAAATGGTTTCGGCAAACGTAATTTCATAATTCAAAAAACCCCTTTTCTCTAGTATGAACCGTTCCACAGACATTCATTATCATTTTACGAAATAATGCCCTTAGAAACCAGCGTGAGGCCTGTCTCATTTCAATAAAAAAAGCTTCTTCTCTCTAAAAAGACGCAAGGATCTAGTGTTCCCAAGAAAATTCAACGGCCTTTTCCCGGTGGAATACAGGGAAAAGGCCGCTGTTCATCACGTATGTTCCTATGAATCATCTATGGAAAGAGAGCTCTTTAATTGCTTATACCGGCCCAAAAAATCTTCCATATATTTTGGAGTCTTGGGACCATCTTTTCTGCTCCGTAAAAAGACAGCTCAATGAAAATGCCATCAAGCAAACAATAATAAGCAATGATTAAATCTTCTATGTTTTCTTCACGAATTTCTTTCGCTTCTATTCCTTGTATGAAAATTGAGCGCAAAATAGCGGACAAGGCTTCCTCCGATAACAAAAACTCTTCATTTACAAGCTCTTTCAGTGACTCTGGCGGAAAGACTACTGCTCTTCTCAAAAAAGTAGTTTTTTCCTCATCATCTATGTAATCTTGCGCCGTTAACAGCATAATTTGTCTCAGTTGTTCTTCAGACGTCTCTCCTTTTATACGCTCCATCAGCCGCCTTACATCCTCAATATGACTCCACAAAATTTTCTTATAAATCGTTAAAAATATCTCTTCTTTATTTTTAAAGTGGTTATAGATGGACGGCTTTTGAATTCCCACTCCCTTGGCAATCTCTGCTAAGGTCGTGCCTTCATATCCGTTCTTAGCAAACAGCGCAATCGCTATAGCGATAATTTTGTCTTTTGTCATTGGCAGCCTCCGAATCCTTTTCTTTCATTAACAAAATGATAAACGATTCTCACTGTTTAGTCTAAGTGTTTCCTTAATAATTTAACTAAAAAAGCCCTGCCCTTAGTCAATCGAACTAAAGACAGGCCTTTTTTAATTGAAAGATGGTTGTTCTTGTTTAGAGTAAACAATTTCTCCGTCAATGATCGTCATTTCCACTTTCGTATCAAGAATTTCTTCTACAGGCACATCAAAAATATTTCTGTCCAGAATGGCAATATCAGCCAGCTTTCCCGCTTCAAGCGTTCCTAATTCATGCTCTCTAAATGTGCCAAATGCTGAACCGTACGTATATGCACGCAGAGCTTCAGATACAGTAATCCGCTCATCAGGATTCCATACATTTTTTCCACCGCTGTCAATTCTCGACACAGCCCGATATATTTGCAACATGGGATTTAAGGAATCAATCGGAAAGTCAGTTCCTAAAGCAAGCTGTGCTCCTGATTTTTGCAGCGTATTAATAATGAAAACATCCTTCTCTCGCTCTTTGCCAATTCGTTCCGTATAGACCCCACGCTCAGATAAAGCCATGTGATCCGGCTGCATAGAAGCGATTACTCCTAATGAAGAAAAGCGGGAAACGTCATTTCTGTCAATGACTTCTATATGTTCAATCGCATGGCGGGAATCCCTTGCTCCATTCACTTTTTGTGCTTCTTCGAACGTATCTAGAGCTAAACGGATAGCCCCATCCCCAATAGCATGAAAACGAATGCTAAATTCCTCTTTATCCGCCTCGATGACCCAATCTTTTATTTGGTCTGAAGAGAAAGCTGCATGTCCACAAGTGTCCGGCTGATCCGCGTAAGGCTGGAGCATGTAAGCCGTCCGGCTCGTCACTACCCCATCAATGAACTGCTTTAATCCAGCAACCCGTAATTTGGCTGACTGATATTTTTCCCTCAGTTGTTTCGCATGCGCAATGTTGCCATCAAGCTGTGGAAAAAGATGCATGCGTACAGTTAGTTCGTCATTCTCTTCAAATTCCCGGAACAGTTCAAAATCATCCAGCTTGCTCAATGTTTCTGTTCCATACAAATTATTGATGGACGTAACCCCGTAACTAGCTGCTTCTTTAAGAAAATTTCTAAATAAACTAGCTTTTTTATTTTTCGGAAGATCATAGGCATATTCCGTTACCAATGAAGAAGCTTCTTCAATTAATATGCCCGTCGGTTCCCCATTATCATCTTTTTCAACGGTTCCGTAAGAAGGATTTTTCGTATCCTTATTAATATTGGCAACCTCCAATGCTTTGCTGTTTACCCATGAGTAATGGCCCTCCGCATGAAATAATACAACTGGCCGGTCCGGGAATACCCGATCCAGGGAGAAACGGCTCGGCAGCCTTTTGTCCTCCCAATAACTAGAATCCCACATAAAACCAATAATCCAAGGTTCATCCGGATGCTGTTCTGCATACTGCCGTACCATTTCGACCGCTTCCTCTTCCGAGCGCGCATCAAAAAGGTTCACACATTGCAATGCAAGACTTCCCATCATCGCATGCAAATGAAAATCATGAAAACCAGGCATAATTAATTGGCTTCCATAGTCAAGCACCTTTGTGTTTGCTCCAATAAATGGACGCAGCTCTTCTTTCGAACCGACTGCTACAATTTTATTATTAATAATGGCAATCGCCCCTGGCTGCGGGTTGCTTTCAAGCCCTGTAAATATAGCCTCACTGCTAAGAACAATATCCGCTTCTTTTTGCTTATTCAACATAATGTCCCCTTTTCTTTTGTAAGTTATAAATCTAGCAATTACTTATTCGACTATTCTCATTTCATATTCTGTTTCCTCAAAGTGTAATTCAGGCGGACGCTGCTTGAACATTTTCGTTAGATGTAGAAGATAACCGAGCCCGATGAGCAGCCAAACACTCCCCAAAGTCATGGAATGAATGTCTAGCTTCGTCCAAAATAAAGCCGTCGTGCCGGCGCCCATTAACGGGATAAGCATATATAGCAATAGACCTTTTATTGAACGTTGTTTCTTTTTAATAAAGTAATGGACAAACACTGAAAGATTCACGAAAGTAAAAGCGAACAAGGCACCAAAATTAATAAAGGAAGTAGCTGTCTCTATACTCAAAAACAGAGCGCTCGTCGCAATAGCAGCAATAATTAATATATTATAAACAGGTGTCTGGAACTTGGCTGAAAGGTGACCGAATATCTTGTTTGGAAGGATGTTTTCCCTTCCCATTGCATATAGGATACGCGCTCCGCTGCCGCCGGAGGCGACGGCTGAAGCAATACTTGCTGTTACAGTTACAGAGAGAAAGAAAGCATTTAAGAAATTTCCCCCGGCGTACATAAAAATCTCAACAGCAGCTGATTCAGGATCTTTAAATGTACTGAAGTTCGGGAAGATAGACTGGGCAAAATAAGTAGAAGCAACGAACAATGCTCCACCTATCAAGACAATCCCATAAATCGCCTTGGGCATGACTCTTTTTGGATCTTTTGTTTCTTCCGCTAAAGTGGTTATGGCATCAAAGCCTAGAAAACTAAAACAAAGAAGAGGAACAACCGCTAATAAACTTGCAAATTTAACTTCTGGATCAAAAAATGGAGCAGATGTGAAAAGCTCTCCGCTTCCTTTTCCTTCTAAAAGTCCCTTTATACATAAAAGACAAAAAGCCACGATAAAAAGAATTTGAAAAAAGACAAGGAGTGCATTTACATTCGCCGCAATCTTAATCCCAAAAATATTGATAGCGGTTACAATTACGATGAAAGAAAGAATGCATACGCCGATAGGAAGAACCGGCAAGTAAGCATTCACAAAGATTCCAAAAAGCAAGGCACTGATCATAGGGCTGAATAGGTAATCCAGCAAAATCACCCATCCCACAAGAAAACCAAGTGATGGATTGATTCCTTTTTGCACAAACGTATAAGCTGACCCTGTGATCGGAAATTCCTGAGCCATCTTTCCGTAACTATATGCAGTAAACATCATGACAATCAAGGCAATCATATAAGCAACTGGTATCATTCCGTGTGTGCTTTTAATGGCAATGCCGTATGTTGTAAAAACAGTAATCGGAGCCATAAAAGCAATCCCAAATAAAATTACATGGCGCAACGTGAGCGAGCGTTTCAATGCTGGAGACCTATTCATGGTGAAGCCTTTCCTCCCTATGAATACAATTTGAGGAGCTACCTATTTTTTTACGTGTGTTTCTTTCGAGACTACTTAGCTAGAACGTTTTCCTTGTTTTTATCTTTAATATTTAATGCGGTAAGGCTTGCAAATTCATGGACAAGTGTAGCCGCTAACAAGGACGTAATCTGCGTTGGATCGTAAGTAGGTAGCACTTCTACCAAATCAAAGCCAACATAATTGAATCCTGTGAGGGAGCGAACCATTTTCAATGTTTCGAGACTATTAAAACCGCCCACTTCCAATGTTCCTGTTCCTGGAGCACAAGAAGGATCCACAAAGTCAATGTCAAATGTTAAAAAGCACGGTGTGTCGCCAATAACCTCTTTCATTTGCTTTAGCACACTCTCGAATCCGCGTTCATGAAGTTCAGGAGTTGTGATTACCTGATATCCTAAATCATAACTCGCTTGCATGTCTCCTGGGTGATTTAATGTTCCTCGAATACCAATTTGAAATACTTTATCTGGTTGCAGCAATCCTTCTTCATGCGCCCGGATAAACGGGGAACCGTGCCAGTACTTCTCCTCGTAATATGTATCCCATGTATCTGTATGGGAATCAAAGTGGATTAAAGCAACCGGTCCATGTATTTTGGCTGCAGCGCGAAGGTTAGCCAGCGTCACAGAATGGTCTCCTCCTAAACCAATAGGAATGATTCCTTGCTTCATTAAATCGACCATCGCATTTTCGATCAGTTCATAGCTGCGATGGATATTATGAGGGATAACGGGCACATCTCCTATATCAATGGCATTGCAATCATCGAACGGATATACCTCATGAATCGGATGATAAGGAAAAAGTGTCATTGAGGCCTGGCGAATAGCTTGAGGTGCAAAGCGCGCTCCAACGCGAAAAGAAGCAGCTGTATCAAAGGGCATTCCTAAGATCGCCAGCTTTGCATTTTCATTTGAGGAAGGCAAACGCATAAACGTGCCAGTCGTACAAAATTCAGGCTTTACATCAGGTGAAAGTGGATATTTCATTTTTGTCAGCTCCTATTGTTATAAAATGTTACTAACTACCGGTAGTTAGTTTTACTATAAAACCAGTTTGAGGAAAAGTCAAACTATTTTAAACTTTTTAAAATAGTTTTCTGTGTGGACCCCACTATTTTAGAACGGAAAACATATTGATTCGTTTTCCGCTCTGTCCACAACTTTTATTTTGAGATAAATAGAGTTTTTTTACATTTCATCCGGCGCTTCAATACCAAGCAATGACAGCCCCGTCTTTAGAACTTGAGTGACAGCCAAAACGAAAGCAAGGCGAGATTCCTTCTGTTCATCCTCCTGGAGCACTTTCACTTCTGCGTAGTATTTGTTAAAAGCTTGCGCCAGATCAATAATATGCTTGGCAACTCGTGAAGGATCAAAGGTCACTACTGCTTTTTCAATCACTTCTGGAAATGCCATCAGCAGGCCGACCACTTCCCACTCTTTTTCACCGGACAATCGAATAGACGTTTCTTTCTCAGCATTCCAGCCAGCCTTTCGCAGAATAGAACAAGCCCTTGCATGCGTGTATTGCACATATGGCCCCGTCTCTCCCTCAAATCGCAAAATATCCTCCAATGAAAAGTCAATGTCGTTCATTCGATAATTTTTCAAATCGTTAAAAATAATGGCACCCACACCAACTTGTCTCGCTACTTCTTCTTTATTCGACAGGTTGGGATTCTTCAGTTCGACATTCTTTTTGGCAAGGGCAATAGACTCCTGCAGCACTTCTTCAAGCAAAACCACCTGTCCTTTTCTCGTCGACATCTTCTTGCCGTCTTTACGCATCATACCAAACGGCACATGGACCAGGTCGTCCGCCCAGTCAAAGCCCAATTTTTCCAATACAGCTTTTAGTTGTTTAAAGTGCAGGCTCTGTTCTCCACCCACCACATAAAGGGCCTTTTCAAAATCGTACGTCTCTTTGCGGTAAAGAGCGGCTGCCAGATCCCTTGTGGCATACAAGGTCGCTCCGTCCGACTTTTTAATCAGGCAAGGAGGGAGATTCTCTTCTTCCAGCGACACGACTTGAGCTTGCTCTGACTCCATAAGCAACCCTTTCTCCTCTAGTAAATGGACGACCCGGTCCATTTTGTCATTGTAAAATGCCTCTCCTGCGTATGAATCAAAATCAATGCCCAGCAGTTCATAAATCCGTGAAAAGTCCTTTAGCGATTCGTCTTTAAACCACTTCCACAGCCTAGCTGCTTCCTCGTCGCCGTCTTCGAGCCTCTTAAACCATTCACGCCCTTCCGCTTCCAACTGGACGTTCGTTTCTGCTTCCTCATGAAACTTTACATACAAAGAGAGCAGTTCCTTAATCGGGTTTGCTCTTACTTTAGCTTCATCTCCCCAATTTTTGTAAGCCGTAATCAGCTTGCCAAATTGCGTGCCCCAATCACCGAGGTGATTAATTTTCACAGGCTTGTAACCGCACTCGGCTAATAAGAGGGCAAGGGAATGGCCGATCACCGTTGAACGAAGATGCCCCATGGAGAATGGCTTGGCGATATTAGGTGAAGACATGTCAATGGCAATAGTTTTTCCTTTTCCACTGTTTGATGCGCCAAAATGATTTTTTTTCGCTAATACCTCTTCCAGCACTTGAGCAGTTACTTTTTGTTTGTTCAGAAACACATTAAGATATCCCCCAGCCGCCTCTACTTTCTCAAAAAGCGGAGAATTTACTTTTCGGCTCATCTCTTCGGCAATCAACTGTGGCGACTTCCGCTCAATTTTCGCCAGGGAAAAGCATGGAAAGGCTAGATCCCCACGTTCCAAATGCTTTGGCTTTTCAATTAATGGCTGCAAGTGATCCTTCGCCATTCTTCCCTCTAATGCCTCATACAGAGCTTGTGCAAATTCGTTACTATACATCATCATTCTCTCCTTATGATAAAAATAAAGAAACTCCCGTCTCTTCATGAAGAGACGGGAGTTTCTTTCCCGCGGTACCACTCTTTTTGTTCCATAACGGAACCGGCTCATCTTTGGTAACGGAAATACCCGGCTTGCCCTATCACCATCTTTTCAGACAAGCGTCTCAGAAGTGCGGTTCGTCATTTGATTTCGACCAGGCTTTCACTATCCCTGATTCGCTAAGTCCCTCATAATGATTACTCTCTTCCTCATCGACTTTTATATTTATAAATTCAATTTTTATCCCTTATATTTTTTACACTTTTGCAAGATTTGTGCCAAATTCTAAAACTCGTCAAATGAATAAAAAGTCCTTCATCATCTAATTTTCCTATTCACTTCATAATAATTTATGCAAAAATGAATAGAATTAACAAAAAATAATGTATTAAATAAACCTAATAATAGTTTAAAATATATTTTTAAAAGCTCGCCTTTTCCTTAATTAATTTAAATTTATTCTCGTCCTTCTCTTAGAGTTGGCACAAAAATTGTAAGAATGTTTGGAGATTTCAAATTTATGCTACAAAAGGAGGATGCACCTTGAATGAAAACATTCGTCTAAAGAAATCCTTAAAGTTATGGCAAGTGGTCATGATTGGGCTGGCCTACATGGCCCCTATGGTTGTATTTGATACATTCGGGATTGTGTCAGACATTACTGGCGGCCACGTGCCTGCCGCTTACTTTATCGCTTTGGCGGGGATGCTGTTCACAGCAGCCAGCTATGGAAAGCTTGTCAAAGTCTTCCCCTCAGCCGGTTCAGCCTACACGTACACTCAAAAAGCCATTAATCCTCATCTCGGATTTTTAGTCGGCTGGTCTTCGCTGCTTGATTATTTATTTTTACCAATGGTCAATGCTTTACTGACTAAACTTTATTTGAATGCTTTATTTCCGGCCGTGCCTTCATGGGTATGGGTCGTCGGTTTTGTCGGGCTTGTCACGCTAATAAACGTGCGAGGCATCAACATTCTTGCCAATTTTAATACACTCTTTGTTTTAATACAGATTGCCATTATGGTTGTATTTGTATTTCTTGTTATCAGAGGGCTTAGCAATGGTGAAGGAACCGGTCAACTGTTAACATCTCAGCCTTTCTTTGGTGATAGCATGGAAATAGGGCCTCTCATTGCCGGAGCAACTATTCTCTGTTTTTCTTTTTTAGGGTTCGATGCGGTTACCACCTTATCGGAAGAAACGCCTGATGCAGTGAAAACGATTCCAAAAGCGATTTTCTTCACGGCGCTTTGGGGCGGCATTATTTTCATTCTTACTTCTTACTTTATTCAGGTGTTTTTCCCTGACAATTCCAGATTTAACGATCCGGAAGCCGCTCTTCCTGAAATCGCTTTATATGTGGGAGGCGCTTTGTTCCAATCCATCTTTCTTGGCATTACCTTCGTCAATACACTCGCATCCGGACTCGCCTCTACAGCGAGTGTGTCAAGGTTGCTGTATGTTATGGGAAGAGACAATGTTTTTCCGAAAAAATGGTTTGCTTATCTTCACCCAAAATGGCGTACGCCGATGTTTAATATTATTATTGCAGCAATAGTTTCTTTATCAGCGATCTTTCTTGATCTTGTGACAGCTACCTCGCTCATCAATTTTGGCGCCTTGATCGCTTTCACATTCGTTAACTTATCTGTCATTAGCTACTTTGTTATTCAGAAGAAACAGCATAAAACAGTGAAAGGATTTGTTAATTATTTGGTTATGCCCTTAATTGGAGCTGCGATTGTTGGTGTGCTATGGGTGAACTTGGACATCCACTCTCTAACATTAGGAATCATCTGGGCACTCATCGGCTTTTCCTACTTGCTGTATATGACGAAAGGCTTCCGAAAACAACCACCACAGTTTGCTGGTGAACAAAATGAGATTTTAGCAGAATCCATTGCTCCAAGAGCAGGAAACGACAAGTAAAATAATATTTCAAAATAAGGATCTGTTCCTGACGAGTGTTTATTGGTGATCCGGTCAACGATATAAAAACCAATATTAATAAAAAAAGGGCTGACCTGAAAAACGGTAAAAACCGGCTTTCGGGTCAGCCCTTTTTGCATTACAAACCAAAATAAGATACAGCAATTGTTAAAGCAAAAAACAAAATCGCTAACACAACCGTTACACGGTGCAAGACTAAATCAATCCCCCGTGCTTTCTGTTTACCAAAAAGCTGTTCCGCTCCGCCGGAAATCGCCCCGGACAACCCGGCACTTTTTCCAGATTGCAGCAGCACAACAGCAATTAACGCAATCGATACAATCACAAGCAGAGTTACTAACAAAGTGTGTAGCATGTTTCTACCTCCATGAACGAGCATACGAATACACCAAGTTTAACACAAAAAAACAAAAATGTGAATAAAATAACAAGAGGCCAGCTTCCCATCACTTAAAAAGATGGGAGGCTGGCCCTGATTTTCCTTATTTTTTCAAGTTATAGAATGTTTTATCGCCTAAGTATTGAGCAAGCTCTCCAAGCTGGTCTTCAATGCGAAGAAGCTGGTTATACTTAGCTACACGGTCTGTTCTGGATGGTGCGCCTGTTTTAATTTGACCGGCATTTGTCGCAACAGCGATATCAGCAATTGTTGCATCTTCCGTTTCACCGGAACGGTGGGAAATAACGGCTGTATAGCCTGCACGTTTAGCCATTTCAATAGCATCAAATGTTTCAGTCAATGTACCGATTTGGTTTACTTTAATAAGGATAGCATTGCCTACTCCTTGTTCGATTCCTTGAGCAAGTTTCTTCGTATTCGTTACGAATAAGTCATCGCCGACAAGCTGAACTCTATTTCCAATGCGTTCAGTCAGCATTTTATGGCCTTCCCAGTCATTTTCATCTAAGCCATCTTCAATAGAGATGATCGGATACTTAGAAACCATTTCTTCATACCAATCCACCATTTCCGCAGAAGTTTTCACAACTCCTTCTCCGCTTAAATGATATTTACCGTCTTCTTTATTAAAGAACTCAGAAGAAGCAGCATCCATTGCTAGTTTCACTTGTTCTCCAGGTGTATAACCTGCTTTTTCAATCGCTTCAATAATGGTTTGCAAGGCTTCTTCGTTTGATTTTAAGTTTGGAGCAAATCCGCCTTCGTCACCCACTGCAGTGTTTAGTCCTTTTTCTTTTAAAACGGCTTTTAAGCTATGAAAAATTTCCGCACCCATACGAAGTGCTTCTTTAAAGCTTTCTGCTCCAACTGGCATGACCATGAACTCTTGAATATCAACGTTGTTATCCGCATGCTCACCGCCATTTAGAATATTCATCATCGGCACTGGCAGTTGTTTAGAGTTCACACCGCCAAGGTATTCATATAAATGAACACCGAGGAAATCAGCAGCGGCATGAGCTACAGCCATAGACACACCTAGAATCGCATTGGCTCCAAGCTTGCCCTTATTGTCTGTTCCATCTAATTCAATCATGGCACGGTCAATACCAATTTGATCCAGTACCTCAAAGCTGCCGACTAGTTCCGGCGCGATTACATCGTTCACATTTTCAACTGCTTTCAGTACCCCTTTGCCAAGATAACGGCTTTTATCGCCATCACGCAGCTCTACTGCTTCGTACTCTCCTGTAGAAGCGCCGGATGGAACAAGCGCTCTTCCAAAAGCTCCGGATTGTGTGTAAACTTCTACTTCTACTGTTGGATTTCCACGGGAATCTAACACTTCACGTGCGTAAATATCAGTAATAATTGGCATAACATTCTCTCCTTTTTTACAAAACATTTATTTTTTAATTAGAGATGTACCCGTCATTTCTGCTGGCTTCTCTATTTTCAGCAAATCAAGCATAGTTGGTGCCAAGTCACCAAGAATGCCGCCTTCTCGCAATTCGATGCCTTTCTTTGTAACAATGACTGGCACTGGATTTGTTGTATGAGCCGTCATCGGCTCCCCTTCTAATGTGATTACTTCATCAGCATTTCCATGGTCTGCAGTAATAATCGCAGCTCCGCCTTTGGAAATAATTAAATCAACGATTCGTCCCAGACACTCATCGACTGTTTCTACCGCCTTGATTGTTGGCTGCAACAGCCCTGAATGGCCAACCATATCAGGATTAGCAAAGTTTAAAATAATGGCATCCTGACGGTCATTATTAATTTCATCAAGAAGCGCTTCTGTTACTTCATAGGCGCTCATTTCTGGCTTTAAATCATAGGTCGCTACTTTCGGGGAATTTATTAAAATTCTTTTTTCTCCCGAAAATTCTTTTTCTCTGCCCCCGCTCATAAAGAACGTAACATGCGGGTATTTTTCCGTTTCCGCAATGCGCAGCTGGCTTAACCCATGAGCAGATAATACTTCCCCGATTGTATTGGTCAGGTCGACATTGTTAAAAGCAATCACACCTTTAACTGTCACACTGTAAGGGGTCATACAAACGAAGTAGAGATTCTCCGGCAGCTGATCGCCACGATCAAACCCTTCAAACTCTTCATTTGTAAACACATTTGATAATTGAATCGCCCGGTCTGGTCGGAAGTTGAAAAAGATGATGGCATCATTATCTTCTACTTTCGCCACCGGCTGGCCCGCTTCATTTGTTAACACAGCTGGCACTACAAACTCATCATAAATGCCATTTGCATAAGATTCCTCCACCACTTCAAGTGGATTCTCAAAAAATGGTGCTTCGTTGTAAACCATAGCGCGGTATGTTTTCTCTACCCGATCCCAGCGCTTGTCCCGGTCCATTGCATAATAGCGGCCGGAAATGGTGGCAAATTGGCCCACTCCATATTCCTGCATTTTTTCAAGTGTTTCTTCAATATATCCCTTTGCCGTCTGCGGACCGACATCACGGCCATCTAAGAATGCATGAACATATACCTTCTTAAGCCCCTCTTGTGCCGCAAGCTTTAACAAAGCAAATAGATGCTCAATATGGCTATGAACGCCGCCGTCAGATAACAATCCAAACAAGTGAAGAGCGGATCCATGCTTCTTCGCATGTTGAATCGCTTGCAAAAAGGCTTCATTTTTGAAAAATTCTTTTTCACGAATA
The DNA here is from genome assembly GCF_045370945.1 of Pseudobacillus sp. 179-B 2D1 NHS. Classification (NCBI taxonomy): domain Bacteria; kingdom Bacillati; phylum Bacillota; class Bacilli; order Caryophanales; family Bacillaceae; genus Pseudobacillus; species Pseudobacillus sp. 179-B 2D1 NHS. The sequence goes on from NZ_JBIQDP010000010.1 coordinate 84,923, forward strand.
GAGATATTAATGCGTGTTAAATTCTGATAGACGATACGGCCAGCCCCAATGTTTAAATGGCCTACCTCAGAATTTCCCATTTGGCCTTCAGGAAGACCTACCGCTTCCCCACTCGCTGTTAAGGTCGCATGGGGAAACTGCTCCCAATAGCGATCAAAATTTGGCTTTTTTGCCTGGACTACTGCATTTCCTTTTGTCTCGGCCCGGCAGGCAAAGCCATCCAAAATAATCAATGCAACAGGTGATTTAGCCATGGTTGACAGCCTCCAGCAGTTGCAAAAACGAAGCAGGCTCCAGGCTGGCTCCGCCTACAAGCGCACCGTCAATATCCGACTGAGCAATAAATTCACTAATGTTAGTTGGCTTTACACTGCCACCGTACTGGATGCGCAGACTATCAGCTGCTTCCTGTGAAAACTTTTTGGCGACTGTTTGGCGAATATGAGCACATACTTCATTCGCCTCTTCTGCTGTGGAAGATTTACCTGTTCCAATGGCCCAAATTGGCTCATAGGCAATAACAACTTCTCCTGCTTGCTCTGCTGTCAAACCAGTGAGCGCTTTTTCAATCTGGCTTGCAACCAAACGGTTTGTTTCCCCATTTTCACGTTGTTCAAGTGTTTCACCACAACATACGATTGGCGTGATCCCCGCTTTGAAAGCAGCAAGCACTTTTTTATTCACTGTTTCATCTGTCTCATTAAACAGTTCACGGCGTTCAGAGTGACCAATAATCACATATTTTACACCAAGATCTGCGAGAGCTTTCGGACTAATCTCACCAGTGAATGCTCCGCTTTCTTCAAAATGCATCGTTTGGGCACCAATCTCCACATCGGAATCTTGTACCGTCTGAACAAGCTGGTCTAAAAACAGAGCAGGAGCACAAATGACACTATCGACTACGACAGCATCCGGCACGAGGTTTTTTACTTCTTCAGCAAAACTCTTTGCTTCTCCTGCTGTTTTATGCATTTTCCAGTTGCCTGCGATAATAGGTTTGCGCATAAAGCTTCATCCTTTCTTTATTTTCATAGATTTTACTTGTCGTCTAAAGCTACAATCCCTGGAAGCTGCTTACCTTCCATGAATTCAAGCGAAGCACCGCCACCTGTTGAGATATGGCTCATTTTATCAGCCAAATGAAACTTTTCAACCGCTGCTGCAGAATCTCCGCCGCCAATGACTGAATATGTACCTTCTGCTTCCGCAAGAGATTTGGCCACTGCCTTTGTTCCTTCAGCAAAAGCATCCATTTCAAATACACCCATTGGTCCATTCCAGATCACCAGCTTGGATGAGTTGATAGCTGCTTGATAAAGACTGCTCGTTTTCGGACCAATATCAAGCGCCATCCAATCCGCTGGGATGTCTTCGATGTCGACGACTCTTACTTCTGCGTCTTCAGAAAACTTATCGGCAACCACAGCATCAATCGGCATTAGAAAGGCAACACCCTTTTCTTCTGCTTTTTTCATAAATTGCTTTGCCAGTTGAATCTTGTCTTCTTCAAGCAGTGACTTCCCGATTTCATAGCCCTTTGCTTTAACAAACGTAAAAGCGAGACCACCGCCAATGATTAAATTGTCCACTTTATCAAGCAAATGATCAATGACATCAATTTTATCTTTCACTTTAGCGCCGCCAATAATTGCGGTGAAGGGCCGCTCCGGATCAGATAACGCTTTACCGAGAACATCTAGCTCTTTCTCCATAAGGAAGCCTGCAGCTGCTGGGAGATGATGGGCAATCCCCTCTGTTGATGCGTGGGCCCGGTGAGCAGCGCCAAAGGCATCATTAACGTAGAGATCAGCAAGTGCTGCAAATTGCTTTGCTAACTCTTCATCATTTTTTTCTTCTCCTGGATAGAAGCGGACATTTTCCAGCAATAGGACCTCTCCGTCTTTCATTGCGGCGATCTTTTGCTGAACTGCTTCTCCAAAGGCTTCATCGACTTTTTTTACCTCTTTGCCAAAAAGCTGGGACAAACGGGCTGCCACAGGCGTTAAGCGTAATTCTTCTTTTACTTCGCCTTTCGGACGGCCAAGATGGCTTGCCAAAATGACTTTCGCCCCTTGGTCGGACAAATATTGGATGGTTGGAAGCGCTGCCCGAATACGTGTATCATCCGTTACGACACCGTCCTTCATCGGCACGTTAAAATCCACACGGCAAAACACACGCTTTCCTTTCACATCCAAATCTTTCATCGTCTTTTTGTTCATCTAAAAAGGTCCTCCCTCTTCAATAGAAAAATAAATAAAAAGGAGGGGGATCTTTTTTCCCCGCTCCCCTTTCATCCCATTTACATTATAGATGTTGGGTTATCATTTTCCAATAAAGATATTGAAAAATATAACACATTTTCTTATTAGTATCACACTATTCGAATTAGAGACCTTTTTGAGCAATATAATCAACAAGATCGACCACTCTGTTAGAGTAACCAGTCTCATTATCATACCAGGATAGCACTTTCACCATATTGTCTTCTAGCACCATAGTAGATAAGGCGTCAATTGTAGAAGAAGCAGTGCTTCCATTATAATCACGTGAGACAAGTGGTTCCTCACTGTAAGCAAGAATTCCTTTCAACTCACCTTCAGCTGCCGCTTGCAATGCATCATTTACCTCCTCAGCCGTCGTATTCGTTCTTAGTTCAGCAACCAAATCAACAACAGAAACATTAGGTGTTGGCACACGCATCGCCATGCCGTTTAACTTGCCTTTTAATTCAGGCAGCACGAGCGAAACAGCTTTCGCCGCTCCTGTTGTTGTCGGGATAATATTCTCTGCTGCCGCACGTGCACGTCGATAATCTTTATGAGGCAAATCTAGAATTTGCTGATCATTTGTATAAGAATGGACAGTTGTCATCATGCCACGCACAATACCAAATTTATCATTTAGCACTTTTGCAAATGGTGCCAGACAGTTTGTTGTACAAGATGCATTAGAAAGGACATGATGGTTGGCCGGATCATACTTATCTTGGTTTACACCCATTACAATTGTGATATCTTCATCCTTTGCTGGTGCTGAAATAACAACTTTCTTTGCTCCTGCTTCTAAATGCTTTGCAGCGTCTTCCCGTTTTGTAAAACGACCAGTTGATTCAATAACCACTTCTACGCCAAGCTCTCCCCAAGGAAGAAGGGCAGGATCACGCTCAGCGATTACTTTTACTTTTTTGCCGCCAACAACAATATATTCTCCCTCTACGGCGATATCTTCTTCTAATGTGCCGTGTACGGTATCATATTTCAAAAGGTGGGCGAGCATCTCTGCATCTGTTAAATCATTCACCGCTACCACTTCTATAGAAGGATTTTTCAACGCCGCACGAAAAACGACACGTCCAATACGTCCAAATCCATTAATACCAACTTTTACTGTCATATAAATCGCTCCCTCTTCAAGTTATTAAAAATTTTATAGTGAACAGCCTTTGAACATATATCAGCTGTTTATTTGACTCCAACAAAATTATTGTTCAGCTAATAGCTGCTCAGCTGCCGCTTCATCTGTGATGAGCACTGTAATCTTCGGTGCTCCACGCAGATAAGAACGGATGGCTTTTCCTTTTGATGTTCCGCCAGCGACTGCAATCACATCATGGGCGGAGGCAAGATCATCGAGCTGCAAACCAATTGTTGACACTCTATGAACAATTTCTCCCTCTTCATTAAAGTAATAACCGAACGCTTCGGCAGTTGCCTTTCCGTCTTTAACTTTCTGAAATTCCTCTTCAGGGGTGTTTCGGCGCTTCGCCATCGTAATTGCCTCACCGATTCCATGCAAGACGAGAGTAGAAGACTTAATAAGCTCAAGCACTTCCTTAATAGTTGGCTCTTTTAAGATCGACTCATGGGTTTCCCGGCTAATTTGATCAGGCGCGTACAACAATTTATGTTTGCTGCCTGTGTTCGCTGCCATTTTTGCTACGATGGAGTTTGCCTGATTTAAGAGATCTTCACCAAGTCCCCCTCTTGCTGGTACAAAAACCACGTCCTTTTGGCCAGCAAAATCTGCTGTCATTGCCTCAGCTGCTTCGAGCGTTGTTGTTCCCCCTGTTACTGCGATGATATTATTTGCCAGTAGACGCTGTTTTATACTATTTGCACATGCTTTTCCAAGCTCTTTTTTTACCCAGGAGGATTGATCGCTGTCTCCATGAACAATGATTACTTCATCCAGCCCGAACTGCTTTTTCAGCTTCTCTTCCATCGTATGTATACCCTTTATACTGCCCATCAACTCCTGTAATTCTTCAAGAACAGACATACCTTCTTCTGTTAGAACCATGCCGGTTGTGCGGTAGTCAATTAAGCGCTGTGCTTTTAAAAAATCCACCTCTGCTCTAAGTGTTCGCTCTGTAAATCCGAGCGATTGCGCTAACAATCTTCTGCCAACTGGCTGTGACAAGCGGATCGACTGCAAGATTTCATATCTTTTTTGTAAGACATCAAGCAAATCAGGCACAATTTTTTTTTGAATATCAATAATTGTTTGCATCTGAAACCCCTCGTTTGAAACAGGGACGTTTTTTGTCCCTTTCATTAAAATCATGTCCCACCCAGGATAAAAAAATAAATCCCTGTTACACCAAACATTCTAACAGGGAAGGTACTGAAAAGCAATTGATATGAATTTTCTTTAATGAATAATCTAGGAATCAAGCTTAAGTCTAATGGTAGGATAGTCTACATCCCCAAATTGCACAATTTCTCCATCTAATTCAATAACCGGAATCATTAAACCATACTTTTCAGTTAACTCATCACTTTCATCAATGTTAATTTCACGAACATGAAACGGCGTTTCTTCCCGTACCAGTTCCAACGTACGCTTCGCTTCTTCGCAGAGCCGGCATTGGGGCCGCGTATAAAAACAAACTTCTTTCATCCGTTTTATTCCTCTATTCTCAGTCGTATCTTTTTCTTTTTGATGAAGAAGGAATAAAGAGCTGATCCCGATACTTTGCAACCGTTCTTCGTGATACTTTCCATCCTTCTTCTTTTAGAAGATTACTAATTTCTTGATCGGAAAGCGGCTTTTTCTTATCTTCGCCGTTAACAAGCTCAGTAATCTTTGATTTTACCTGTGCAGCTGAAGCCGTTTCTTCTGTCCCGCCGGACAAGCCTGCTGGGAAAAATGTTTTTAATTCGTATGTGCCATAGGGAGTCTGCATATATTTCCCCCGAACAGCCCGGCTGACAGTTGATTCATGAATCTCAAGCTCATCAGCAATTTCCTTCATTGTGAGCGGCTGCAAGCGGCTAGGCCCATAGAAGAAAAAATCTTTTTGCTTTTCGACAATCTTTAGGCCGACACGCTGAATCGTTCTTTTGCGCTGCTCTAGACTTTTTAAGAGCCAAAGATAATCTTTCTGCTTATCTTTCATAAATTCCTTTAACTGCTCATCTTTATGGCTTGCCAGCTCGTCAAAATAATCTTTCTGAAACACAATTTTCGGCATTTCATCTTCCAGCAAATGCACTTCAATAGAATCGTTTTTGAGCGCAACCGTTAAATCGGGACGGACATAGGTTGGCTGTTCATAGTGAAAACGAGAGCCAGGCTTTGGATTGAGCTTTTGAATAAAATCAGCAGCCTCTTGAATCTCCTTCACGTCAACGCTCAGCTTTTTGGCAACAAGACGCCAATTTTTCTCAGCAAATTCAACAAAGTAATCTTTAATAATAGCTGGGACAAGCGGTGGCACATCTTTCATGCGTTCGAGTTGCAAAAGCAAACAATCTTGTAAATTCGCCGCTCCAACACCCGCAGGTTCCAAATCGCGAATTAACTCCCATACCTCTGCCACCGCCTCTTCGTGACAGCGACACATTTGTGTAGCCTCTTCAACTGTAATCGACATATAGCCGTTTTCATCCATATTATATAATAAAAAATCAAGTATGCGCCTTTGATCCGCAGTCATCGGCACGATCGAAAGCTGCATTCTTAAATAGTCTGTAAGTGTCTGGGAGTGATCAGCTAAATGCTCCACCCAGTTTTTGTCTTCTTTCTTTTCTAGTCTCCCTTTGCGCGTTCCTGCCTTCTCTTTCGGCTGAAGCGCTTTCATTTCGGATACTTCTAATTGAATAAATGGATTCTCCATTGTTTTCGCTTCTAAAAATTCGGTTAACTCCTGGGCAGAGTATTGCAGCAAAGCAATTGCTTGTGTTAATTCCTGAGTCATCGCGAGTTTCATCGTTTGCTGCTGCCAAAGTCCGGGCTTTAAATGCATACTCAAGTTCCTCTCCCCCTTCCTACTCTATTATACAACAGGATCAAAATTTGAGAATGAAAATTTAGAATTTTTCACTCACTGCGTTACATAAAACGGGGAAGTCACAGCAAAATAAATTAAACGATCCGCGTCAGAGTAAGGTTTTCAGCAACCAACTAAGGAAATCAAGCCGCAAAGAAAAAGTTCTAAAATAAAGAGTAGAAAACCTTTATTTTGTTAGTTCTATAACATAAATGGATATTATATACTTTTTAATGGGTTTACATAAAAAGTTAGATAATGAGCAGCCCATCTATAGTTCCTCGCTCGCTATTTAGCCTTTTGGTCAAACAGCTAGCTTATCGCTTGTTTGACTTCCCTTTTTATGACGGTCCTTTCATAACTGATCGTTGTTGATGGCTAGAGAACTATGCATCACTATTTGACCTAACAAAAAAAACCCACAGCCTCATGGCACTAAGCCAGGAAAACTGTGGAGCTTTGCTTGCTGTACGCCCTCGGCAGGAATCGAACCCACATCTTAAGAACCGGAATCTCACGTGCTATCCGTTGCACCACGAGGGCTTAATCAGTACACTACAAAATTATAGCGGAAACCTTTAGCAAAAGCAATCATTATTTGAAAGTTTTCTCACAAATAAGTTCTGTTGCTTTTCTTACAGGTTTAGCAGGAATTCAAGTGGGTATAATAGAAATCTATGAAGAAGAATCATTTTCCAAATAAGCCATATTATTTGACCTTAATTGACCATCAATGTATGATACTACTACATAAGAATTTCTAACTATTTCATTTTTCAAGGAGGAAAGAAAATGAATTTAATCCCTACAGTTATTGAACAGACGAATCGCGGAGAGCGTGCTTATGACATCTATTCACGCTTATTGAAAGACCGCATCATTATGCTTGGCAGTGGAATTGATGACAATGTAGCCAATTCTATCGTATCTCAGCTCTTGTTCCTTGAGGCAGAGAATCCAGAAAAAGACATCTCCATTTATATTAATAGCCCAGGCGGAAGCATCACTGCCGGCATGGCTATCTATGATACCATCCAGTTTATTAAGCCGGATGTTCAAACGATTTGTATCGGCATGGCAGCATCTATGGGAGCTTTCCTGCTGGCAGCTGGAGCAAAAGGCAAACGCTATGCTCTTCCAAACAGCGAAGTCATGATTCACCAGCCTCTTGGTGGAGCACAAGGACAGGCAACTGAAATCGAAATTGCTGCTAAACGCATTCTCTTCTTGCGTGATAAATTAAATCAAATTCTAGCCGATCGCACTGGACAGCCGCTTGAAGTGATTGCCAGAGACACAGACCGCGATAACTTTATGACTGCTGAACGCGCACTTGAGTATGGTTTGATTGATAAAATTTTGACACGCAACGAACTTCCTAACAAGTAAAATAAAAAAGGCTGCTCTAAAAACCAGCAACCCGCTGGCTTTGGAGCAGCCCTTTTGCTTTCTACATGGATATAAAGTCATCGGTTGAAGAAATATGATGTCAAAGTATTTATGTAGTGGCCACCGGGCTTTGCACATCTGTAAAACGCTTCTGCACATCGCCCGCTATTTTTAGTAGTTCCCTTCTTTTTCAACGAACTCAACAAGGGCTGCCATTGCTTCTTCTTCATCACGGCCGTCAATAGACAATGTCACCGTGCAACCGCGATTAATCGCTAAGCTCATAATTCCCATAATACTCTTAGCATTGACTTTCTTTCCTTCCTTTTCAAGATGAATTTCCGAAGAAAAGCGATTTGCCTCCTGAACAAATAATGCAGCTGGCCGTGCTTGCAGTCCTGTTTTCAATTGAACTTCTGTTGTTTTTTCAATCATAACTATCTCCTCTTTCAATTATTTATTAATTGGTTCATTTGCTCGTAGTTTTTCAGCGATTTCATCAATCTTGCGCAACCGATGATTGATGCCCGATTTACTGATTGCCGTGCCTGATACCATTTCACCAAGCTCTTTGAGAGTGACATCTTGGTGGGCTACACGCAATTCAGCAATTTCACGCAATTTGTCTGGCAATACATCCAAACCGACAGATGATTCAATAAAACGGATGTTTTCTACTTGGCGCAAAGCCGCACCGATCGTTTTATTTAAATTAGCCGTTTCGCAGTTCACAAGACGGTTAACGGAATTGCGCATGTCTCTCACAATGCGGACATCCTCAAAGCGCAACAATGCACTGTGAGCCCCTACAATATTAAGAAATTCGGTGATTTTTTCTGCTTCTTTTAAATAGGTGATAAATCCTTTTTTACGCTCGAGCGTTTTACTGTTTAAGTCAAAGCTATTCATCAGCTCGCACAAAGCATCATTATGCTCTTTGTAAAGCGAAAATATCTCTAAATGATAAGAAGATGTTTCAGGATTATTTACAGATCCTCCTGCCAAAAACGCACCGCGTAAATACGAGCGACGACAGCATTTTTTTTCAATTAAGGACGAAGATATATTGTGCACAAAAGAAAATGAATTTTCAATAATCGCTAAATCCTCAAGAATGTCACGCGCTCTTTCTTTTAAGCGAACGATATATATATTATTTTTTTTCAGTCTCATTTTCTTTCGTACGAGCAATTCTACTTCTACTTCATAGTTTTTCTTTAACAGTACATAAATTCTCCTGGCAATCGCTGCGTTTTCTGTCTGAATATTGACGACAAGGAGACGATTGGAGAAAGAGAGCGATCCATTCATGCGGATGAGCGCTGAAAGCTCGGCTCTAGCACAGCAATCCTTTACCTCCAGCGTCGTTAGCTCTTTCTTTGTTTCAGAAGCAAATGACAACTACGCCACCTTCTTCCATTTATTTTTTATCCTCAATGAGCCGAAAAAGAATCTCAGAAACCTTATTTGTATCATGGCGAACCACGCCACCTTCACGAATCGCAATTTCATCAAAAATAACATTTAGGCCCAATGATTTTAATAAATCAACATCATAAAAGACTGGCCTTGCTCTTTCCTCTTTATATTTTTCCTGGATGTATTCCGGGATCGGGTCATTATTCACTAAAATGGTATCGATGAAGCGACAACTCATATGATCATAAATGGCTTTTACATGGTCACTTGCTGTGAAGTCAAGCGTTTCGCCGGCCTGGGTCATCAAATTGCAGATATAGACTTTTTTGGCAGGTGACTGGCATACTTCCTCGCCAATTTGCGGAACAAGCAAATTAGGCAAAATACTCGTATACAAGCTGCCTGGCCCGACAATAATTAGATCAGCCTCTCTGATCGCTCGGATCGTTTCAGGCAAAGGTTGGATATCCTCCGGTGATAAAAACACCCGCTTAATCCGCTTGCCGGAATAAGGAATTTTCGATTCCCCGGATACCACTGTGCCGTCGTCCATTTCTGCATGAAGCACAACGCTTTGATTGGCTGCTGGCAACACCTTACCACGAACATTTAACACTTTGCTCATTTCCTGCACCGCATGAACAAAATCACCAGTAATTGACGTTAACGCTGCAATCATCAAGTTGCCAAGCGAATGCCCCGATAATTCATTTTTCGTGCTAAAACGATGTTGAAACAATGTTTCTACAAGCGGTTCTACATCTGACAAAGCAGCTAACACATTGCGAATGTCCCCAGGAGGAGGGATATTCAGTTCATTCCTCAAACGTCCGGAGCTCCCCCCATCGTCAGCCACAGTGACAATCGCCGTTAAATCAACCGGATGCTTTTTTAGTCCGCGCAGAAGGACCGATAACCCGGTTCCGCCACCAATAATTACTACTTTCTTTTCTTGTTTTTGCCTCATGGCGCTTGAACCGTTCTTTTATTAATATCCCGGTGAGTAATCCGGGTTTGATAATCGCTGGCAAAGTAGTTTCCAATGTGTTCCGCTAAAGCGACCGAACGATGTTGGCCGCCGGTGCAGCCAATCGCAATAACGAGCTGTGACTTGCCTTCCATTTTATAATGAGGCAACATGAAAGAAAGCAGATCAATCACTTTCTCAAGAAATTTCTGTGTATCATTCCATTTCAGTACATAGCTGGATACATCCTCTTCAAGCCCGGTGCGCGGTCTAAGATGGTCCACATAATGCGGATTAGGTAAAAAGCGGACATCAAATACGAGATCTGCATCAATAGGTAGACCATATTTAAAACCGAAAGACATCACATTCACAGTGAAAACTGACTTCTTATTAAGTGAGAACTCACTTAAAATTTTCTCGCGTAAATCCTTGGGCTTCATGGCAGACGTATTATAGATAATATGCGCTCGTCCTTTTAAATCCTCCAAAAGGGCGCGTTCCTGCTGAATACCGTCGAGAGGAAGACCAGTCGGTGACAGCGGATGAGAGCGCCGCGTTTCTTTGTATCGGCGAACAAGCACAGAATCCTCTGCTTCTAAAAATAATAATTTAGGGGTAACAGAAGACATCTCAGCCGCTTCATCTAAGGCTTGAAAAAGATAATCAAAAAATTCCCGGCCACGCATATCCATTACGACTGCTACTTTGTTCATTTGATTGCCTGAGTCCTTCATCAGCTCTAAAAACTTGGGCAGCAAGGTCGGCGGTAAATTATCTACACAGTAAAAACCAAGATCTTCAAAGCTTTGGATAGCCACTGTTTTTCCCGCTCCGGACATACCGGTAATAATAACCAGCTGCATTTCGCTTCCCGCTTTATTGCTCATTCTCATTCCCCTCTCTCTTTTAGCGGTTATGCCAGCAATTTGCTCTGTACATATCTCTTTTATTAATTTGGATCAAGCCGGTAGGAAAGCAGCTTAAAATCAGGCGTATATGTAAAAGCCCCATAAATCACCCCAGTGCCATGTACCATGTATTCTAAAATGTGGCGATCACCTTCCGCCATCGGCAGTTCTTTTATTTTTTCAACCGGGTGCCATTCCAGCTGGCCTTCTTCGCATTCTTTAATCGATACGCCATCACTTTCCTGAGCAAAAAATGTAAACATCATCCACTCAGAAACAATATCGTCACCATCTTTAATAATAAATGTGAAAATGCCTTTTACAGCTGGCCGGCGTAAATAAATACCCGTCTCTTCTCTATATTCACGAATGACAGCATCGCGGATCGACTCCCCTGGCTCCATTTTCCCACCCGGAGCGACCCACCAGTTGCGACGAGGCTTTTGCAGAAGCAGTACTTTATCATCTTTTAACAACAAGCAGTTTGTTACACGTTGCACATTTCTTCACCTCCGGGTAAGTCCGGCTTCCAACAGAAACCGGGTAATCCGTCTCTTCTCTCATTCTTATTATTATACTATGTTCACTCCATTGATCTCAATGATGGGTTCCGCTAAGAAAACGTTTCCGCTCTAAAATCAGAAGATAATATAGAAAAGCTAGCCTTTTCTTCATAACAGAACCTTCTATTAAGCCGAGAACCTAAAAAAAGAGGGTGCTCCATACCGGCAATTCCAGCGGCTGCTTTCAGCCGCGGAAGTCAGTGCCGGTTATCGGAACAACCTCGTCAAAAGGGATATGATTAAATATAGGGGGTGTATCAGATTACTCAATTAATGTAACACATTTTTATTGCAGCTTCATTACGAGCCGATTAACAATCTGTTAAACTTACGCTTCTACCCCTAACTCTTCTTTCAATTCTTCCACAAAGTTTTGGGCCGCTTGAGCTGCGATGCTTCCATCCCCAGTTGCTGTTACGATCTGGCGGAGTGTTTTTTCACGCACATCACCTGCCGCGAAAATGCCAGGTATCTTTGTTTCCATTTTTTCGTTTGTCACGATATAGCCAGCATCATTAGTAATGCCTAAATTCAAAAACGGCTTTGAAAGCGGCAGCATACCTACATAGATAAACACACCATCAGCCGGAAATTTCTGCTCTTCGCCGTTCTCTGTAGACACGAGTGTGACGCTGCCGACTTTTCCGTCTTTTTCATTTATTTCCTTTACTGTATGATTCCAAATAAAATCCACTTTTTCGTTTTTGAATGCCCGATCTTGTAAAATCTTTTGGGCACGAAGCTCATCACGGCGATGAACAATCGTTACATTTTTAGCAAAGCGGGTTAAATATGTTCCTTCTTCAACGGCCGAGTCGCCGCCGCCAACAACAACAAGATCTTTCTCTTTGAAGAATGCACCATCACAAACCGCACAGTATGAGACGCCACGGCCTGTTAATTCTTTTTCACCAGGTACGCCGAGCTTTTTCCATTCGGCTCCTGTCGTAATAATTACTGAGCGGCCTTTAAAGTCTTTTGCGCCTGCTTTGATGATTTTATACTCTTTGCCGTCGACAATTTCCTTAATATCACCATACGCATATTCAGCGCCGAATTTTTTCGCATGGTCAAACATTTTCGTAGACAAATCCGGACCGAGAATATGGTCATACCCCGGATAATTTTCTACTTCCTCTGTGTTTGCCATCTGCCCTCCAGGCACGCCGCGCTCAATCATTAGCGTAGAAAGGTTCGCACGCGATGTATAGACAGCGGCTGTCATTCCTGCTGGTCCCGCGCCGATAATAATGACATCATAAATTTTATCTTCTGCTGCCAAAGCTAGCCACTCCTTTTCCTTCGGTACTATATAGATACCCTAAATCGTATAATTTATTCTCTTTCTATCCTAATCAATCTATGGACTTTCGTCTAATTTTCTGCTCATTATCATTATAATCGTTCACGCACGTACTTGATATACTTTTGCAATGTAGAAGCAGAGAGGTTATACTTTTCTGCCAGGCTTGTCTGTGATTCTTTCTCACCGCGAAGTTTGCGCCACATATACTCTGTGGCTGCTGCAAATGCTTCTTTATTTTTCAAGCGTGTCTGCTCCTCTGCTATTTCGCCAAAAACAGTGAACCAAAGCATAAATAAACCAGCTTCTTCTGTACCGATCGGCTGAAATTTCTTATAGAGAGTTAGAGCTGTGTCATGCGCCAGACTAATGCGAGCCTCTTCCTTTAGTTTGATATCCACCGACATGCCAAGCACATCCGCCAGGTAAATCTTCTCACGGAAAGCGAGTGATTCAATATCGCAAAAGTCAGGATGGCTCACTACTTTCTTTTGATCCTCTGTTATGGAAAGTAAAAAGATGCCGAAAAAACGCTCTTCTTCATATTCACTATTCAACCGCTTTACAATTGAAGCAGGCTGCTGCTCATGGCCAAGCTGCTCCGCCTTTTTACTCGCCCACGGCTCCTGTCCAGCCTTTTCCGGACTCATCTTCAATATATGCTTCCAGGCGTTTTCTGCTGCCTCTTGCCGGCCAGAAAAGTAAGCTGAGTGAGAGAGCCAATAATAAAAAGCCGGCTCGCCTTCAAAACCGCTTTTTTGAAGCTTTTTAAGCCATCGATAAGCATCTTCATACTGGCCGATCAGAGCAAATGTTACGCCGAGCTTAAATTGCTGCTCCGGCAAAAGCGGGTATGTCTTTCTTAGCAAATCCACCAGTTGTCTCAACAGACCGTATTGCTTTTCGTAAAAGAAAAAAACAGCTAGATTACATAGGGCATGTAAGTTCCCAGGGTTCTTCTCTAATACGCTTTCCAACACTCCATGGGCTTCTTCAATTTCCCCAAGATAGAAATGAGCAAGAGCCAGGTTGTTATGAGCGGGCCAAAAATCCGGATGCTTAGCAATCAATCCCTCCAAGCATTCTATTGCTTTCTCGAAACTGCCGCCCTCAAGCAGATAACGAGCCTCTTCCTGCAGAGCAATCAACTCATCCTGTTCATCCAACTCATCAAAACCTTCTTCACTGTCAAGCTCAATTAAATCGAGTAGTTCTTCGGCATCCTCTGTGAATTCCCCGGTTTCGTCCTGCTCCAAATATGCCTTGGCGTGCTTAAAAGCTTCTTTAAACAAGCCTAAGTGAGCATAATTATTAGCTAAAAAATAATGGCACTCACTGATCAGCGGATCTAGATCATCCAGCACAAAATGCAGCAAGCCATTTGATTGTTCAAAATTGCCGAGCTCCGTTTCTACAATCGCTAATTGGCAAGCGATCATTGGTTCCATCGGCTCTAAATCCATCGCGCGTGACAAATACTTCTTCGCTTTTGACAGCTCTCTCTTCCGCAGTGCTTTCAAGCCTTTTGTATAGTAATACTCACCTGTCGGCAAAAAAGAGATGACCTTTCCCTTTTCTTTCCGTAGCTTTGAGTGTTTTGTCATGTAAGTCCTCCGAGCATTGTTAATTAACCTATTGAGTATATCATAGATGTCAAAGCCTCGTTAATAAAGAAGAAAAGAAACAAAAATAAAAATAAGATGCAAGTACGGCATATAGACAGCGATACACGTCAGTCATTGTTCTATACACTTCGTTCATCCGCCTGTGTGGATTCTCATTTCACAAGAATAAAGCTGTCCTGAAGCCTATCTCCAAGGCTTCAGGACAGCTTTATTCGACTCTATTTGCCTCTCTTCTCTTCATGGCGCTTAGCAAGCACACCTAACACATCAGCAAGCTCTACCTTTTGCTCACGAAGAAGGACAAGCAGGTGATAGAGCAAATCAGCCGCTTCCCACTGCAGTTCATCCTTATCACGGTTCTTCGCCGCAATAATCACTTCGGCTGCTTCCTCTCCAACTTTTTTCAGGATCTTATCGACGCCTTTTTCAAACAAATAAGTCGTGTATGCTCCTTCCGGACGAGTTTGCTCCCTGTCAGCAATCACTTCCTCTAGTTTTTGCAAAATAGTATACGGCAGCATTTCCGTCTGTTCACCATATAAAGATTGCTCGAAACAGCTTGTTGTTCCAAGATGACAGGCAGGCCCTTCCGGCTTTACAAGTACGACGAGTGCATCCTGGTCGCAATCATATTTAATGTTCACAACCTTTTGGGTATGGCCGCTCGTTTCTCCTTTGTGCCACAGTTCTTGACGTGAACGGCTAAACAGCCATGTTTCGCCGCTGTCTATCGTCCGCTGCAAAGACTCTTTATTCATATAAGCAAGCGTTAGCACTTCATATGTAGTGGCATCCTGGATGATAGCAGGCACTAGCTCTTTCTCATCAAATCGAATCTCTTCCACGGTTACACTCATCGTATATTCACTCCCCGGTCTTTCAAAAAGTTTTTCACTTCGTTCACGCTTGTTTCCTTGTAATGGAAAATAGAAGCAGCTAACGCAGCATCTGCTACCCCTTCTGTGAACACTTCAAAAAAGTGTTTGGCATCTCCTGCCCCACCAGAAGCAATGACAGGGACGGAAACTGCTTCACTGACTGCTTTCGTCAGCGCAAGGTCGAATCCACGTTTTTCACCATCACTGTCCATGCTCGTCAGCAGAATTTCACCAGCTCCTCGCTCAACTGCTTCCCGAGCCCAGCTAATGACTTCTCGCTCAGTCGCCTGCCGGCCGCCATGCGTATAAACCCGCCATGAGCCAAGCTCATCGTCCCACTTAGCATCAATTGCGATAACTATACACTGTGTACCAAAGTAATCGGCACCGATTGTGATAAGTTCCGGATCAAGAACAGCTGCCGTGTTTAACGAAACCTTATCAGCCCCCGCACGCAAAATACGTTTCATGTCTTCAAGTGAATTAATGCCTCCGCCTACTGTAAAAGGAATGGCAAGCTGCGAAGCAACATCCTGAACAACTTCCACCATTGTCTTCCGGCCTTCGTGAGAAGCAGAAATATCAAGAAATACGAGCTCATCTGCCCCCTGTTCATCATACACTTTCGCCAGCTCCACCGGGTCACCGGCATCGCGTAATTCAACAAACTGAATACCTTTCACAACACGGCCGTCTTTCACATCGAGACATGGAATAATCCGTTTCGTGATCATTGGCCTCTTGCCTCCTTTAGCGCTTCGCGAACAGTAAATTGGCCGGTATAAATAGCTTTTCCTACAATCGCTCCGCTGACACCCTCTTGCTCAAAGCGTTTAATTTCCCTTAAATCTTGGAGCGAGCTGACGCCTCCGGAAGCAATCACACGTTTACCAGTTTTCCGGGCAAGCTCGGCTACCGCTTGGATATTGGGTCCAGAGAGCATTCCATCAGTGGCGATATCTGTGAAAATGAAGGTTTCTGCTCCGGCTGTTGCCAGCTCCTTGCCAAGATCTACCGCCTTTAAAGAAGACGTTTCAATCCAGCCATGCGTGGCAACGAATCCGTCCTTTGCATCAAGACCGATAGCGATCTTGTCACCAAACCTATTGAGCCATTGTTTAACAAGCTCCGTCTCTGAAACAGCAAGACTGCCAATAATGACCCGATCAACCCCATTTTCTAAATAATGGCGAATATCTTCTTCTGTACGAATGCCTCCGCCAATCTGCACTTTCGCCTCAAGCTTTTGTGCTGCTTCAATCACAAACTGGTCATTGATCCGCCTGCCGTCTTTCGCTCCGTCCAGATCAACCATGTGAATCCATTCTGCGCCTTCTTCCACGAATGATTTCGCCATATCAAAAGGAGAATCACCATACACGGTTTCCTGACTGTAGTCGCCTTGCTTTAGACGGACACACTTGCCGCCGTGCATATCAATAGCCGGGTAGATGGTAAAGCTCATATAATCGCCTCCGATTGCTCCATTGCTTTTGTAAAATTCGTTAATAGCTGCATGCCGACCCGGCTGCTTTTCTCAGGGTGAAATTGCATGCCGAACACATTGTTATTCCCAACAACAGCAGGAATTTCTACGCTATAGACGGTGCTGGCAAGCAGCGATTCTCTATCCATCCCGTCCACATAATAAGAGTGTACAAAATAGACAAAGCCTTCTTCCACACCGTGAAGTACAGGCGACTCTAGATGAAAAGCAAGCTGATTCCATCCCATATGCGGAACTTTTACTTTGTCACCGCTGTCAACCGGAATACGCACCACACTCCCTCTTAACAATCCGAGGCCCTGTGTCCGGCCGTTTTCTTCACTTTCCTGAAACAATAGCTGCATGCCGAGACAAATACCTAAAAGCGGACGGCCACTTTCTACATATGTATGCAAAAAGCTATCGAGTTTTTTTTCTTTCAATAAAGACATAGCATCTCTGAAAGAACCAACTCCCGGCAGAATCAATCCTTTCGTTTCATTCAGTTCTTCCGGCGACTCACTAATAATATAAGGCACACCTATCCTCTCAAGCGCTTTACTGACGCTGAACAAGTTGCCCATTCCGTAATCAACGATGCCGATCATTTACAACATTCCTTTCGTCGATGGCACGCCTTTAACGCGCGGGTCCACGATTGTTGCTTCATCGAGCGCCCGGGCGAGTGCTTTAAAGACCGCTTCAATCATATGATGTGTGTTGCTGCCGTAATGAATGATGACATGAAGGTTCATTCGTGCCTCTAAAGCAAGCTTCCAGAGAAATTCGCGGACAAGTTCCGTATCAAATGTGCCGACCTTTTGCGCCGGAAACTCTCCGCGCATCTCAAAATGCGGACGGTTGCTTAAATCAACAACCACTTGGGCAAGCGTCTCATCCATAGGAACAAATGCATTTCCATAACGTTTAATTCCTTTTTTGTCACCAAGGGCTTCTTTCAAAGCAAGCCCAAGACAAATACCAATATCCTCTGTTGTATGATGATCGTCTATCTCCACATCTCCGTCGGCTCTGACTGTTAAATCAAATTGGCCATGCTTTGTGAACAAATCAAGCATATGATCCATGAACGGCACGCCCGTCTGAATATCTGCCTGGCCCTCACCATCGATAGAAAAAGCAAGCTGTATTTTGGTTTCATTCGTGTTGCGGGTTAATTCTGACGTCCGGTTACTCAACTGGGCCACTCCTTCTTCTGCTAGTTTTGCTATATCTTTTGTTTACTTTATTTTTCTTTGCGTGCCTCTACAGCTCGGGCATGAGCTTCTAGTCCCTCTAAGCGGGCAAAAGCAGCTATTTTATCAACATTCTCATTGAAAGCTTTCTCGCTATACATAATTAAACTCGATTTCTTCATAAAATCATCCACATTGAGCGGTGAAGAAAAACGGGCAGTTCCGTTTGTTGGCAAGACATGATTAGGGCCTGCAAAATAATCGCCAATAGGCTCAGAACTGAAGCGACCAATAAAAATGGCCCCAGCATGGCGAATGCTTTTCACGACATCCAGCGCGTTCTCTGTCATGATTTCTAAGTGTTCCGGCGCCAGCTGGTTCACTACGCTTATCGCCTCCTTCATATCTTTTGCGACATAAATGGCTCCATAGTTTTCAATAGATTCCCGGGCAATTTCTTCCCTTGGAAGGCCCGAAAGCTGTCGTTCAACTTCTGCTGCCGTCTCTTCAGCGAGCTTCCATGAAGGTGTAACCAACACGCTGCTTGCACGCGGATCATGCTCTGCTTGAGACAATAAATCTGCCGCAATTTCTGCTGGCCTTGCACTTTCATCAGCGAGAACGGCAATCTCACTCGGTCCGGCAATCATATCAATATCCACATCACCAAACACTTCACGCTTCGCCAATGCTACATAAATATTGCCGGGACCAGTGATCTTATCGACTGGACGGATTGATTCAGTTCCATAAGCGAGTGCAGCCACTGCCTGAGCACCGCCAACTTTATAAATTTCTTCTACTCCCGCAATATCAGCAGCTATGAGAACTCCTGCTGGCAAACGGCCATCAGGACCAGGAGGCGAGACCATCACAATCCGCTTCACTCCGGCAACCTTTGCAGGCAGAACGTTCATGAGCACAGAGGATGGGTAGGCAGCCGTTCCCCCTGGTACATATACACCAGCGGAGTCAAGCGGTGTCAGCATTTGGCCAAGCATTGTCCCATTCTGATCTGTATAAGTCCACGTTTCCCTCAGCTGCTTTTGATGAAACGTAAAAATATTGTCAGCCGCCTCTTTGATCACTTGTGTGATCTCCTCAGGAAACTCGTTATAGGCTTCATCAATTTCACCGCGCGTGACCCTCATGATGTTCAGTTCTGCTCCGTCAAATTGCTTCGTGTAGGCTAACAGCGCAGCGTCTCCCTCTGCACGGACTGTTTGAATAATTCTTTGTACAGCGGTACGCTGTTCATTCGTTCCATTATCCACAGAACGCTTTAACGATAATTCTTGTGTGATATTTTGGATCTTCATCTCTTTCACACTGCCTTTTCTGCAATAATTTCTGACAGCCGGCTGACAAGCTGGCTAATTTCCTTACCCTTTAAACGATAACTGGCTGGATTAACAATTAGCCGGGAAGTAATATCTACAATTGTTTCATATTCAACAAGCCCATTTTCTCTTAAAGTCCGGCCGGTCGATACGATATCAACAATCCGATCTGCAAGCCCAATCATTGGAGCAAGCTCAATAGAACCGTTTAATTTGATAATTTCAACTTGCTCCCCTTTTCCGCGAAAATAAGAAGAAGCGACGTTTGGATACTTCGTTGCCACTTTAGGAGCTACTTCATCCACAGAAGTATCAGGCAAACCAGCCACAGCCAGGTAGCATGGACTGATCTTTAAATCGATCAGCTCATACACATCTCTTTCCTCTTCAAGGAGCACATCTTTGCCCGCAATTCCGAGATCTGCGACACCATATTCGACATATGTTGCCACATCCATTGGTTTCGCTAAAAAAAAGCGTAAATGCTCTTCCGGCACTTCAATAATTAGCTTGCGTGATTCATCGAGATCCGGAGGCAGCTGATAGCCTGACTCACGGAGCAGTTCAGCTGCCTCTTCAAAAATTCGTCCTTTGGGCATCGCAATTGTTAACATGGCGATCAGAACTCCCTTCCGCTTGTTGCTTTTCCTACGAAGAAGGAGACACTCTTGCATGCTTCTGTAAACCGGTCTACATCTTCTACGCCGGCTACATCCTGCAAAAGCACCGCTTCTCCTGCTTCACGACGTTTTCTTGCCTCTTGAATAGCTTCTACTCGGCGCTCATTGCTGAATAAGATGCAATGTACTTTTTCTTCCTCTTCCAGCTGTTCAAGAGCGCCAAGCAATACATCAACACGAAGTCCGAATCCTGTAGCACTGGCTGGCTGGCCGAACTTTTCGAGCAAATGATCATAACGGCCTCCGTTGCCCGCCGATGTTCCGGCTCCATCAACGTAAACTTCAAACACTAACCCTGTATAATAGCTCATATGGCTGACGAGCGGTAAATCGAATTGTATATACTCCGCTACACCATATTCTTGCAATCTTTCATATAAACCGCGCAATTCAGCAATCGCCTCGCTACCTGCCCCGCCCTCAATTAGATCAGCCGCCCCTTCAAGACAGTTCAGTTCCCCTGTTAAATCTAGAAAACGCAGAAGGCGCTGCTGGTCAATGGAAGAAAGCGGGAGACTTTTTACATGTTCACAGTAGCCGACATAATTTTTTTCGTATAAAAAACGGCGTAGATGTTCAACCCGCTCTTCTGTACCAAGAATTTGGCGGAACAGCTCGTCCGTAAAGCGAATGTGGCCGAGAGAAATTTGAAAACGCTCCATACCAGTTTTCTTTAGGATAGATACAAGCAGTGCAATAAGCTCTGCATCGGCGCTTACCGTCTGGTCACCAATCACTTCTACACCAATCTGCTCAAATTCAGCTGCTCTTCCTCCCTCACGCTGCTGTGCTCGGTAGACGCTCGCTGAGTAGGCGAGCCGCAACGGCACACGTTCCTTCAATAACTTTGAGGCCGCCACTCGCGCAATCGGCGTTGTCATATCGGGACGCAGCACAAGAGTATTTCCTTGCTGATCAAGCAATTTAAACAACTGGCGATCCAAAATAGCAGAGGCTTCTCCTACGGTCTCATGATATTCCAAAGCAGGTGTTTCAATGAATCGATATCCCCAGCTTCTCATCTCTGTTTCCGCTGTTTCTTTTAGCTTTCGCTTCGTTTCATATATATGAGGGAGCGTGTCACGCATCCCGACAGGTTTTTCAAACATTAACAGCTTCGACATGGTCTATCACCCGATCATCTGTAGATTTCACGCAGCATGCTTTAGTTCGCTAATATGCTAACATGATGAAGTAATTACAAGTAGTTTAACGTTTCTGACAATTTCCGTCAAGAGAAATAAATACGCCATTCCCTTTAACTTTCCCTTTAAAATAAAAAAGCTGAAGTGATCCTATTAGGATTGGATCACTTCAGCCTTTCTTATGCAGGGGCCTTTTCAAAAGCAAGCTTTAAACCAAAGCCTACAAGCACAGCGCCCGATACTCCCTGAATGACTTTTTGAGTGGATTGTTTCTGCATAAACCCACTTATTTGATCTATGAGCAAAATGAAAAAAAGAGAGTATAGAAAAGTTAGGGCTGTATAAATAAAACCCAACAGAAGAAAGGGAACAAAGCTGTGCACATGCGGCTCTACAAATTGGGGTAAAAATGTTAAGAAAAATACAGCCACTTTAGGATTTAACAAATCGGTTAAAAACCCTTGTCGAAAGAAATTTTCGTCTGCCGCTTGGTAGCTTTCACTTAGAGCAGGGGCCTTTAATTTATTATCTCTGACGGATAAAAAGGCTCTCACACCTAAGTAAATGAGATAGGCAGCACCTACAAATTTGAATATTGAAAATAAATAAGCGGAACTGGCAATAATAGCAGATAATCCAATGATTGCTATTAATGTGTGAACTAACAGCGCCAAACAGATCCCTAAAATGGTTCTTAACCCTCCTTTCCTCCCTTCTCTTAACGTATTTCTCGTTAAAATTACGTTATCAGGTCCCGGAAGAATAACCAAAAAGAAAGACATAATCATAAAAGTAACGATATTTATCATAACTTCACATCCTTTTATTTCGAAATTTTATCATAGAAAGCAAATATTTTAGAAGAGGAAAAATGCGATGTCAGATCAGACAGTGCAGCAAATGAACAATTAAAAGCCCGTTAAGCCTTAAGGCTTAACGGGCTCTCTCTTTTCTTTTATCTGCATCGGATTCCCGCCAGCAAAAGCACCAGGCGGCACATCGCGATGGACAAGTGTAGCAGCTGAAATAATGGCGCCATCCCCAATCGTTACACCAGGAAGTATGGTGCTGTTGGCACCGATCATTACATTATCACCGATGATCACTTCTCCAAGACGATATTCTTCAATTAAATATTCATGGGCGAGAATGACGGTGTTATAGCCAATAATCGTATTGCGGCCAATCGAGATGAGTTCCGGAAACATAATATCTGGGACTACCTTGTAGGCAAGCGCCGTTTGTTTATCAATCTTCATGCCAAGAAATGTGCGGTACAGGCTGTTTTTCACTCTCATAAAAGGGATAAAACGGCCGATTTCAATAATTGCTGTATTTTTAAACGTTTTCCAAAACGAGACGGTTTTATAAATATTCCAGAGCGAGTTGGCCCCTTCCACTTTATACCGTTTCGTCTTTCTCACTTTTCCGGTACCCCGATCTTTACAATATCTAAAAGATCAGGCATCGCATCGAGCATATAATCCGGCTGAAAAGACTGCAAAAACTCTTTTCCTTTAACAGACCAGGCTACACCAGCTGTTAGGGTACCGGCATTTTTTCCCCCTTCAATGTCGTGGAAGTTATCGCCGATCATCATCGCTTCCTCTGGCTGAGAACCAACCTCCTGTAATGCTTTTAATAACGGTTCTGGATGAGGTTTCGGATGAGTGACATCGTCTAAAGCTACAATCGTATCAAAAAATGGATATAAGTTAGTTAATTTAAGCCCTTTAATGACTGTGTCTCGCAGCTTGGTTGAAACGATAGCGAGCTTAAAATTATTTTCTTTCAATGTACGAATTGTTTCATATACACCGTCAAATTCGGTGACGAGCAAATCATGGTTCTCAAGATTAAATGTTCGGTAGCGAGTCACCATTTCTTCTACACGTTCAGCATCAATACTGGAAAACGTTTCAACGAGAGTGGGGCCCATAAATGGATAAACGTCTTCACGTTTATATTGTTCAGGAAAATAATGATTCAACGTATGCAAAAAAGAAGAAATAATTAATTCATTTGTATTAATAAGGGTACCATCCAAATCAAAAAGCAATGTTGTTATTTTTGTCATGATAGTTTTGCTTCCTTTCTTTGAACCAATTCAGTCGGCTTCCATAGGGAAGACACAACAAGCGTCAGTAGAATAGCTGTAACTAAGCGAATTAAAAATAGAGCGAGTAATGGCCAACCTGTAATACCGAGCGGCATGAATATTACCGTATCTTCTACGACTGCATGGCATGCTACTAGGAAAACCATTGCAAGCGTCACATCCCTGCCGCTTACCCCGTCCTCTTTCACCGCTTGAATCATGACAGCAGATCCGAGCGCGAGTCCGAAAAGCAAGCCGGATGCCAATGTCATAGACGTATTTTCTTTCATTCCAAGTAAACGGGTCACAGGAGCCATCCAGCGCGAAAAGGCATCAAGCCACTTTAAGTCCTTTAAAATTTGGATAGCGAGCATCAAGGGCATAACAATTAAAGCTAGCTGAAAAATGCCATACCCTGCTTTTTCAAGACCAAGCATGAAAATTTCCCCCCAGCCATTAGGTTCTGCCTGCAGCGGCGGAGCCATACCATATTGCGCTATGCCACTCCCTCCACGCCAAACCAAGTTAATAATCAGGGCGGATGCAACCGCAAGCCCTAGCCTTACTGCTAAAATGACGGGCAATTTTACGCCAACCCGAGCAGCCACGCTTGATTCAATGAACAGATTGTGTGAAAAAGACAGCATGACAGCTAAAATGAACACTTCTTTAACTGTCAAATCCAATGATAAAATGGCTCCAATGGCCGCATATAAATTTAAAAAGTTGCCGAGCACAAGCGGAATGGAAGCATCACCTGATAATCCAAATATCCGCATAACTGGGCTGATCGCATTCATCAGCCACGGCAATATCGGTGTATATTGGAGCAGCGTGACAATGAGGGTAATTGGAAAAATAATTTTACCGAGCAGCCATGTTGTTTTTACCCCTGAAAACAGACCGTTTCTTAACGTGTTCCCCATATTATCCCCCTTGTTCATTCATTCACTAAACTATTGTAAGGCAGCTGTTTACCTTTTTGCCTGCGGCGGATAAGCAAAATAAGGACAGCTGATATTAAAAGGACAAGTGAAATCACCTGAGCAATCCTCAGTGAATCAGTCAGCATCAGACTATCTGTACGGAGCCCTTCAATAAAGAAACGCCCGATGGAGTACCAAATAACGTAAGATAAAAACAATTCTCCCCGTTTTAAATTCACTTTCCGCAAGCTTAACAACAATATCAAACCGACAAAATTCCATATCGATTCATACAAAAAAGTCGGGTGATAGTAATGACCGTCTATATACATTTGATTAATAATAAAGTCAGGCAAGTGCAGGCCCTCTAAAAAAGACCTTGTCACTTCGCCGCCATGGGCCTCCTGATTCATAAAGTTTCCCCAGCGGCCAATTGCTTGCCCTAAAATGATGCTGGGGGCCGCTATATCAGCCAGCTTCCAGAACGAAACACGTTTGACTTTCGAAAAAATAACAGTGGTAACAACTGCACCGATTAACGCACCATGGATGGCAATTCCGCCATTCCAAATTTTAATGATGTCTCCCGGATGCTGGGAATAGTATTCCCATTGAAATAAAACATAATAAATACGTGCTGAAATAATAGCAATCGGGATGGCCCAAATCAGCAAATCGGCAAATGTATCTTTTGGCAACCCAAGCCGGTCGCCTTCTTTTACAGCTAAATAAAAACCGAGTGCAATACCAAGACCGATAATGAGACCGTACCAATGAACCTGAAGCGGCCCAATCGCGATCGCAATCGGATCAAGCGGATAGCCTTCCATTCTTTTTCCCCTTTCTGCTTGCAGCCCTTGTTACATAAAATCAGTGTCGCGCTCACTGATGACATTGGCTAGCTTATCTGTAAAATCCTTCGCTGTATTAATTCCCAGACGTTTTAAGCGGAAATTCATTGCGGCTACTTCAATAATAACGGCTATATTTCTGCCTGGACGGACAGGAATAGTGATTTTTGTGATTTCCGTGTCAATTATTTTCAGCTTGTCTTCCTCAATGCCTAGACGGTCATATTGTTTTTTAGAATTCCACAGCTCCAAGTGGACATTCAGGGTAATTCTTTTTGTACTCCTAATAGCACTCGCGCCAAATAAGGTCATGATATTAATAATGCCGAGCCCGCGAATCTCAAGTAAATGCTCAATAAGTTCCGGTGCGCTGCCGACAAGCGTATCGTTGTCTTCCTGGCGGATCTCTACACAGTCATCGGCCACGAGGCGATGCCCTCTTTTAACGAGATCAAGGGCGGCCTCACTTTTACCGACACCACTTTGCCCGGTAATGAGCACGCCTACACCATAAATATCAACAAGCACACCATGAACGGCTGTTGTCGGTGCCAACATTCTTTCCAAGTAATTCGTCAGTTTGCTGGAGAGCCTTGTAGTAGTCAGTTTTGACTTCATTACGGGGACTGCATGCCGTTCAGAAGCTTCAATTAATTCTTTCGGCACTTCCAGTTCACGTGAGATAATAATTGCTGGTGTCTGGTCATCACATAGCCTTTCCATTCTCTCCAGCTTTTCATCTGGATGAAGCTTTTGAAAAAAGGTCAGCTCTGTCATGCCAAGCAGCTGCACACGCTCTTTTGGATAATAATCAAAAAAGCCGGCAAGCTCAAGTCCTGGGCGAGAAAGATCGCTCGTTATAATCGGACGATGGATGCCGTCTTCACCGCTAATTAGCTCCAAGTCTAGGTTTTCTAGCAAATCAGATGTACGCACTTTAGCCACTGTTTTTCCTCCTCATCATGGCAGTCTGATTCCATTGTAACATTTTTGCGGGGGGCAATTAAAATGAAGAATTAGAATTTTTTATTTACAGGCTGTTAAAGTGTCCTTTTTCTTTGCTAATCAGCATGTATAAAATGAAAAAATGATAGGGAGGAAAGCTGATGAAAATTATGATCGATGCGGGGCACGGCTATTCTACTCCAGGCAAAAGAACGCCGGATGGCATGAAGGAATTTGAATTTAACCGAAGTGTGGCTATCTTGATTAGAAAAAAGCTGGAGGAAAGAGGAGCAAGTATCACTTTCTCTCACTCAGACACAGAAGATGTCCTCCTCGATAGAAGGGTGTGGAAAGCAAACAACTGGAAAGCCGATCTCTTTCTATCCATCCATGCAAATGCTTATGGAAACGACTGGAATAACGCTAATGGTATTGAAACGTTTATTCATTCTTCACGCCCCAAACAGGCAGAAACTGTAGCAACAGCCATCCAGCAACGCCTGGTTGCGCTCACGGGACGTAAAAACCGTGGGGTAAAGACCGCAAACTTCTATATACTCAAAAAGACTCTCATGCCAGCTGTTCTTGTGGAAGCAGGATTCATGACCCACGCTGAAGAAGCACGCCTTCTGCGAACAGACACGTATAGAGAACTATGCGCCCGTGGAATAGTCGAAGCTATAGAAAAAATATATAAGCTGTCTATTCGCTAACAGCTAAAAGCCAGGCTTCTCCTCTTCTCTTCAAACATTTAGTCGAACAAAGAGAATGAGAGTTACCTGGCTTTCTTCCGGAACAGTTATTTATTTTTTTTAAATACTGTCACCTGAAGGATAAGATTGACTAATGCCATAATCACCGCAATGAACAATGCCATTCCAAAACCGGCAATGTCAAACGCCGATCCCATAATATTGTCTGTTAAAAGCAAGGTAATAGCATTGATAACAAATAGAAACAGCCCGAGTGTTAAAAAGGTAATAGGCAAAGTAAAAAGAACAAGCAGCGGCCGAACAATCATATTTAGGATTGATAAGATAAAACTGGCGATAACCGCTGATGAAAAATTATCTACATGCAGTCCCGAAAAATAGCCTGAAATGGCAATAAACAAAACTGCATTCACTAAAATGCCTATAATCCAATTCATCTTAATCACTTACCTTCAAAAATAGACGGTGGTTCATCATCTCCGCTATTATCGTTTTCATGAAAAGCTGTTGTCTTGACAGAAACAGATCCCGTTTTCGTTTCTGCCTCGATCGTCACTTGCCCAAGTGTTTCCTTTTCACTTTCAAAACGAATAAGCTTCTGAACCATTTCCTCTTTTTCCGTTACTTTTTTCAGCCCCGTTTCAGGAAGATGTAAAGAGCCGAGATTTGTGCGTAAAATCCCTTTCATTGCCATATGTTCAGGCACATATATTTCAATATTGCCGGTCACAGCTTGGGCTTTTACTGTATGAGCTGCATCAGACTTTAAATCGCAAAGCACATTTCCGTTAAATGACTTAATCTCCGTGTAGCCAACAGAACCGACTACGTGAACGGCTCCATTAAAGGAACTGGCTTCTACTTTCCTTGCTTCACAGTCAATAAAATAAACTTGGCCATTACCTGTTTCTGCTTCAAATTCATTTACTTGTGATTTCTTTACTTCAATTTTGCCGTTTGCTGTTTTTACCTCGAGATCCTGCACTTCCATATCACGCATGCTAAATGACCCATTAAACAACTTGACAGAAATGTTGTTAATAGCCGCTTCAGGCACATACAAAACCGTATCAACTTTCATCAGTTTTAAACCGACTGAGAATGAGAGCTTATCTTCACGTGCGTAAAAGACACTATTTTTAATAAATGACTCCCGCGCTTCATCCTCACTATCCGCCCCGTACATCTTGATCTGGCACTCTGCTTTTACCCCATTTTCCTGCCAAGGCTTAATAGTGAAGCTGCCGCTTGCAGTCTCTGCCTTAATGCGCTTCGGTAAAAAATCATTTTCTTGGAATGTGTGAGTGAATTCTACTGTTTTTCCAAGTGGAAACTCAAAGTCTTTTAATTTTTGTACAGTGGACTGAACAAATTGAAACAGCTTGTCTTTCGGCTGGTTAACAGAACTGTCTGCTTGGCTATGTGATTGCTCACTTTGCTTTTCTCCGCTGCCAGTCAACTTTTGGCCCAAGTTGAGCAATTCATCAAAGAAATTATCTCTGCGCTCTTTACGGGCCTGCTGGGAAGGCTCCTTATCAAGCGCCTCCAGCAAGGTTAACCCTTCACTTGCTGAAATTAAGCCTGCTTCTACCATTTCCAAAATTCTTTTTTTCTCTTCGTTCATTTCAGGCACTCCATTCATTAGGAATTGGTTTTCTGTTCATTCTTACGAAGATAAAAGAAAAAGGTTTCATTCTTTTCCTAAGCTGTTACGAAACGCTTGCTTTCTTGGTTTTATTTTCACAGGCTCTCCATTGGACCTTACTCTCGAAAAACAAGCGTTTCTAATTAGACTGATAGCCGTGCGGAAGCCAATTATACGGATAGCCTCCGAAAAGTGCTCAATCTTTTCAGCTTTCGATGTACTGCTCTCTTTCTCGTTCGCGCGCTAACACTCTATGCAAATAACGGCCGGTATATGACCCTTCTGCTTCTGCAACTTCCTCAGGTGTACCGACTGCAACAATGGTTCCCCCCTTATCGCCACCTTCAGGTCCAAGATCGATGATATAATCGGCTGTCTTAATCACATCGAGATTATGCTCAATGACGAGAACAGTATCACCATTTTCGACAAGGCGCTGTAAAACAGTTAGCAGGCGGGAAATATCATCTACATGAAGACCCGTCGTCGGCTCATCCAAGATATAAAATGAACGTCCGGTCGAACGGCGATGCAATTCAGAAGCGAGTTTTACGCGCTGCGCCTCCCCTCCTGACAGCGTCGTTGCCGGCTGGCCCAGCTTAATATAACCAAGACCAACATCAGCGATGGTTTGCAGCTTGCGCTTGATTTTAGGGATATTCTCAAAAAACTCAAGCGCATCTTCGACTGTCATAGCGAGCACATCAGCGATGTTTTTGCCTTTATATTTCACTTCAAGCGTTTCACGGTTATAACGCTTGCCATGGCAGACTTCACACGGTACATACACATCCGGCAGGAAATGCATTTCAATTTTAATAATCCCGTCACCGCGGCAAGCTTCACAGCGGCCACCCTTGACATTAAAGCTGAAACGACCTTTTTTATAGCCCCGAACTTTCGCTTCATTCGTCGTAGCAAATACGTCGCGAATATCGTCAAACACACCTGTGTATGTGGCTGGATTTGAGCGCGGGGTCCGCCCGATCGGTGACTGGTCAATATCAATCACTTTGTCAAGGTGTTCAATCCCCTTGATTGTCCCATACTTACCTGGCCTTTGTTTGGAACGCTGCAGCTTTTGAGCAAGTGCTTTATGCAGAATATCATTAATTAACGTACTTTTACCTGAACCAGAAACGCCTGTAACAGCAATAAATGTTCCAAGCGGGAATTTAACTTTTACATTGCGTAAATTGTTCTCTTTTGCCCCGGTCACCTCAACCCATCGTCCATCCGACTTGCGGCGTTCTGCCGGCAGCGGGATAAATTTCTTCCCTGATAAGTATTGGCCGGTCAGCGAGGCTGGATCATTCATCACCTCTTCTGGCGTACCTGCTGAAACAATCTGCCCACCATGTACGCCAGCACCCGGTCCTACATCTATTAAATAATCGGCTGCCATCATCGTATCCTCGTCATGTTCGACAACGATTAATGTATTACCGATGTCGCGCATATTTTGCATCGTGCTGATCAGGCGATCGTTGTCCCGCTGGTGCAGACCGATTGATGGCTCATCAAGAATGTAAAGAACACCTGTCAGCCGCGAACCAATTTGGGTAGCAAGACGAATCCGCTGCGCTTCCCCGCCTGAAAGCGTACCGGCTGAGCGGCTTAATGTCAGGTAATCAAGACCGACATCGACTAAGAAACCAAGCCGTTCACAGATCTCCCGTAAGATTAATTGAGCAATCTGCGTTTCTTTTTCTGTCAGGGACAGATCCGCGAAAAACTGCTTCACTTCTTCAATTGAAAAGTCGGTTACTTCGCTAATATGCAGGCCATTAATTTTGACGGCGAGACTTTCTTTTTTCAAACGGTAGCCCTTACATGTCGGACATTTTTGCTCCCTCATGTATTTCTCCATTTGCTCCCGAATAAAATCCGAGCTTGTTTCTTTATATCGGCGCTCAATGTTAGTAAGAACTCCCTCGAAAATAATATGGTTTTCGCGAATTTGACCAAAATCATTTTCATAACGGAAATGAATGCGATCCCGTCCAGAGCCATTTAAAATCTTTTCAAGCTGCTCTTTCGATAAATCCTTTACTGGTACATCCATAGGGATGCCATAATGGCGGCAGACCGCTTCCAGCAGTTGTGGATAATATTGAGAACTTGTCGGTTCCCATGGGGCAATCGCATGTTCTTTTAAACTCAAATCAGGATTAGGAATGACAAGATCAACATCTACTTTTAATTTAGACCCAAGTCCATCACACGTCGGGCAAGCCCCGAATGGACTGTTAAAAGAAAACATGCGCGGTTCCAGTTCTCCAATGGAAAATCCGCAATGCGGACAGGCGTGATGCTCTGAGAACAATAATTCCTCGCGGCCAATAACATCGATAATTACATTGCCCTCACCAAGCTTTAAAGCGGCCTCAAGAGAATCAGCCAACCTTGATTCAATGCCTTCTTTAACAACAACACGGTCAATAACTACTTCAATAGAATGCTTTTTATTTTTTTCAAGTTCAATCTCTTCCTCTACTTCTCGCATTTCTCCGTCTACACGCACACGGACATATCCTTGCCGTTTAATGTCCTCAAACACTTTCACGTGTGTGCCTTTACGGCCGGAAACAATAGGAGCCAGCACCTGCAGTTTCGTCCGGTCTTCATATTGCATAATGCGGTCTACCATCTGCTCGATCGTCTGAGAGGTAATTTCGATCCCATGAACTGGACAAAACGGATGGCCAATACGAGCAAACAATAGACGTAAATAATCATAGATTTCCGTAACAGTTCCAACCGTTGAACGGGGATTCCGGCTTGTCGTCTTTTGATCAATAGAAATAGCCGGGGACAGCCCTTCAATAGCATCAACATCTGGCTTATCCATTTGTCCAAGAAATTGGCGGGCGTACGCAGATAAAGATTCCACATAGCGGCGCTGTCCCTCCGCATAAATTGTGTCGAACGCCAGCGATGATTTCCCCGATCCAGACAGGCCCGTCAAAACGACGAGCTTGTCCCGCGGGATGGTAATATCAATATTTTTTAAGTTATGCGCTCTTGCCCCTTTTACAGTAATTTTATCTATTCCCATATCAAAGTCATCCTTCCGATTTCAACTCTAGCAATGCGTCGCGCAGCTGGGCAGCCAATTCGAAATCAAGCGCTTTGGCTGCTGCTTTCATCTCGCTTTCCATGTTGGCAATTAGGCGATTTCTCTCTTGAGGTGTAAGTTTTTTCTTAGAAGCTGCTGTTTCATAGCTCTCCACTTCTTCAGCAGCGTGGGTGGCCCGAATAACATCACGAATATCTTTTTGAATGGTCTGCGGTGTAATGCCATGCTCTTCGTTATATGTTTGCTGAATCTCCCGGCGCCGTTTTGTTTCTTCTATGGCTTTAGCCATCGAGTCCGTTACTTTATCTGCGTACATAATGACGTGCCCGCCAGCATTGCGAGCTGCCCGACCCATCGTCTGGATAAGTGAACGCTCAGAGCGAAGGAAACCTTCTTTATCAGCATCCAATATAGCTACAAGTGATACTTCAGGAATATCCAGTCCCTCTCTCAGCAAGTTAATGCCAACAAGCACATCAAATTTGCCAAGTCGGAGATCACGAATGATCTCTATCCGTTCAAGCGTCTTAATTTCCGAATGCAAGTATTGAACTTTTATACCAATCTCCTTTAAATAATCTGTTAAATCCTCGGACATTTTCTTCGTCAATGTAGTCACAAGCACCCGCTCGTTCCGAGCAGTTCGTTCGTTAATTTCATTCAATAAATCATCGATCTGTCCTTCAATCGGGCGGACATCCACTGTCGGATCAAGCAGGCCGGTCGGGCGGATAATTTGTTCTGTCATATGCGGCGTGTGTTCGATCTCGTAAGGTCCTGGCGTTGCTGATACATAGACGATTTGATTTACATGATCCTCAAACTCTTCAAATTTTAACGGACGGTTGTCTTTGGCGGATGGCAGACGAAAACCGTGATCGACAAGCACCTGCTTACGCGCCTGGTCACCATTGAACATACCGCGGATTTGCGGAAGAGTAACGTGCGACTCATCGACAACAATTAAAAAGTCATCTGGAAAGTAATCAAGAAGCGTATAAGGCGTAGAACCAGGGGGCCGCAAAGTTAAGTGGCGGGAATAATTCTCAATCCCCGAGCAAAAACCCATCTCGCGCATCATTTCCAAATCATAGCGTGTGCGCTGCTCAAGCCGCTGTGCTTCAAGCAATTTATTTTCTGAACGCAAAATAGCGAGTTGCTCTTCCAACTCTTTTTCGATATTGCCAATCGCTATTTTCATTTTTTCTTCCCGCGTAACGAAGTGAGACGCCGGAAAAATGGCTACATGTTCACGGTCACCCATGATTTCTCCTGTCAATGCATCCACTTCACGAATTCGGTCAATTTCATCTCCAAAAAATTCCACGCGGATACAATGCTCATCTCGGGAGGCAGGAAAAATTTCCACAACATCTCCGCGAACGCGGAATGTTCCGCGCTTGAAATCAATGTCATTCCGTTCATACTGCACATCAACGAGCTTGCGCAGCAGCTGATTGCGTTCAATCTCCATTCCATTACGCAACGAAATGACAAGATCCCGATACTCTTCTGGAGAACCCAAACCGTAAATGCATGATACACTGGCAATGATGATGACATCATTCCGTTCAAATAATGACGAAGTTGCTGAGTGGCGAAGCTTATCAATCTCGTCATTGATGCTCGCATCCTTTTCAATAAACGTATCCGTCTGCGGAACATAGGCTTCCGGCTGGTAATAATCATAGTAGCTGACAAAATATTCAACAGCATTATTCGGAAAAAATTCCTTGAATTCACTATACAACTGGCCGGCAAGTGTTTTATTGTGGGCAATGACAAGTGTCGGCTTATTTACTTCTTTGATTACATTAGAGATCGTAAAAGTTTTCCCGGTTCCTGTCGCTCCAAGCAGCGTTTGATGTTTTTTTCCTTCTTTTATCCCTGAAACAAGCTCGGCGATAGCTCCTGGCTGGTCCCCTTGCGGACTGTATTTAGACACAATTTCAAATTGGTTTTTCACCTTTCAACCCCCTGACTTCTGGTAAATATATTGATTCTTTTATCTAAAACATCCTCTTAAAGTCTGTGCAATTTTCTAAGGTTAGTAATCATAATCCCCATTTTAGCATAAATAAAACCTGAATGGCTATTAATAAGCGTACGTATGTTCCTGTATTTTTCCATCGTAAAAAAAGCCTCTCCTTTAAGCAGAGAGGCTTTTTTACATTAAGATATCCATCCATATTTTAATAGCCGTAGCTGCTATTAAGATTGCCAGCAGCCACTGCAACACTTTGATATTCATTTTTTGTCCCGCTTTGGCGCCGAGCGGCGAGGCGATCACGCTAGCAACAATCATCACAAGCGCCGGGACAAACATCACTTGTCCGGTCATCAGCTTCCCACCCGCCGAACCAATCGACGAAATAAATGTGATTGCGAGTGAGCTGGCAATCGTCATTCTTGTCGGGATTTTTAAAACTACGAGCATGATCGGCACAAGTAAAAAGGAGCCGGCCGCTCCGACAATCCCGGCACCGATCCCTATGATAAGAGCAGAGAAAGAAGCAAGCCATTTATTAAACTCTACTTCCTCCATCGACCGATTATCCACATTTTTCCGCGGAATAAACATCATGATTGCAGCAAGGGCTGCCAGTAAGCCATATATAACGTTGACCGTCGATTCCGCCAGATGTTCCGAACCAAATCCTCCGACAAAACTTCCGGCGAGCACGGCAATCCCCATATACATAATTAATTTTTTGTTTAAATAATCGCTTTTCCGATAGGCCCACACACCGGTCAGCGAAGCGAAAAGCACTTCCACTGCACTGATACCCGCCACTTCATGAGCAGTGAAAGCGCCAAAGCCAAGCATGGGCGGGAGGTATAAAAGCATTGGATATTTAATTATAGCGCCGCCAATTCCAACCATCCCTGACAGGAAAGAACCAATAAAGCCAATAAAAAAAAGAGCTGCCAGCCATCCGAATGACCAATCCATTCATTTGTCTCCCCTTTCCTGTCCCTCTATTTCCACGTGGTAATACCACCTGCTATGTTCGTAATCTTCTTAAATCCTTTTTTCTTTAGTAGGCGGGCTGCCTTCCGACTGCGCATACCGCTTTGGCACATAACAACAACTTCTCTTTCAGGGTCTAGTTCTTTTATGCGCGCAGATAGCTGCTGCAGCGGAAGGTTTTTAAAGCCTTTGATATGACTGGCTTTAAATTCTCCAGGTGTCCGGACATCAATCCATTGTTTATCTTTCTTTCTTATCTCCTTCTTTAACTCGTCAGCAGCGGCATTGCGCACTCCTGCAGCCGGCATCATATTTTTAATGGCTATAAAAATAAAGATAGCTAATATAAGATAAAAAATAAGCGTCATCTTCGCTCTCCCTTTACATATGGGGGTATTTTTTCAATCAAAAAATTAACGGCTCTTTACAAGCAGGCTAACTGCCTCTTTTACAAGAGAATCTGTCGGTTCTCCCTGCTCGATATTCGCACGTACGCACTGCTCTAAATTCCGGCTGACAATGAGGCCCATTGCACGGCTGATTGCACTCTCTATTGCGCTTAGCTGCGTAACAACGGCTGTACAGTCTACTCCCTCTTCCATCATGCCCATGACCCCGCGCACTTGTCCTTCAATGCGTTTCAATCGGTTTTTCAAGTCTTTGCCGTACTCCACAGAGAATCACCTCCACACATTATAACAATAGATTTTATCAAAATACGCAGTGTATCTTCCTATTATCTCCGTGAAACAGCACATTTCTGGGCCGTTCTTAAAAAAGCAGAGGGTGTCCGCATATCAATACTTGTTGGACACCCAGATTAAATCAATTATTTAAGCAGCTCCATCACGGCATCTGGATCATAACCAAGAATCCACTGACCGTTTATTTCTGTCTGTGGTACTCCCATTTGTCCTGTCGTTTCTACAAGTCTCTGTGCAGCTTGCCGATCTTGCTGAACATTCACCTCAGTAAACGGGATACCTTGTTCCTTTAGAAAGTTTTTCATCATCGTGCAATATGGACAAGTATTTGTTGAATAGACGGTTACTTTGTTCATTTAAACTCCTCCTCGTTATAGTTGTACAATCGGGCCGTTTTCTTTTTTCCAGCCGGCAAAACCGCTTGCCATGTTTTCGACGTTTTTAAATCCCTTTGCCTGGAGCAAGCTTGTGCCGATTGCAGAACGGGCCCCGGATTGGCAATGAACAATAATCTTCTTATCTTTCGGCAGGTTGGCTGCCTCCTCTTCCAAATAGCCAAGCATATAATGATGGGCGGTTGGAATATGTCCGGCTTCCCATTCTCCCTGTTGACGAATATCCACTACGTAGACATCATCCTTTTCATATTGAGCTTTTAACTGGTCAACATCAATGTTTATATACTTTTCGAGATCAGGTGCTTCACTTACTGTTCTTGGGCTGGCAAATGCCACAATTTTATCAAGCCCAATGGACTCAAGAGAATGCTGAATTTCAGTTGTTTGTTCTCTTGCTGCAATGACGACAAGCTTTTTATCATAGTCAAGAATCCAGCCGGCCCAGTTTGTGAAGATTTTTGTATACGGCAAGTTGATCGTACCTTCAATGTGTCCTTGAGCAAACTCATTGCCGAGTCTGGTGTCAATGACAATGATATCTTCCTGACTTAAATATTGCTCCAAGCTTTCGTAGCTTTCTACATACGGAATTGTTTCATTCGTTAGCACAGCAGGGCCGACTTTATTAACTTTTTTCATGACCGCAAAATACTTTGGAGGCTCTGGCTGATCTTTCAGCAGTTCTTTTTGAAATTGTTCTTTATCCATTTCCTGCAAGGCCCAGTTGTTCGCCTTTTCATAGCCAACCGTTGAGAGCGGAACTGCACCAAGCGATTTGCCGCAGGCACTTCCGGCACCATGCCCCGGCCAGACAACTAAATAATCCGGCAGCTGCTTAAACTTTTGAATGGATTCATACATTTGTGCGGCTCCGGAATGAGCTGTTCCTTTTACTCCAGCTGCTTTTTCCAATAAGTCCGGACGGCCAACATCACCAACAAAGACAAAATCTCCTGTGAAAATACCCATTGGCTCAGCTGAACCGCCGCCTCTGTCTGTCAAAATAAAAGAAATACTTTCTGGCGTATGTCCAGGAGTATGCATTACTTTAAATTCCACGTTTCCAATCATGAAAACATCGCCATCTTTTACAAGCTTAGCAGAAAGGTGATCAGTGTACTGGTATTTCCAATTTTCATCCCCTTCATCTGATAGATATAATGTCACACCATAATCATTTGCCAGCTGGCGCGCTCCGGAAACAAAGTCAGCATGGATATGCGTTTCAGTTGCTGCTGTTAACCGGAAGCCCTCTTTTTTTGCTGTTTCTACGTAAGGCGTAATATCACGCGCTGGGTCAATCACGATGGCTTCTCCTGTTTTCTGGCAAGCGACCATATAAGAATATTGAGCTAATTTTTCATCAAAATAAGAGCGAAAAAACATTACTTGACCCTCCTTTACCCTACTGGGTATGTTATTGTAATTTCATATTACCCTATGGGGTATAAAAAAGCAAGCATGAATTTTAAAACAAGTCACACGTTCAATATTCTATTTTTCTCCATAAAAAATTCCGGCTACCATTGATGGTACCGGAATCTGTTATTTAGGTTGTTTTCTTTTTTTCATCATCAGATTGGACAGCCAAAAACCTATCGTCAATGAAGCAGCATCAATAATAATGAGTGGCCATGTGTGTGTGTATCCTTTATAAGCAGAGGCTGCAATTAAAGCAACAGTTAAGCCCAGGCCTAAAAAATGGTTAAATGTTACTCTCGTAAAAAAAACAACGAGAAAGCCGGGCAAAAACATTGCCATTATCATTTTACCTACCATGTTTTCACTCCCAGCAAGCAGCTTTTACTCCCTACATCATACTGAAATACGATCGGTTTAGAAAGCCCTTTTCCGAAAAACAAGTTACTTTTTTTCATATTTTTTAACAATCATTTCTGTCATGTAATTCAATTCATTGTACGGAATAAATTCTTCAGAAAGCATATCTGGTAAGATATGCTTGATAAAATACTTTACACAATTCAAATCGGAAAATTCCATAATCGTGGATAGGGCTTCTTTGTAAATCTCCAAAAAAAGCGGTTCCGGATTGCGCTTTAAAATTTCCCCAAAAGATTCATACAGCAGATCAATTTTATCTGCTACTGACAAAATTCGCCCTTCCAGTGTATCGTCTTTTCCTTCTTTAAATCGTTCTAGATAAATGCCTTGCAATTCTTCTGGAAACTCCTGCTCAACAAACTTTTTTGCCATTTGCTCTTCTACTTGTGAAAACAAATCCTTTAATTCCTTGGTAGCATATTTCACAGGCGTTTTAATATCTCCTGTGAACAACTCTGCATAGTCATGGTTCAAAGCTTTCTCGTACAGGGCCCGCCAATTTACCTCCATTCCCTCTAATTCTTCAATCGTTGCTAAAAACTGAGCAATCTTTGTTACCTTAAATGAATGTGCTGCTACGTTATGCGATTGATATTTAAACTTTCCCGGCAGCCTAAACAGCTGCTCCAGGTCCGACAAACTCTTAAAATAATTATGTATCCCCATAAACTGATCCTTCCTTTCCATAACTGTGATAAGCATTAGAAAAAAATAAGGACATTTATTCGAATTCCTAGACATATTTTCATTGTAGCCCTACAATCGTTAAGTGGCTATTTATTTTACTCTTTGAGGTGAAAAAATGAATTTGTGGGAACTATTTGTTGCTCTAATCCTCGGACTTGTGGAGGGGGCAACCGAATTTGCTCCTGTGTCTTCTACAGGGCATATGATTATTGTAGATGATATTTTGCTGAAATCGAAGGACTTGTTTTCAGAGCCGGTGGCTAATACATTTAAAGTAGTCATCCAGCTTGGCTCCATCTTAGCTGTTGTCTTTGTCTTTAAAGACCGCATCCTTAATCTGCTTGGATTACAAAAAAGCAGCGGGACAGCTAACCGAACCGGCTCAAGGCTGACATTGGTGCACATTTTTATCGGACTAATCCCTGCAATGGTACTCGGACTAGCATTTGAAGATTATATCGATGAACATCTGTTTAGCATAAACACCGTATTAATCGGGCTCGTTGCCGGTGCCCTGCTCATGCTTGCAGCGGACTGGCTTGCGCCGGGACGGGTGAAAGCAGAAACGGTGGACGATATTACGTACAAGCAGGCTTTTCTCATGGGCTTATTCCAATGTATAGCCTTATGGCCCGGCTTCTCCCGCTCTGGTTCTACTATTTCCGGGGGCGTCTTGCTTGGCATGAGCTACCGAGCAGCGGCGGACTTTACATTTATTATGGCCATGCCGATCATGGCAGGAGCGAGCGCTGTGTCTCTCATTAAAAATTGGGAATACTTTACGATCGATGTTCTTCCGTTTTTTATCGTCGGTTTTATCAGTGCCTTTATCTTTGCCCTGCTATCCATCCGCTTCTTCCTGGCACTTATTAATAAAATCAAATTGACGCCGTTCGCCATCTACCGGATTGTTATTGCAGCTGTTATTTATTTTGTATTCTTGTAAAAAAATAAGTAAAGCCGACAGTTTCCTACTATAGGAGTTGCCGGCTTTTTTCTTTATTAAACACACTCTCTCCGTTTCTTATATTCGTCCTTTAATAGAGTAAAAGGCTGATACCATAAAGAAAAAACGCGTTAAAGTAGGTATTTGCGCGATATTTTTTTATGTATTAAGATGTAGAACATCATCACAGATAATTTATAAAATTCATTTTATTAAGAAATTAAAAAGGAGTGTAGAGAGTGGCTGAGAAAACAATACTTCCTCCCAACTTGTATGAAAAAGAAGTCAATACTCATTTTCCTATGCGGCAAATCCTCAACCATAAAGGAGAGATAACAGACCCCTCCTATGAAAGCGTTATCAATGAAGGATTAGTAAAGAAGTTTTATCGACAGCTAATCTGTATGAGAACATTGGACCGCAAAGCTAAGAGCCTGCAACGCCAGGGCCGGCTAGGTACATATCCACCATTTGAAGGCCAGGAAGCCGCACAGGTTGGCAGTGCATTTGCCCTTGCTGAAGATGACTGGATGTTTCCAACCTACCGTGACCATGCGGCTAGCATTACGTTTGGAAAGTCCTATGCCATTTTATCCTCGTGGAATGGAAGAGTAGAAGGCAACCTTCCTCCAGAAGGGAAAAAAATATTGCCGCCATCTGTACCTATTGCCACTCAGCTTCCTCTTGCTGCTGGAGCCGCAATGGCGGCCAAATTTAAAGGCACGTCGGAAGCAGTAATCGCTTATTTTGGTGACGGTGCTACGTCTGAAGGGGATTTTCATGAAGGCTTGAATTTCGCTAGCGTTTATCAGGCGCCGGTCGTTTTCTTTAATCAAAACAATGGCTATGCTATTTCACTTCCTATTTCAAAACAAATGAATTCGAAGACGATTGCTCAAAAAGCGATCGCTTATGATATACCCGGTGTCCGCTTAGATGGAAATGACATCTTCGCCGTTTACTTTGAGACGGCGACCGCACTTGAACGTGCTCGCAGTGGCGGAGGGCCGACGCTAATTGAAGCTGTTACGTGGCGATATGGCGCTCATACAACAGCTGATGACCCAAGCAAATATCGCGATCAGAAAGAAAGTGAAGAACGGCGTGAATACGATCCTGTGATCCGTCTTGAACGGTTTATGAAAAATAACAGCTATTGGGACGATGAATGGGTTCAACGTGTGCATGACGAAGCTGCAGAAGAAATCGAAGAAGCAGTGAAAGAAATGGAGTCCATGCCTCCTCCAGATGTAAACGATATTTATGATTATATATTCGAAACACCTACATGGACGATTGAAGAGCAAAAGAAACAATATCTGAAACACTTGCGGGGGGAATCGTAAAATGTTAACGGCAGCGAAAACGAAAGAACTGACATTTATTCAGGCCATTACCGATGGACTACGTACTGTTCTCAAAGAAAAGGATCAAGTGGTGATACTCGGAGAAGACGTGGGAAAAAATGGTGGAGTGTTCCGTGCGACTGACGGGCTTCAGGAAGAATTTGGTGAAAAGCGTGTTTTTGACACTCCACTGAGTGAATCGGGTCTGATGGGCGCTTCTATTGGGATGGCACTAAACGGACTGCTGCCCATTGCTGAAATTCAGTTTTTAGGCTTTGTTTATCCTGCTTACGAACAAATCATGACACATGCGACACGCATGCGCTACCGTTCAAAAGGAGCCTTTACAGTGCCATTAGTCATTCGGGCCCCATATGGAGCAGGTGTACGCGCACCGGAGATCCATTCAGACAGCGTGGAAGCATTATTTACCCATATGCCTGGGATCAAAGTAGTCTGTCCTTCCACCCCGTGTGACGCAAAGGGTTTGCTTATTTCAGCAGTTGAAGACCCCGATCCCGTTCTATTTTTAGAGCCGTTGCATTTATACCGTTCCGTCCGCGAAGAAGTTCCTGAAGAGAAATATAGCATTGAAATCGGAAAAGGGCGAAAAGTGCATGAAGGAGAAGACGTAACCATCATTGCTTGGGGAGCGATGATGCCAGTGGCGATAAAAGCCGCAGAAGAAGCAGAGAAAGACGGCATAACCTGCGACGTTATTGACTTGCGAACCCTTTATCCTATTGATAAAGACATCATTGCGGAATCTGTACAAAAAACAGGCCGCTGTGTGATTGTACATGAAGCCCATGCAACAGGTGGTGTCGGCAACGATATTATTTCCATTATTAATGATACATCCTTTTTATATATGAAAGCTCCGATTGAACGTGTTACGGGAGCTGACGTCCACGTCCCATTTTGGGCATTGGAAAAACACTATCTGCCGACCCCTGCTCGCGTGAAAGAAGCCATTCATACGGTCGTTCATTTTTAGGAGGTTAAGAAATGATTGAAGTAAAATTACACGATATTGGCGAGGGACTGGCCGAAGGGGATATTCTTACCTACCTTGTAAAAAAAGGCGACCGCGTCCGTGCTGATCAGCCATTGGTGGAAGTTCAAACAGCAAAAATGGTAGCAGAATTGACTTCCCCTGTTTCAGGCATTGTGAAAGATATTCTTATTGAAACGGGAAACACCATCGCTGTCGGCACTACAGTCTTGACAGTAGAAGCCAGTGAAAACCCACCTGCCCCAAAAAATAGCAGCTCTATAAAGGAGGAGCTCCCGTCCCCTGCCGAAAAGTCAGCACCACAGGGCGGAGCAATATCGGGAGCCCTTCCTGCAAAAAACAAGCTGGCCGATCGAGTAAAAGCCGCTCCTTATACTAGAAAAGTTGCTAGACAGCATCAAGTAGATTTGAAGCTAGTTCAAGGCACAGGGCGAGCTGGACGGATTACAGTGGAAGATGTTTATCGTTTTATTGAAAATAGGAAACCTGATGCTTCCCTAGCATCCAATGTAGAAGTGAGTACTCCCTCATCAACAGATGGAAGATGCGAAGTAAAGCAGACTGAAACGATTCCATTTACAGGTCGTCGGAAACAGATTGCCCTGAAGATGACAAAGTCTCTTTATACGATTCCGCATGTATCTCACTTTGAAGAAATCGATATGACAGCTCTGCTGAACTATCGTAAAAAATTGAAAGCACTGGATGTAAATATATCTGTTGTGGCCTTTTTCATAAAGGCTCTAGCCATCTCATTAAAAGAGTATCCTATTTTTAACGCCAAGTTAGATGAAGGGAAAGAAGTAATTAAGCTTGAAAAAGAAGTTCATATAGGACTGGCGACTAACACGGAAGAAGGATTAATCGTTCCAGTTTTACGAAATGCTGAGAAAAAATCATTGCGTGCGATTCATGCTGAGATGAAAGACTTAACGAAAAAGGCACAGGAAAATAAGCTAACTGTAAAAGAAATGACCGGAAGCACTTTTACTATTAGTAATGTTGGCCCGATGGGCAGTATTGGAGCAACACCGATTATCAATTTTCCGGAAACTGGACTAATGGCTTTTCATAAAACGAAGAAAATGCCGATTGTCAATGAACAGGATGAGATTGTTATCCGATCGATGATGAATGTCACACTGGCCTTCGATCATCGGGTCGCTGATGGAGGAGCAGCTGTCGCTTTTACAAACCGCTTTAAGGCCCTCATTGAAAATCCTCCATTGCTTACGCTTGAACTCGTATAAACAATAGCAGCAAAGCCTCTTGGAGTTGTTTCCAAGAGGCTTTATCTTTCATCACCTTTTGCTCTCTCGATACAAAGATCGGTTGCCCTGCCAGCAAATGACCATTTAAAAGCAGGACAGCCCTTGGGAGGGAAGAGGATTTCTTTTAACGGCGAATTTGCCATTTCGGACGCTTATTCGGTGAAAAAAAGTGATCTCTATTCTTTCCTGCCTCCAACCTTTTTTCGCAGATCAAGTTAGCAGCTTCTACTGTTGTCACATTTTCATTTTCTGCTTGCTGGAGCACTTCAAGAATAGAATAATAGATATTTTTTGTTTTGCTTAATACCCGTTTTTTATTCGGTCCATATAGCTCGTCCGCTACTTGGATCACACCGCCGCTGTTGACAATGTAATCAGGGGCATA
Organism: Pseudobacillus sp. 179-B 2D1 NHS; assembly: GCF_045370945.1. Classification (NCBI taxonomy): domain Bacteria; kingdom Bacillati; phylum Bacillota; class Bacilli; order Caryophanales; family Bacillaceae; genus Pseudobacillus; species Pseudobacillus sp. 179-B 2D1 NHS. The sequence goes on from NZ_JBIQDP010000010.1 coordinate 127,924, forward strand.
AAGAATGCCCTTATCCCTTAATACCCTCGCATGCCCTTCATGTAGAAGCTGGTTATTCGCTGCACCGGCAATTCCTTTCACTTTCAACTGCTCAATGGTCCGATCATTAATGATGCCACCGATCGCACATGGAACAAACATATCAGCCTCCACTCCATAAATATCCTCTCCCTTAACAGCAGCTGCTTTTCCTCCCTTTTGCTTGGCTTTCTGCAGCAAGGCCTGCACCGCTTCTTCCGAAACATCTGTCACATATAAATCAGCCCCCTGCTCCAGCAAGTGTTCTGCTACTTTAAAACCGACTTTCCCTAATCCTTGAACAGCAAATTTTTTGCCTGCTAAATCTTCGTTCCCCCATAGCGTATTGGCAACCGCCTGAATGCTATACAACACTCCTAAAGCTGTAGGAATGGATGTCTCGCCTCCTCCGCCGTACTCTTCAGGCAAACCAGCAATACAGCTTGTTTCCTTATACGCATGAACGAAATCATCCAGAACGGTTCCCATGTCTGTTCCTGTATAAAACCGGCCATTTAAGGAATCAATAAATTGTCCATATGCACGAAACAGTTCTGGTGTTTTATCCTTTGCCGGGTCGCCAATAATTACCCCTTTCCCCCCGCCAAAATCATTGTCAGCCGCTGCATTTTTATAAGTCATCCCCCGAGATAACCGCAGGGCATCCTCCAGAGCCTCCTCAAATGTACGGTAAGGCTTCATTCTTGTGCCGCCCAGCGCTGGACCGAGTGTCGTATCATGAATCGCAATAATGGCTTTCAGCCCTGTAGCTGGATCGTTACAAAACAGTACCTGTTCATGGCCTTGAATTTTTGCAAATAGATCAAATGAGCCTGTACACTGACTATTTATATTTTCTGCTGTTATCGTTGACTTCATTTCTATTCCTCCTAACCTTTATTAACCTTCCATTATCTTTCTTATCGATTGACTATTGTTTTCAACTGGTTTTACTGTTTCTTTTTCTTCTTCCTGCAAAGGTGCTAACCCAATTCCCGTGTAACCATAAACAATGGCAATAATCGGTGTAATCATACTAATAAAAACGTAGGGAGCATATTCCATTCCTATATTTAAAGTGGACATAATAAAGGCTCCAGTTACTCCCCAGGGGACTATCGGATGGATAATGGTTCCTGCGTCCTCTAGTGTTCGCGACAAGTTTTTAGGATGAAGCTTCACTTTTGCATAAGCTGATTCCAGCAGCTGTCCAGGCAAAATGATAGATAAGTATTGTTCGCCAACGGTCAGGTTAATTCCCAGACATGACAAAACAGTTGAGGTAATGACATTTCCCCTGCTTCTTAATACTTTTTTAATCCCCTCAATAATGGAATGGGCAATCCCCACCTGCTGAATGACCCCTCCAAAAGCAAGTGATATTAGGATCAACGAAACGCCAAATAACATGCTGCTTAGCCCTCCAATTGAAAGCAGATTATCAATCGCCTCTACTCCTGTATCCGCAGCATACCCATTGTGAGCTGTCGACATGATCGTCCCAAACGATACATTGGGAACAGTATAGAATGCAGTTAAAACTGCTGCTACTAAGCCAATGACCAGCGATGGAATAGGGCTCATCCGCTTTATAGCCAAAAAAATGATTAATAAAGGCGAGAGCAGTGTCAATGGTGTAATCATAAATTCACGGTCCAGCACGCGAACAATAGTGCTGATCTGTTCGCTGTCTACAGGCCCTCTATCCGTAAGCAATCCAATCACAGTAAATATAGCTAGTGTAATAATAAGACTTGGAATGGTCGTCCATAACATATGTTTGATGTGTTCATAAATATTCACCTTTGCTGTTGCAGCTGCAAGATTAGTCGTATCTGAAAGAGGAGAAATTTTGTCACCAAAAATAGCACCGGAAACAATGGCACCGGCTGTCATTGCCGGAGAAATGTCTAAAGCGTAGGCAACCCCCATCAAGGAAACGCCAATCGTTCCCATCGTACTCCATGAACTTCCACAGACAACAGAGACAACTGCACAAATCAGTACAGCTGACATGAGGAAAAAGTCGGGAGACAAGATGTGCAAGCCATAATAAGTAATCGTTGGGACTGTTCCGTTCAGCACCCATACACCTATCAGTATCCCAATTAAACAAAGAATGAGGATAGAGGGGATTCCATAAAAAATCCCTTTCGCCATAGCATTCTCGAGTTCTTTCCACTTAGCACCTAATACAAGGCCGTAACAGGCAACAAAAATTGCTGAAATAACAATTGGAATCTGAGGTGCAACACCATAATGAAGAATACTTATTCCAAGTATGGCAATAACGATCAATACTACGATCATCGAGGCTAAAAATGAGGGTTTTTTCATGCATAGTCTCCTTTACTTTTTTATAAGAGAACATATAACAGTTCTACCTTAAAGAAAGCGTTTGCAAAATAGGAAATTAGAATTTTCCTAGCAAAGCCTAATCTGTTGACACACCCATTGACTGAATCCTACAAAACTTCATTCTCAATATATTATTCTTTTATCTCCTCTTCCTCCTTTGTTATCTCAGTTGCCTTCACACTTAAGACTATTTAAAACTTTCTGATAACGGTGTCATTATAAAGCAAAAAATACTATCTTGCAAAAACATCCGTTAAAGTAAAAAAACATTAAAGTATTGATACGTTAAAGCATGTAAACGAATAAAATAGCTGCTCTTCACTCCCTTAAAGACAACGCCCGGGTAGGTTCATAAAAAAACCTGATTCGCATTAAGCGAATCAGGCTTCTTTTATCACTTCTATTTCTCCAATCACCGGTGAAAGCGCAGGAGCTGCTTTCGTTACTTCGACAAACTTAATGTGATAGCCATCCAATTCGATGACCTTAAACGTGCAGCCTCCTCGTTCGATTGTATCGCCTTCCTGAACTTCAAATTTCTCAGTTAGAATCCAGCCGCCGACCGTATCAACATCTTCTTCGTCGATGTCCAAACCGAACAAATCATTTACTTCAGTGAGCAATACTTTACCGTCAAGTATCAGCTGCTGATCATTAATTCTTTTAATCATTGGGGTTTCATCTTGGTCAAATTCATCACGAATTTCGCCAACGATTTCTTCAAGAATATCTTCTGTTGTAACAAGTCCAGCCGTACCGCCATATTCGTCAATTAGGATGGCCATCTGAATGCGTTCTTTTTGCATTTTTACAAGCAAGTCATGAATGGCAATCGATTCAATTACTTGAATAACAGGACGAATATAATGATCAATTGTTACATTTTTCTTCTTTTCATCTTTGATGTAATCTGTCAGAACTTCTTTCATGTTCACCATACCGATAATCCGGTCTTTATCGCCGTCAGCGATCGGATATCGGGTATAGTTTTCTTCCATTGCTATTTCAATACACTGTTCAACGGTGTGCGACTTATCAAACGCCGTCACTTCCGTACGGGGTACCATAATTTCTTTAGCAACACGGTCATCAAACTCAAAAATATTGTTTACATATTTATATTCTGACTGGTTAATTTCTCCGCTCTTTAAGCTTTCTGATAAGATCATACGCAATTCTTCTTCTGTATGAGCCATTTCACTCTCTGAAACCGGCTTAAAGCCGAATAATTTGATTAACAGCGTAGATGATCCATTCAGTATCTTAATAAATGGATACATAAGACGATAAAAAATAATCATTGGTTTGGCAGCCAGCAACGTAACTTGTTCTGCCTTTTGAATCGCTATCGTTTTTGGCGCTAATTCGCCCACAACGACATGCAAAAAAGTAACCGTGGAAAAAGCAATCAAGAATGATAAGACACTGACAACAGACTCAGCTAATTCTAAGCGCACGAACAGCGGATGCAGCAAGTGTTCTACAGTTGGTTCACCGAGCCATCCGAGTCCGAGAGCTGTTACCGTAATTCCTAACTGACATGCGGATAAATACTCATCAAGATTCGAGATCACTTTCTTTGCAGCTTCCGTATTCGCCCGTCCTTCAGCTGCCAGCTGATCGATTCTTGTGCTTCTTACCTTTACGATTGCAAACTCGGTCGCTACAAAGAAACCGGTTAATGCAATCAAAAAGGCAACCATGATTAAGTTTAATATGTCCAAATAAGATCCTTGCGGCTACATTGTGCCGTAAGGAATTACACCTCCGTTAAATTAAAATGAATATCTCTATTCAACCGTCCTTTTTTTCGCGCGCTGAGGCTTGATCCGGCCTGTTTGCTCACAAAAATCAGTCTGGTTGCTTCTGTCCATAAACCGAGCTACACTGCCTGCAAACATGTTTACATTTCTTTCTACTGCCTTCCCAACATCCTCACCTCACTTTTACATACTTCTACTTTAAGACATCGGTCTTTTTCAGTCAATATTTAGAAAACAAATTTCAGACAATGATGCCAGATAGTTAATTGCCAATCCTTGATAAACGAGCTTATATTTATTATATTTATTTAAGCAAAAAAGAAGGCGCCCAAATTAAATGTTCGGGCGCCCTTTTGCTTTTACTGTATAGGTGTCTTTCTTGATCGGGTATTCATTCCCTGTCCACCCATATTCGTCAGCTGGGGAATGACATTGGGAAGTTGTCCGCTCCGGCCAGTCATCATGCTGTAAGCAACTGCTCCAATGCCGATTGAAGCAACGATAGGCAATAATTGAATGTTATTTCTCATCGTCCTTCCACCTGCCCTCTGTTAGATTGCTTTTTCAAGCACATATAGTTTTTGTTACTGGTGCTTAAAACACTCAAGTAGTTTTTAACAAAGAAATCTTTGCCACACACTTTCATTTTTTCCAACCACTGCTTTCATTTTCGAGGCCGAAAAAGTAAAATATAGGCAGCCTCATTTTAGGCTTTCTAGAGGCCATTGCAGCATTTAAAGGAGTGATTGCTTTGCAAAAAATGAACATTTTAATCATAGAAGATGCCGAAACTGTTCGCCATGAGCTCAAGCATTTTTTGACCGCTTATGGATATGAAGTTGAGGCACCGGATGATTTTGAGCATATTCTTTCTTATGTAAATAAGGAGGATATCCATTTAATATTGCTCGATATTAATTTACCTGTATTTGACGGTTACTTCATTTGCCGTGAGATTCGCAAAACATCCCAAGTGCCAATTATTATTGTGACAAGCAGAGATAATGAAATGGACGAATTAATGAGCATGAACCTTGGAGCTGATGATTTTATTACGAAGCCTTACAATACACAGATTTTGCTTGCACGGATTGATGCCGTGCTTAAACGAACCTATAAACAATTAGAAACGTCCGTGCTGACATTTGAAGAATTGAAGCTCCACTTATCTAATGGAACGGTCTCTTATAAGGGCGAGCAGCAGGATTTAACAAAAAACGAATTGAGAATTCTACATTACTTAATGACGAAAAAAGGCAGCATCGTTTCCAGAGAAGAACTAATGGAGCATTTATGGTCCTCCGATCTGTTCGTTGATGACAATACCCTATCTGTCAACATGACCCGCTTACGTAGAAAAATTGAGAGTCTGGGCATGAAAAATCCGATCGAAACGCGACGCGGTCTTGGGTATATCTTGTCATGAGGATGCTCACGTATATAAAAGAAAGGTCTGCTTTTTTATTTATTAACGTGCTTCTGTTCGCTTCGATCGCGCTTTTTTTATGGTTTGTCCATGTCCCAGGCTGGCTGATTATTCTCGTTTTTATTTGTTGGTTCATTCCCCTCCTCACTTCATATTTACTTGAGTTCTGGCAGCGAAAAAATTATTATGAGCCGCTGATTATGAATGCACAGCTGCTGGATCAGCAATACCTGCTTTCAGAAGTGGTAGAAAGACCGGATTTCTTAGAAGGCAAGATTGTTCATGATATCTTACAGTCAACAAACAAGCAGATGCATGAACATGTGAATAAGTACAAACAGATGCAGACAGAATATCGGGAATATATCGAAACATGGGTTCATGAAATTAAAACCCCTATCGCTGCAGGCAAATTAATTCTTGATAATCATAAGAGCTCCGATGTAAAAGGAGTCTATGAAGAATTCGAAAAAGTTGAAGGGTTCGTCGAGCAGGCGCTGTACTATGCGCGCAGCAGCAGTACAAGCAATGATTATCTCGTGAAAGAATTCAGCTTGAAGCCCTGCGTAACCAATGTGCTTAAAAAGAATGCGAAGGCATTTATCCATAATAAAATCCAATTGGACTTAGCGGATTTTAATGAAGTCGTCTATTCTGATGAAAAATGGGTCGAATTTATTATCAATCAGCTTATTAGCAACAGCATTAAGTACAGCCAAAAAAAGGAGAAAAAGATTCGCATCTTTACGACCATGCATGAACATAATCTTATCTTGCATATTGTTGATAATGGTGTTGGCATTGGTGAAAAAGACATCCGGCGGGTCTTCGACAAAGGATTTACCGGAGAAAATGGCCGGGCCTTTGGAAGCTCCACAGGCATTGGATTGTATCTTTGTAAAAAACTCGCTGATAAACTCCATCTTGGACTGGATATTCAATCACAAAAAAACGCCGGCACAGAAGCACGAATTATCTTTCCAAAAAGCAAAGTGACTCTGCTAGAGCAGTAACTAATAACAGCGAAAGGGATCGTTCCTCCGCAGCCTCAGAGCCGTAACCAACGGCTCTTTTTTAATCTTACAAAAATGTAAGTCTTCTGCAAACAAAAGCAATATGTGTTTTCTTTTAACAGCGGTACACTGAACGTACCAGATAAAGGAGCGTGGCAAAATTGAATTCCGTATTAAAAGTAGAACAGATTGAAAAATATTTTGGCAATAAAGGCAATGTAACGAAAGCCATTGACAATATTAGTTTTACGGTGGAAAAAGGAGAATTTGTTGGCATCATGGGACCATCCGGAAGCGGAAAAACGACCCTATTGAACTGCATTTCCACGATAGATCATGTCACAACAGGCCATATTCAGATTAACGGTACTGATATTACTAAATTGAAAGGCGGAAAACTTGAGAAATTCCGGCGCGATGAACTTGGCTTTATCTTTCAAGACTTTAACCTGCTCGATACACTAACGGGCTTTGAAAATATTGCGATTGCGTTAACCATTCAAGGACGCAATCCAAAAGAAATTGCGCAAACAGTGGAGGAAGCAGCATCAAAATTAGAGATCAGCTCCGTATTAAATAAATTTCCTTATCAAATGTCCGGCGGCCAGAAGCAGCGTGTCGCTTCCGCCAGAGCTATCGTAACAAATCCTTCCATCATTTTGGCAGATGAGCCTACGGGAGCGCTGGACTCAAAATCCTCCAGGCTGCTGCTCGATGCGTTTGAGAAGCTGAATGACGAAATGAAGGCAACGATCTTAATGGTCACCCATGATGCATTCACCGCCAGCTATGCGAAACGCATTTTATTTATTAAAGACGGCAAAGTCTTTAACGAACTAATAAGGGGCGGAGATTCGCGAAAGGAATTTTTTAACCGCATTATCGAAGTGGTGACTCTTTTGGGAGGCGACACGAACAATGTTTTTTAAGCTATCTATGCGCAATGTGAAACGCAGCTTTAAAGATTATTTCATTTACTTTCTGACCTTGACCTTTGCCGTTTGTATTTTTTACAGCTTTAACTCGATAGCTGATCAAGAAGCCATGCAAGACCTGTCTGCCAGCCAGTCAGAAATGATAAATAGGCTCAAGCAACTTCTTTCCTTTATTTCAGTTTTTGTTTCTGCTGTTCTTGGCTTTCTTATCATCTTTGCTAATAACTTCCTGATCAAGCGGCGGAAGAAGGAACTCGGTTTATATATGACACTTGGGATGGGGAAGTATAAAATTTCCCAGCTTCTCGTTACCGAAACACTCGCTGTCGGCATTCTTTCATTAGCAGCTGGTTTGGCGGCCGGGGTATTTATTTCTCAAGGCCTCTCACTTTTGGCTGCTTCATTGTTTAATGTTGATTTTACGGGCTATACATTTGTCTTTTCCAATGATGCCATGGTAAAAACCATTCTTTACTTTGGGATTATTTATTTATTAGTGATGCTTTTTAACAGTATCGTTGTTTCAAGATACAAACTGATTGATTTATTAACAGCAGCCAAAAAGAATGAGCAGCTAAAGGTGCGAAAAACCTCCGTCTCTGTTGCCTTGTTTATTTTATCGCTCATTATTTTAGCTGTTTCTTATGGAGTCATGCTTAAGTACGGATTAATGGAAAGCATGAAAATCGTTTGGACGTGTGTTGGCCTTGGAGCCTTTGGAACTCTGCTGTTTTTCATGTCACTGTCCGGGTTCGCCCTGAACATCATCCAGCAGTCAAAGAAGATTTACTTCAACGATATTAACATCTTTGTGCTGCGACAAATCAACAGCAAAGTAAATACGACGTTTTTATCGATGACAATTATTTGTTTAATGCTGTTTTTTACAATCGGTGTCCTTTCCACCGGCTTCAGCTTGAAAGATGCCATGAATAAAGACCTGGATACGTCTACACCTTTTGACGCCAGCTTAAGCCTCCTTATACAGGAAGAAGGCAAAGCAAAAGACATCCGTGAAGCAGAGAAGCAGCTCGAACTGGACCTGGATGCTTACGGAAAGACGTACCGCTTTAACCGCTATCAGACCGACCAAATGCTAAAGCCGCTGCTGCTTCCGTACAAGGATAAAAGTACAGAACAGCTTATTCAGAAAAAATTCGATGATGTTTATGTAATGGCTATCACCCGATCTGATTATAAAGCCATTGCAAAAATGCAAGGAAAAGAGCCAGCAGCGCCTAAAAAGGATGAAATTCTGCTTGTCTCTAGCGCTGGTACTTTTAAAGATACTTTCAAACGATTTACGAAAGAACATAAGACTATAAAGCTGAACGGCCAAACATACCGAATTGCCGGTAAAGTCGTCAACTTTTCCCCTTCAACCGATTTCAAAGGGATGGAATACTTAACAGCGGTCGTACCGGATGCAGCAGTTGCTCATATGAAACCGGCCAACTCCATTGTTAATATCCAGTACAAGGGCGGTCAAAAAGCAAAGGATGAAGCGTTGTACAAATTACTTTATCCCTTTATGACAGGACCTTCCCAAAAGGAGTATGGCTTCGTTTTAGGAGGAGCAACGAAATCAATGGTTTACGAATCATACACTGGCACATCAGCTATTACCGTGTTCATCGGGATCTATCTTGGCATTGTCTTCTTGATTTCCAGCGCTGCCGTACTCGCTTTGCAGCAGCTGTCAGAAGCAAGTGATAACGTGGAAAGGTACACCGTTTTAAAGAAAATCGGCGTAACAAAAAGAGGAATCAACAAAGCCATCTTCAGACAAATTTTTATTTATTTCATGATGCCTCTTTCCTTGGCAATCTTCCACTCTGTCTTTGGTGTGCAAGTTGTGAACAAAGCCATCATGGTAGCGGGCGGCGGGAATGTACTGCTCCCTTCCCTGTTGACCGGACTGATTATCATTACTGTGTACGGCGGCTATTTCCTGGCTACTTATTCCGGATACAAAAGAATCGTACGATAAATATTGCGCCTAAGTTGGAGTGAATTAAGCTTTCCTCTAATTTAGGCGCTTTACTTGCAACCAGACTTTGTTCTCCCTATTGCTCAGGCTTATTTTAATAAGTAACCTCCATCAAAATCACACATATTCTCGTGTTTCCCTCATAAAATGGACAAGGAGAGACAGTCTTTAAGGGGGAATAAATATGGAGGATATAAAGATCAATTTGAAGGATCTGTTCAAATAGTTATGAGGAGACTCCTGCTAACCTATTTCTATCTGCTCATTGGAGCGTTCTTGCAAGGAATGGCCATGTCTTTATTTTTATTTCCACACTCCATCCCCTCTGGCGGAGCGGCAGGCTTAGCCCTCCTGATGAATCATTGGTTTCACTTGCCTCTCGGCTTTTCCTTATGGCTGGCAAATGCTGCCTTTCTGCTCTTTGCCCTAAATTACTTCGGCTTCACCTGGACATTTCGGACAATCACTTCCGTTGCGGCTACCTCTACGACTATTAGCATTCTGACTTATCAAATTCCTCATATGCATGTACATATTTTTTTCGATATGTTAGCAGGAAGCATCTTTTTCGGTATCGGAGTCGGGATCTTAATTCGAGTTGGCGCTTCCAGCGGGGGAATGGTCATCCCGGCATTGATGATTGCCTCCTATAAAAACTGGAGCCCTGGAAAAGTGATGATGGGAATTAACCTTTTTATCTTTTTACTAACCTCTCTCATTATTGATTATAAAATTGTTATTTACGCTGTTGTTTGCCAGTTTCTCTCCACGAGCCTTATCGATTATATTTATGAATTTAGATTTCAAAAGGTCAATGTTCTCTCCCCTAATTGGAGGAGAAAATAAACAGAAGATCCTGGTTACAGGATCTTCTTCGCGGTTAAGTAAGCAACTATCTTTTCAACAGATTGTTCAATCGTCATTTGATCGGTCTCGATAACGATTTCAGGATGATAGGGAACTTGATAAGGGGATGTGATTCCAGTAAACTCTGGGATCATGCCTTTTCTCGCTTTTTTATATAAACCTTTTGGGTCCCGCTCTTCGCACACCTGGATGGGGCAATTCACGAAAACCTCAATAAACTCCTCTGGTTTAAACATCTCTCTTACTAGCTGCCGGTCTTCACGGAAAGGAGAGATAAAGGCAGAAGAAACAATTTGGCCGCTGTCAACAAATAATTTAGCCACTTCTCCTATTCTGCGGATGTTCTCTCTCCGATCTTCTTCTTGAAAGCTGAGATCCTTATTTAGGCCGTGACGGATGTTATCCCCGTCCAAAACATAACTTCTGCATTGCTGTTGAAACAACGCTTCATCTACCGCATTTGCCAAGGTGGATTTTCCAGATCCTGATAATCCAGTGAACCATAACACACAACTTTTATGCCCATTCAAAAGATGGCGATTTTCCTTTGTAATGGCTGTATGATGCCAAGTGATATTATCAGCTGTTCCCATATTCTACATCCTTTATATTTTTGTATATGCTTTTTTCATTCCCTTGATAAGAATGTCCACTACTTCCGGCCGGCTGAATTCCTCTGGCGGATGCACTCCATCCTTTAACATTTGTCTAACAGCCGTACCCGACAAAATGATGTGCTCTTTCTGCTCGTGAGGACATGTTTTTTTGGAAGCCATATTTGCACACTGTTTACAATAAAAGCTATGTTCAAAAAATAACGTTTTAATCCCCAGCTCCCCTTCTTCAAAATGACTAAAGATTTTCTGGGCATCATACGTTCCATAGTAGCTTCCTACTCCCGCGTGATCCCTGCCTACAATAAAATGTGTACAACCAAAGTTTTTTCGGACGATGGCATGAAAAATAGCCTCTCTCGGTCCGGCATAGCGCATAGCAGCTGGGAAAACAGATAAAAACACCCGGTCTTTCGGATAATAATTCTTCAGCAATACTTCGTAGCTTTCCATGCGTATTTCACTTGGAATGTCATCTGCTTTCGTTTCACCGACGAGTGGGTTTAAGAACAGCCCATCTACCGTTTCGAGTGCTGTTTTTTGAATGTATTCATGGGCTCGATGCACCGGGTTACGCGTTTGGAAGCCAACAATGGTTTTCCAGCCCAATTCATTAAATTTTTTTCTCGTATCGATAGGATCTAAATAATAGCGGCTGAATTTACTTTTCTCAGGCCTCTTTACAAGAGTAATCGGCCCGGCCACATACATTTCCGGCCGTGCAAAGAGCTTTCTTACACCTGGATGATTTAGGTCTGCTGTTTGATAGACCTTTTCCGCTTCTAATTTTTTATCGGGGAAAAATATTTCCTCTACGTTCATGACGCCATAGATGGTTCCATCATACGCAAGGTTGACGGTTTCTCCCTTTTTAATTCTCTCTGCTTTCTCTTTCTCCACCGCCAATGTAATCGGCAACGACCAGGGCAACCCATTCGCCAGTCTCATGTTTTGCACAACACAATCATAATCTGCTTTCCCCATAAATCCTTGAAGGGGACTATAGCCTCCATTAGCGATCAGCTCTAAATCGCTCAACTCCAATGTGTCAAGTTCTATGCAGCTACGTGATAAATCAGCGGACAATAGCAAATCCACTCGGTTAATTAGCTTACCGCCATGCGGTGTGTTTTTCTCCATGTTCTTCCCCCTTGGCGTCGTTGTCGCTTATACCACTCTTGCTAATCTTGATGAAGCCCGCATTCAGATTTTGAACGGCCTGCCCATCGGCCTGCCCGGAGTTCTTCATTTCCCAAAACTGGCTCAGTGCATGGGGCGCACCCAATACTCGGAAATCCTTTGTCATGGAGCGGGTTGTAGGGCAGCTTATTGACATGGAGATATGTCATAATGTCCTCCCATGTCCAATGAATTAGAGGGCACACTTTCACCTTGTGGAATTTTTCATCTTTATTGATGTACTGAACATGTCTTCTTGTCGGAGATTGTTCTCTCCTTAAACCTGAAATCCATGCTTTTGCTCCCTTCAATGCCTCCTCAAGAGGGGCTACTTTTCTTAGATAGCAGCAAAGGTTCGGATCGCGTTTCCAAAGTTCTTTCCCGTGCTGCTCAGCCTGGGCTTCCAACGTAATAGCGGGACGCACTTTCTTAATTTGCAGAGAAGGGTAGCGCTCCTTCACTTTTTCAATTAATTCATAGGTCTCTGAAAAGTGAAGCCCCGTATCAAGAAAAATAATTTCCGCTTGCTTATTTACCTTTGAAATCAAGTCGATTAAGACGATTCCCTCGGCTCCAAAGCTGCACGCATATACCACGTCGTTTTTATATTCACAAAACGCCCATTTTAACACGTCCAAATAGTCAGATTGGGCTTCCAAGATATCTTTCAGTTTCTTTTCATCCCAATTTTCGTATGTTAGTAAGTCAGCCAATAGCTACTCCCCCGTTTCTCTCCCCGTTGCCTTTAGAAATGGAACGTCAATGTGATGCATTCATTATTTTCTACAGTCATTTTATTCATATTGTTTATATGACCATATTGAAAATAAGACACAATGGCTCTCATCCACGACCCATGGCCGAACACCAATACATTGTCCCATTCCTTATATTTGTTTAAAAATAAAATGATCCTGTTTTCTAAGTCCTTTATGCTTTCTCCTAAAACTAACTCTTTCGGCTGTTCCATCCACTGCTCACGATGCTTTTCGTAAAGTTTTTCTTTTGGAAGCCCCTCAAAGGGACCAAAATCTAATTCATCCAACAACGGTTCCGTCTCAAACGAATAACCATAGAGTTGTGCTGTTTGCTGCGTTCTCTTTAATGTACTGGTCAATACGATATCAAATGGCGACAGTTCTTTAAGAAGCTTCTTATTACGGATAATACCCTGCCGGAAAGGCTCCGCTAGGGGGGAAATTCCGATGTCTCTTCTTCCCTGTAACCTTTGTGTTTTATTCCAATCTGTTGGGAGATGTCTTATAAAGGTAATTTGCATTCACTGTCCTCCAAATAAAATGTTTCGCTTCTTAGCCCGCATCGCTGAGCTTCCAGAACTAATACATCATGGATTTTTACGTTTCCTAAATTCACATTTGCTCCAATTTCTTTAATAAAATACATTTGGTTTTTTGGAGTAGGGGCTTCAAAAATAATTTTCCGGCTATCAATATCCTTGACTAATTCATTAATCAAGTTGCATTTAATGTTGCCATTCTTCTCGTAAATTCCAGCCGTGCCAGAATCTCTTCCTTCAGTAATTACATACTGGCAGCCCGCTTCAAGCAATTGCTTCATCTCATTCTTCCATTGGGAGACGGCCATTTCCTGGTTGGAATCTTTTGAGCCAACTTCTGCAATTACACAGAACTCTTTTTTTATTTGAGAAATAAGATCGAGGCGCTCTTGCAATGGAATATTTATCGTTCCGCTTGAAACTTCAATACAGTTAATTTCTAAATTGCGCAAGCTTGCCAAGTATTCGGGAATCTTATTTTGGTAATAGCATTTCTCAAATAAGGTGCCTCCAAAATAAGGACGAATGCCATATTGCTTATAAAGGTCCACCTTCTTCTTTAAATTTGGTGTTACATAAGCAGAACCGAACCCCATTTTAGCAATGTCAATAATGGAACTGTAATCATGTAAAATGTACTTCAATTCTTCTAATGGGGTCCCCAGATCAATAATCGAAGTTAATCCGTGAGTTCTCTTTCCAGTTGTCCTCTTCGGTAAGTCTAAAAATTCCATAGGGAATGGCCTCCTCTATTTTTCTAAGATAGACTATTCAAAAACTGGGTAAATGTGTAGATAATGGGCTTTTGCCCATAGAAATTAGACCGTTCCCCTGTATAAAGGAGAGGTCCCCTTCAAACAATAGGAAAGCATATATTCTTAACAGTCAGGGGTGTACATCATTGCCAAAGCAGAAACGAAAAGGCATGACAATTTTTGCGATCGGATCCATACCGCTCATTCTTGTCTTGGGAAACTCAATGCTTATACCAGTTCTGCCAAAAATGAAAACAGAACTAGATATAACTCAATTTAAGGTAAGTTTGATTATTTCTGTGTTTTCGATTGCCGCCGCTGTGTCAATTCCCGTATTGGGATATTTGTCCGACCGGTTTTCACGAAAAGCCATCATCATTCCTGCTCTCATCCTATACGGGGCCGGAGGGCTTTTGGCAGGATTTGCGGCGGCATGGTTTTCTAATGCGTATACATGGATTCTTGCCGGACGAGTCATGCAGGGGATAGGGGCCGCCGGGACTGCACCAATCGCTATGGCACTGACAGGGGATTTATTTAAGGGAGGCGAACAAAGTAAAGTATTAGGATTAGTTGAAGCTTCCAACGGATTCGGAAAGGTTATTAGCCCGATTATCGGTTCCCTCGTAGCGCTGCTCTTTTGGTACGCAGCATTTTTTGTTTTCCCGGTTTTTTGTCTAGTCTCCATACTGTTAACTATGTTCTTTATTAAAGAAAAGAAAACGAAAAAGGAGCCGCCTCCAGTCGGCAAATATATAAAAGGACTGGCCTCTGTTTTTAAAACTGAGGGACGCTGGCTATTTGCCGCTTACTTAACAGGTGCTATTTGTTTATTCACCTTATTTGGTATCTTATTTTACATCTCCGATATCCTGGAGAAAGACCACAAGATCGACGGAGTATTAAAAGGAGGCATTTTAGCTATTCCTTTGTTGTTTATGACGACCACCTCCTATATAACCGGGAGCAAGATTGGAAAAAGGATGCGGCTAATGAAGGGGTTAATCATATTGGGACTGCTATTGATGACTGCCTCTTTTGCAGCTTTGGTGTTCTTTGAACGCCTCATTCCTTTTTTTTCAGTTCTCGTCATTAGCAGTATTGGCACTGGACTTGTTCTGCCTTGTATAAACAGCTTTATTACAGGTTCCGTTCCTTCTGATCGCAGGGGGTTCGTCACTTCGTTATACGGTTCTGTTCGATTTTTGGGCGTGGCGATTGGACCACCCGTTTATGGTGCCTTAATGGCCTGGTCCCGTACCGGAATGTTCCTAACAACTGCCGGCTTAACACTCCTTGCTGCTTTGTTATGCCTTGTGCTCATTCATGTAAGCAAAAAAGAACCGTCTGAAGAAAAAAGCGATACACTGTTCGAAAAACTTCAATTTACGTAAAGGAGCAGGTAAAATTGCAAATATACTTTTCACCTGAGGTTATGACTCCTCAATTTCAAGTGCTAAACGTCGTGGACACTAATAATAAAGCGGTTGGAAATGTAGCCTTTTTATTTGATGAGAAAAAGTTATACATTTACGGAATATTGGAAGAAGAAGAAGTAGGAGCAGATTTTAAAGACTTGGTTACCCCTTATATAAAAGGACTGACAAAAGCCAAGCCAGATCTGGATGTTCTTTCCTGTCTCTATGTGGGCTGCAAAAAAATAGATCTGAACGGCAAAGAAGGAGAAAGTTGAAAATCTTCCAACTAGGAAGCCCAGCCACAATCGGCTGGGCTTAAATATTGAACCGCCCAATTAAAATTTTTATATTTCCCCTTTGCCCTCTCTCCCTTATTTTATTTGGATTATTCTTCCTTATTCCTCTTTTCTATACTCTTCTTATTAAAATGCCTGGTAGCAAGGCGCACAGCCATTTCATAAAGTGAGATATAAAAATTATTTTTATATTGATTAAAGGCAGACGGGAGTGTGCGTCTAATGAGCATGGGGATTATTGTAATGGGGCTTCTTGTTGGTCTTCTGGTTGGGTTAACAGGGGTTGGAGGGGCCGCCTTGTTAACACCTGTTTTAGTGTTAATGGGAATTAGTCCCTCCATCGCTGTGGGAACAGATCTTGTATACAACTCCGTCACAAAGCTTTTCGGCTCTATTCAGCATTGGAAACAAAAGACCATTGACCTGCAATTAGTGAAATATCTGGCAATCGGCAGTATTCCAAGTGCGATCTGTGCAGTCGGACTCCTTCACCTGTTTGATTCCTTCTTTAATAATCAAGAGGAAATTATCAAACATGCCCTAGGATATGTTCTTATCTTAGTAGCTTTAACTACACTCGTTAAAACCTTCATGAAGGATAAATTCGAATCAAACTATTTCCAGGTAAAGCCGCTTGAAGAAAAAAGAGGGTTAACGATCGCGATTGGAGCAATATTAGGATTCATTGTAGGATTGACATCAATAGGATCTGGTTCATTGTTCGCTTTAGCTATGCTTTATTTGTACAAAATGCGTCCTTCAGAGTTAGTGGGAACAGATATTGCCCATGCTTTTTTATTAGTTACTGCCGCAGGGATCATGCACGCTGGAATAGGAAATGTTGATTATTTATTAATGATCAATCTGTTGCTCGGTTCTATACCGGGTGTAATTTTAGGAAGCAGTTTGTCAGCTAAATTCCCTGCTAAACCTTTAAGAGCCATCATGTCACTCATTATTCTGATGAGCGGCTTCAAGTTAATTGTTTAACAAATAACAAACATGCATTGAGGAGGGAAACAGGCCCATCGCCCCTCCTCTTTTTTATTTACCGAAATGTCTGGCTCGCAGGTAAATAGTTACCAGCATAATTTGCCGCCAAATTTATAAAACTAAACATGGCTCTAAAACATCGTGCTTTTGGAGGCCGTGATTCGAACAATCTAATAAAGGAAGGATGGGTTGTTATGAACAATCAAGGTGGTATGATGACCTCGTTGCTAGCTGTGGGAGCTGCCGGAGCTGCTATTTACGGGATATCAAGAGGGATAAGAAACGGAACGTTCCAACAGCTTTCCCAAACGGTATCGAACACCTTCAATAACCAGTCGGTTGAACAATTGGCAAACTCTGTGCTTGGTATGACAAATAATCAAAACGCCAAAAATCAGAATAACCAGTAACTCTCCCTGAAAAAGCAAAGTGCATAATGAGGCTGATCATTAAGATCCTGCTTCCTTCCTCGTATTAGGAGCTCTTTTTGAACGTTAAGCGTTCAAAAAGAGCTTTTTATTTTCTGAGCAGAGCTGCTTGGATAACTCAGTCCGGTTATGAGCACCCTTAAATACACTGTATAGAAAACCGTATTTTTCTGAATACTAAAGGCAGAAGGTCTCTTAGCAGGAGGGAAAAATGGCAGAAAATAAAGTCAATAAGGTTCATCTGGCGCTCTTATTTATTATTCTTGCAGTTCTTATCTGGTCAGTTATAAAGCCGGCGGATTTCCCAACATGGACAATGGAATCCCTTCCTGCTGTGGCTGGACTAATCATTTTACTGATTACCTATAAGAAATTTCGCTTTACTACCCTTTCTTATGTCATCATTACTATCTTAGCGGCAACAATGTTCATCGGTGGTCATTACACTTATGGAAATGTTCCGCTCTTTAATTGGATCAAGGACCATTTTGATTTAAGCAGAAACCATTATGATCGGTTTGGACACTTTTTAAAAGGAATGGCTGTCATTGTGATCAGAGAAATATTAATTCGGACATCGCCGCTCTTCAAAGGTTTTTGGTTATCTGTTATTAGCGTAAGTATGACGCTTGCTATTTCGGCGCTGTATGAAATTATTGAGTGGCTATCTGTTCTCATATCTAAAGGGAAAAAGACCTCTAAAAGCTTTCTCGGCATGCAGGGAGACATGTGGGATGCGCAATGGGATATGGCACTCACCTTCATTGGTTCCATCCTTTTCCTTCTCCTTCTTTCGGCATTGCATAACCGGCTATTAAAAAATAAACTGTAAACAACCGCAACACACTTTATTTATACAAACAAAAGAGCACCGATTTGGACAGCCTTCAGTGCCGTGAATCCGTGCTCTTTACCCGATTAGTTTTAGAGGAAGCATTCAGCCTCTTCCTCCTATTCAATTTAATGACGCTTTCTTTTCAAAACACCGTAAAAAACGAGTCCCAAAACAATAAAAAAAAGGATGATGAGCTGCCAGTTGGCTGTTAGTCCCAGAGTCCATTTTACTGAATATGCTTCGATGAACAAAGAGGGGATTTTCCCCAGAGTGCTTACTACGCTGAAGGAAAGTAAACCCATTTTGCTAAAGGCAGCTGTTAGTGTAACGGCCCCAGAAGGTATAAAAGGTACAATTCTTAATAGGATCACCAGAGAGGCAGCTTCCAGACCTCCTGTATCCTTTAGTTTCTTCAGAAGCCGGCTTTTCAACGGCCTGTCTAGTTTTTTGACTCCTTGACGGTAAAGGAGAAAACTAACTACAGCTCCAGCTGCCTCTCCAATAATAGATACAATCAGTCCTGCTTTAAAACCGAAAACAGCAATGTTTACTCCCGTTATAAAAGCGCTGGGGAGCACGCCTGAGATTGCCACTATCATGCTGAGGAGGATACTGACTAAAAATGTTAAAATCGGATTATCCGGCATTCCTTGAATAAATTCATTCTCCATGCCTTCAATTCCTTTCTACAAAATGTCATTAACTTTTTTCTCGACTGTTCACCTTGGCCTGCAAGTCCTTTATTGGCCCTTTCATGCCTCTAAATTCAGAACGCCTCCAAAATGATCAGATTAATTTTCTTCTGCGGCAAACTCCTTCTCTTCATCGACTAAAATTAAACCAAGCTCATAGTGTTGTCCTTCGTAAAGCGAGCCTTGTGCAAAACGGTTTTGCCCGTTTACATCCACTACTTCCAGCTTGCAATAAGCAGCATTTTTTTGCAGCGCTTCATAAAATTCGCTTTCTGTATTCACTTCAGTGCCATTTACCTTGTAAATAATTTCTCCAATCTTCAAATCCATTTTCTTTGCAGGTGTATAGGGCAAAATGCCAAGAACCATGACACCTTTCGGCTGCGGTGTAAAGAAATAGTGACGATCTCTTTCGTATGCATAATGACGCCAAGAAATCCAAATGCGGCTTATAAAAGCAAACACGGCGCTAATAACTGCCAGCACCGGCACCCAATAAGCGGCAATGGCCAACAATAATGTAACTACACCCGCAGCAATAATATTTTTTCCAGTCGCCTTTACGGCGAGCTCCGGCAATGTGCTTTTGATCAGCTGGGCAAAGCCGACCAAAAAAGGAAACCAAATAAATGAGTATGTCTCTGAGCCAATTGATATAACCGGCCACCAAGGCCATGGCGATGTAAGCTCTCCGGTTGGCAGCACCAAGAATACCGGCACAAGCCATAGGCGCTGAGCAAACTGAACACCTACTTTTAATCCGCGCGGACTCTCCACAAGTCGCGGTGACGTTCCTTGCCACCCTCGCTTTAGCATCAGCAATCCCTCTGTAATGAATAGAAGCGCTAAAACAATCGCCATCGTCATCAATATTTTGCTAAAGGAAAACCCTTCATGCGGAATAAATGAGTAACCTGTTTTTTCCGTCACCGCAAAGATAAGCAAAGCGAGGCTAATTGTCCATGCAGGTGACAGCAGCCGGAAACCACCTGCACTTAAGATAATCGTGACAGCGGCAATGAAATTTAGCAGTTCAAGCGGAAGCGTAAGTCCAAAACCAATTGACACGATTGATAAAAGCAGCCCGATTAATAAGCTGGAGGGCAGTATGTAACGAACTTCCTGATAAATATCATACACTCGCGTGTGAAAGTCTTTCCGTTCTCTTGACACTCGGAACATGCCGACGACAAAAGCAAGCAAGAACGAAAAATAAAAAATTGGATGGATAAATAACTTTCCGAAGCCGCCTAAGAGCCCCAACAACCATTCTTGTAGCATGGCGTTCCCCACCTTACGTTAATTGCATTCTACTCAATATTGTAGCAAAAAAAGTGACCGTGCGTGAGTATATATCACGTTTCATTTGTGAAAGAAGTATTTCACTACAAAAAAGAACAGCTGCCCCTTCGTTGAGGCAACCGTTCATTCGTCATTTTATTACTTATCTAAATTTTTTATATACGAGAGGGCTGCCTGCAGCTGGAGGTCATTCTTTTCCTCTTTCATTTCCTTTATCCATCTCTGTTCGAGCTCACTTGCTGTTTTCTTATCAATCTTTCCGGTCGCTTTCATTCCGGCCTGTACTTGCAGGGCACGAACCGCTTTCTCTGTTTCGACACTAAAATAGCCGTCTGTTCTTCCAGGTGCATATCCAAGACCGGCAAGCATCATTTGGGCACTCTTTACATTATCATTGTTCATTTCACGAATGAGCGGCTGGCTCACTTGAAGTGGGTGAGCATAAAAGTAGTCAGGCTGTCTCACTTCAATATCGGGACGAATTCCTTTTTTGTGAATCCAATTGCCGTTTGGCGTCAGCCATTTATGAGTGGTTAGTTTCAAATTGCTGCCGTCTCCAAGCGGCACTGGCTGCTGAACGGTTCCCTTTCCAAAACTTGTTTCACCGATGATAGGATAACCCTCTGCTTCCTTCAGCGCTCCCGCCAATATTTCAGAGGCAGACGCACTTCCCTCATCTGTAAGCACAGCAATCGGATAAGGCTTCACTTTTTTCGTTTCTGAGAAATAAGGTACTTTGCGCCCTGACTTTTCTTCAATCTGCATATACGGTTTATTCTCTGTCACAAGCTCTTTCAAGATTTCCTCTACGCTGGTCAAGAAGCCGCCTGGATTCCCACGCACATCGATGATGAGGCCATCCAGTTCTTTTTTCTCCATCTTCTTTAGTTCTGATTTAAAATCTTTTGCCGTTTCTTCAGAAAATGAAGTCATTTCAATAACGCCAATCCGTTTTCCTTGTTTTCCCTTTACCTTTGCAAAGACAGTTTCAATCGGAATATTATCTCGCTTTACTTTAACATCAAGCGGTTTCGTCATGCCTGGACGGATAATTCCCATTGTCACCGTCGTTCCTTTTTTGCCGCGAATTTTCTTCGTCGCTTCATAAATCGTCAGTCCATCTACCGTTTTTCCATTAATTGTAACAATCTGGTCCTTCGGCTTTAATCCGGCTTTTTCTGCCGGCGAATCTTTAAATGGAGCAACAATAGTCAGTTTTCCCTCTACAACAGTGATCTCCGCACCGATGCCTTCAAAAGAGGAGTCCAACGACTCTTCGAATTGTTTGGCCGTTTCAGCATCCATATATACGGAATAGGGATCCTTTAAAGAACTAACCATTCCATCAATTGCTCCTTCTACAAGCTCGGTCCGGTTCACCTTTTCCACATATTGATTGGCAATCACTTCATATACGGTCTGCACTTTATGAAGCTCGTCCGGCAGATTCGTTTGTTCCGGTGCTGTCTGCGGTGGCTGGGCCGTATTCTCTTCTTCATCCATCACTGTCAGCCCCCCATACATTCCTCCGGCCCCTATTATAAAAGAAGACACCGTCAGCACCGCCACCCATTTTCTTTTCACCATTCCGCCCCCTCCAATTTGGAAAGCTAAAAAAGCCGCCCGGCTCACTACCGCACGGACAGCCCTTTCTCCCACTTTATGAAAGGAATGGACAAGTTATGAATAGCTCTTTGAAAAAATAGGCAGCCCTTTTGCCAAGGAGCTGCCTATTGTAATATTAACGCACGAATGCTGTATGAATGGCCTGTTCGATCTGATTAATAATATCAGCTGGTTCTTCAATGCCAACAGAAATACGAACAACCCGCTCATTAATGCCAAGGGCACTTTTTTCGTCTTCTGTTAACGAGCGGTGAGAAGTGCCAAGCGGATATGAAACAGTCGTTTCAACCCCTGCAAGAGAAGGAACAATCTTAATCCATCCGAGTGAGGAGAAAAAGCGATTCATATCCACCCCTTCATTTAATTCAATGCTAACCATAGCCCCGTTACCTTGCTCTGACACATATTTAGGGTAATATGTTTTTTTGACTCCCCTGTGCGCTTGAAGAAAATCAGCGAGCTCCTGGGCATTTTTCGTCTGACATTCCATGCGAATCGCTAATGTTTTTAATCCGCGGTAAGCAAGCCACGATTCAAATGGACTTAGATTCATTCCCATGTTAACGATCCGGCTTCGGCTCTTTTCAATGAGCTCCTTGCTGCCGACCAGCACTCCGGCTGTAACGTCGCTATGCCCGCCGATGTACTTGGTCGCACTGTGAACGACTAGATCCACACCTTGTGCAAACGGCTGCAGCAAATAAGGCGTAGCAAATGTATTATCCATCATCACAGAAAGACCATGCTTTTTAGCTATTTCCGTCAGCTTCTCTATGTTTTCTACCCGCAAGAAAGGATTGGAAATTGTTTCTGAGTACAACAGCTTTGTGTTCGGCTGAATAGCTGCTTCAACTGCCTGATGATCGCTAAAATCGACAAATGAGGCAGCAATGCCAAACGCCTGCAGCTCTTCCTTAATTAAATGATAAGTACCGCCATAAAGGTCGCTCGCCGCCACGACATGATCTCCGCTTTGAGCCGCAGCCAAAATTCCCGCAAGAATAGCCCCAAGGCCTGAGGAAGCCGCTACTCCCTCCGGAGCTCCTTCCAGTGCTGCCACTGCTTTCGCGAGCTCATCCGTATTCGGGTTGCCATTTCTCGTGTATAAATAGGGAGTTTCGCCCTCAAAATACCCTTCTAACTCTTCTAAACTATTAAACGAAAAAACGGACGTCTGATAAATAGGGGTAGATTTACTTTTAATATCCCCTGTTTTTGATAATCCGCTGTGTACGGCTTTCGTTCTAAATGACTGATCCTTCATGTTCCCATCTTCCTTCCATTGCCAACTCACCTATTAAGGAGCTGTTGGTTGCTTCAGATAATCTTTTCCCGGCTATTCATGCTCATTCCTTTATATACATACTGTACACCTGCTTATCCGGAATATTCAATATATAATGTTCAGGAGAAAACAGATAGGCTTAGCGACAGGCAAAGAAAGGTCTTAAGTGTGAAGGCATGATTATTTAGCGGATAAAAGAGACAAGCATCGGTAGTACCTCTTGGCAAAAACTATTGCTTGTCTCTATCCACATACAAACATTCACTATTTCAGCTCGCTAACAAGTTTTTTCATCATTTGTTCATCCATTGGACCAATAATTTTTTGATGAATGGTCCCGTCTGTGTTAAGAACATACGTGGTTGGGATTGTAGCTACCTGATATTGCGGCCCAATTGTTCCTTCTTTATCAAGAAGGATCGGAAAAGTTAAGTCATATTGTTTGGCAAATTCAACAACCGCTGCTTTTCCTCTATCCTCGCTTGTTAAGTTTACTGCTAAAATTTCCATGTTACTTTTCTCTGCTTCTTTTTTGTAAAAGCTTTGCATATGAGGCATCTCTGCTTTACAAGGCGGGCACCAGGTGGCCCAAAAGTTTAACATTACTTTCTTGCCCCGGTAGTCCGACAAAGACACTTTTTTCCCATCTAATGTTTGGAGAGTAAAGTCTGGCGCTTGATCGCCCAGGCCAATACCAGAAGCCATTCCTGAAACAGCTTCCTGATCAGCCACTTCCATACCGGGATTTTCAATTTTTGTGATTTCCTTTTTATCTTTTACTACATTTACTGCTGCAATTCCAGCTAGTAAAACGAGCAGCAAAATGCCAAACCATTTTTTATTCAATCGGATCCCTCCTGACAATGAAAGTAAAGAACAGCGCTGCCCCTATATAGAACAAGCTATGCAGGGAGAATAAATCAGCAGTGAGCGATTCAAACAACAACTGCCATAACGTAAATAACCAGATGGTGCCGGCTGCTTGTCTAAGAGGAACAGCTAGCTGGGCTACACCTCCCGCAAGCTGAATCCATGCCAACAAGCCAGCTTGTCCTCTTAATAAGGACAGCATCCATTCAAAAGAAATTATCACTATCATCCACGTCCAAATAATTTGCGGCCGCTTTTCCGCAGGGGTCTTCCACAGCAGATAGATGCATACAGCGATCAGGCCGAGCCAAATGCCTTTCCAGCCGCCATTAAAATACACCAGCGACAAAGGTGACTTTACTACAAGCATAAAGCTGAACAAAAGCACACTTACCTTCCACACAGCAACAAATAAAAAGACAGCATTCACATAAAGTTCCAAAAAAACCTTGTCTTTTTTTAGCCAAATGACTAAAGCGCCAATGATGAAAGCAGCTAGAATAGCCAGCTGGGCTGCCGGGACAGTCAAAGAGCCTATTGTAAACCAGTTCATTTTTATTGTATTCCTTTACTCAAAAATATTGCTTTTGTATTCTCTTTAAAAAACGGCTATTTCTTTTATATACTATCATAGGTATAAGCCTACACAAAAATACCTTCTCCGTCCATCTTCTTTTATTATAAGCAAAAGAGGGCTGCCCTAATAGATCAGCCCTCTTCTCCTCTTTTATTTATTAGTAACCCCAGCCAATGTAAGCTGCCCCAACAATAATCAAGAGGATAAACAAGACAACGATCAAAGCAAAGCCGCCTCCGTATCCGTATCCGCCACCGCTCATACTTTACACCTCCCCTTCACTTACAATTACAGACTATTCAAAAGGGGAAAGATTGCGCGGGCGAACGCCCAGAATAGATGCTTTAGACCAGTAACCGCAAAAACAAAAGCCATCCTTGAATGCCTGATATAGGCTTTTAAGGATGGCTTTCTATTAAAAATTGACATATTTACGCGGATCAACCGCATTTTCTTTAGACAATGTCCAAGGACCTTCATGAATTTCAAAATGCAAATGCTGGCCAAACGAACGGCCTGTATTACCCATATAGCCAATAACCTGCCCTTTTGAGACGCTTCCGCCTTGGGCCACACGCTCTGACATATGAGCATAAACAGTAGTGAACACTTTCCCATTAATAGAGTGAGAGATGAAGATGCAATTTCCATAGGAAGCTGAATAATAGGAACGGATTACTTCTCCGTCCGCCGCCGCTACAATCGGCACGCTGGCGCTGTTTGCAATGTCGATACCTTTATGGTCTCCCAAGCTCCTTGTCCCGAATCCAGAAGATACATGCCCTTGAGCTGGGCGCATAAATGATCCGCCTGAAACAGCTGGCGTATCGTTTGAACGATCGGCTGAGACGGACTCTTCCTTAGGAGCTGCTGGCTGGCGACTGCTGCTGTTTCTCTTTTGACTTTCTGCAGCTTGCTTCTCTCTTTCACGTGCAAGCTTTTCTTGTTCCTTGCGTGCTTGTTCTTCCTTTGCAAGACGGGATTGTTCAGATGAAATAGCCGCTTTGATTGCTTTTTCTTGAGAAGAAAGCAACTCCTGCTCTTCTTCTAAACTTAGTTTTTGATTGTGTGCGTGATCTTCTTCACTGGCAAGCTGCTGCATAACTTTGTCTTTTGCTGCTTTTTTCTTATCCAGGCCGGCTTTCAATTCTTTTAAATCAGCAAGCATGCTTTCTAAGTTAGCTAATTTAGTTTTTAGCTGCTGCTCGCTTTTTTCTAATTTATTTTTATCTGCCTCTTGTTCCTGCAAAATATCTTTATCAGCATTTACTAATGTAGTCACAGCGCTGGCTCGATTAATAAAATCAGTAAAGCTTTCTGAACCAAGCAGCACATCAATATAGCTTGCTGATCCGCCGCTTTGTTGCAAAGAACGGGCCCGATCTTGCAGAACGAGATTTCTCTCAGCAATGCGCTTTTTCAAGTCCTCTATTTCTTTTCGAAGCTTCTTTATTTCCTTCTTTGTCTCCGCAACTGCTGCTTGCTTTTCGCGGATTTGCTTTTCTGCTTTAGTAATAGACTGATCCAACTGTTCAATTTCTGAAGAGAGCTTTGCCTGCTTGCTTTGCAGTTCGTTAATTTTCTTGCTTTTCTCGTTAATATTTTGTTTGATATCTGATTGTTTGTTTTCAATTTGATGCTGGCGGCTCTCCAGGTCGGATAACTTGGAAGCAAACGCTTCTTTTGTCATTCCTAATGTGCCCCCAAAGCCAAGAGATGCCGTTAAAGCAACTGTAAGTCCTATACGTTTCTTCAAACTCCAATTCTCCTCTCTGTTCCCCTGAAAATCTCCAGTTTACCTATCTATTAGCCAGATAAAATGATCGTTGATTACACTTTCAAAAATCGGCGAACAGCCATAAAGCTTCCCCACATGCCGATAAATGCTCCAATTAGCAAAATAATTCCGCTGATTTGCCATGCAAATGGATAATAGGCGAGCGGCTGAATGAAGTGGCCTTGCATATGAGTGGTGATTGCCTTGACTACATAGGAATAACCGATCACGACCGCAGCAACCGGCAGCAATGAACCGAGCAGTCCAAGCCAAAGCCCTTCTAATAAGAACGGCCAGCGGATAAACCAGTTAGTGGCCCCAACTAATCTCATAATCTCAATTTCTTTTCGCCTAGCAAAAATAGTCATTTTAATCGTATTGGAAATAAGGAACATAGCTGTAAACAGCAAGCCTAAACTAAGAACTAGTCCAACGTTGCGGCTCGTCTTTAAAAAGCTAAACAGCCTTTCGACTTTTTTCTCGCCGTAAACAGCATCCTCTGTATAATCCAGCTTTTTAATTTTCTTCGCTGCTTTTGGTGTATCTGTAGGATGCTTTGTTTTCACCACGAACACGTCATAAAGCGGATTGTTTTGCTTAAACAGAGCAAAGTCCTCACCCATATCCTTTATTAAATTCTGCAATTCTTTCTCTTTTGGAGAATAAGTAACCTTGGCTACTTCAGGCAGATCGAGCAATTGCTCTTTCAGCTCTTGCTGCTCTGCTTCCGTAGCATCCAGTTTAATTAGCACACGTACTTCGACATCATTTTCTATATCGGTTGCGGCTTTGTTTAAATTTAGTAAAACAGTAAGAAAAACTCCAACTAATAACAAAGTTACCGTCACAGCTGAAACAGCCGCAAATGTCATCCACCCGTTGCGGCTTAGATTTTTAAAGCTTTCTCTGAAGTGGCGGCGGAATGTTCTAGATTTCATAACCGTAATCCCCCCGCTGCTCATCTCGAACGATTCGACCGCCTTCAATCGCAACTACCCGGCGGCGGATCGTATTCACGATTTCCTTATTATGAGTAGCCATCACTAGTGTGGTACCCCGAGCATTAATTTTTTCAAATATGTCCATAATATCCCATGCGGTATCCGGATCAAGGTTCCCTGTTGGTTCATCTGCAATAACGACCTTTGGCTGATTAACAATAGAGCGAGCAATCGATACACGCTGCTGCTCTCCGCCAGATAATTCTTCTGGAAGCATTCTTGCTTTGTTTTTCAACCCAACAAGATCCAGCACTTCCATGACCCGTTTTTTAATAATAACTGGACTTTCTTCAATTACTTCCATTGCAAACGCCACATTTTCATATACTGTAAGAGTCGGCAGCAGTTTGAAATCTTGAAATACTACACCGATTTGCCGGCGAATCAATGGAACAGATCTATCTTTTAACGTCGACAAGTTTACTCCGTTTACGATAATACGGCCGCCTGTCGGTTTTTCTTCCCTATACATCAGCTTTATAAAAGTTGATTTGCCTGCTCCACTTGGCCCAACAACGTAAACAAATTCCCCTTGTTTAATGGAAATGTCAATGTTTCGCAAAGCGAGGACCCCATTCGGGTATTTCTTTGTCACGTCCTTCATTTCTATCATCGAATCACCTGTCATCTTTTGTCAGTTATAAAAGAAAAAGCTGAAAAAATTCAGCTTTTTCTCCTCAAATCCAGATTCATTATATCACTGATTAAACCCTTATTAATGGTTAATTTAATTACATTTTCGTTTCATATCGTAATATATCCGATGGTTTTTATAGCGCTTTCAAAGAAATGATCGCTTTTTTTGCATAAACTCGCTGATACACAAGGTGAAAAAAATGAAATATTTTGTAACAAGCAAGCAAAAATATTTTGTCGATTAACAGGAGAGGAAATGAGAAGGGAAAAAATAAAGAATGCAGTAGTATATACTACTGCATTCTTACAGCCTGTTGAAGAGGCTTGCTTTCTCTATGGCTCGCTTGCCGAGACGGCATGGCACCTTTCCTTTTACTTCCCTACGAGTAAAATTTTTAAAGCGTAAAATAATTATTTGCCATCCATCTGGCAGCAGTTGTGCTAAACCGCCGGCATTCTAAAAAGAATGCAGCACACGGCTACATTCTTGTTTTGACTTATTTCTTTGTAGCTAACCAATCAGCGACTGCTTCAGCATCGGCCCCTTGAACAACATTCGGAGGCATCTGCCCTTTACCGTTTTTAATGATATTTAAAATTTCGTCCTTGCTATACTTGCTTCCTATTTTGTCTAACGCCGGTCCAACTTGCCCTTCCAGGTTTTCTCCGTGACAGCTAAGGCAGTTCTGCTTGTACACTTGCTCTCCTTCTGCGCTAGCTGTTTCTTTCCCGCCGCCGTTATTGTCTTCGTTTGATTTGTCATTCCCGCCGCCGCATGCCGCAAGCGCTACGGATGAACCGATTAACAAAGCCATTAATGATTTTTTAAATTCCATGTTCTCTCCTCCTAGGAAAAAATAAACAATGCATGTTAAGTATACCAAAGCCGCTATAATTTGAAACAAGGCCGAGCACTGCAAGGTGAACAAAAGCAACGGCCAATCCAGCCAGATCAATCACTTTTGACAATTGTATACACTTTTTGAACTTTATTCATCCGGCTGTTTACACAAGTGAAAGCTGCTCGGTATTCCTCCATCTGGCATTGAATTTATTTTGCTGCATAGGAGCAAATTTTATGTATCCAACCAGCTGCATATAGTTATTATGATAACCGTTTTTAGTCTCTTTAAACCTTTTTAAGGCTGGAAGCCTATGCTTGAAAGAGATTCAAAAAGCCCTTTACTGATATGGGATCGGGACTGACCCCTATTTTTGAGACAGGGATCAAAACACCTTTAAGCAGCCAGCTGCCGATATTTGACCGGTGGCTGG
>NZ_JBIQDP010000011.1:0-153225 GCF_045370945.1 Pseudobacillus sp. 179-B 2D1 NHS
AGCCCCCATTCACAAGCAAAATAAAAAGGACTGTAGACAAACTCTAGAATTTCATTGAGTTTGTCTACAGTCTGAAAGGACCTCATAAGGTCCTTTATTTTATTGGTATGGGAGTAAGTTATATCGCATTAACAGAAGAAGCTCGAAAAACGGCTGGAAAACCAATTGGAGCGGCTTTTATTGTCTAAAGACAGCAAGCATATTGCTGCTAAAAAAGTGGATATTTCCTGCAACTGTCAGAGCCCAAAAATTGTTATTGATCGCATAAAAAATGCGTGGAAAAAATAAATAAAAAAAACTATAATTTATAAATGTGAAATCGTTTGTTTAGGATATGGCTCGCTCTGAGATTTCAACAAATTGAAATGTGGTAAGTTTTAAGAGGATTACTGACAATATAAATTTTGTAAGTTGATGAGAAACTAAAAAACCTGTATCAGCATAGTAAAAACCTCTTGCACTCCGTGGGATTCAAACGGATGTACAGGGGTTTTTCTAATTGTAATGAAAGCTAAAATAATGAGTGAAAGAAATTCAACCTGTGAATATTCCATTCAACAGGCTATTTTTTAGGTTGAAAAGCCAGCCTCTCAATGGATTTCTGCTTTGAAATTCAAAATAGCAGTAAAGAGATCTACGTAATTGGCACAAAGGGTATACGAAACATTTGAGTCAGTCTACAATAGGATAGTTGATATTTTACTGCATGGGGGTGACAACGATAGTAAAAGCGTATACTTGGCTGACCTTTTGTGTGGTTGTGTGGGGAAGTAATTTTGTTTTTGGCAAAATTTTAGTCCAGGATTTCTCACCAGCTTTATTAACTGCATTAAGGCTGCTATTTATTGTACTTTTTTTAGGTGGAGTTTCCTTCTACAAAAAACACTTTAAACGCATAAGTAAATCAGATTTTCTTGCAGTGTCTCTTCTTGGAATTATTGGTGTGCTGATAAATCAGTGGTCTTTCTTTGTCGGTCTGCAAACAGCTGATCCGACCACGTCCGCATTGATTTTAGCAATGACTCCCATTTTAACTGGCTTATTAGCAGCCCTTTTTTTAAAAGAGAAATTAACAATCCGGATGTTAGTAGGATCTATCGTAGCGATTACGGGAATTTATTTTGTTGTAACAAAAGGTCATTTATCGTCTTTGCACGTGGATAAGGGACTGGTATGGATCATAGTAACAATGATAACGTTCGCTATTATGATTATTATGACAAGGGTGCTCTCTAAAAGAATAGATGCACTGACTATTACCTTATATTCGAATGTAGTAGGTTTTGTTGTGTCGATTCCATTTGTTTTTCTATTAGATATCCCTTTACGAATAACTTCTAATAGCAAGGGTTGGGCTTTTCTAGCTGCAACGGCTATTGTAGTGCACGGTATAGCTACGCTGATTTGGAACAGTAACATTAGGTATGTGGATGCTTCAAAGGCTTCTATGTTATCTAATTTAGAACCATTTGTAGCCATGGTTACGGGATTAATCATTCTGCATAAACCAATAACTAAGATAGAACTTTTAGGCGCTTTATTCATAGTAAGCGGAGTTGTGCTATCTACCTATCAGCGAAAGAGTGCACAGGAACAAACGAAGGCTAGCGGTTAAGAGGAAATGTAACTTTTCTGCAATGAAAAGGCATGGTTTTATTTATGAGTTACCATCAGGAAAGGACTGTCTCAAAGAATGATAAAACATACAGCTCAGACAAAATTACTCATGGAATATTTATCTATTATCATTGGCTCGGCCTTAGTTGGCTTGGCATATAATATTTTTCTGCTGCCGGCTCGGCTCGCAGCAGGCGGTGTTTCTGGTATAAGCACGATCCTGTATGAGCTATATCAGTACAACCCCGCTTATGTACAATGGGCTATTAATATTCCACTCTTTTTTATTGGCCTTTTGCTTCTGGGAAAAGATTTCAGCTTAAAGACGTTAGTAGGGATTTTCTTTGTTCCATTTACTATTTGGCTCAGCGCTGATATTCCTTTTAAGATTGATAATCCTTTACTGTCCGCTATCTATGGAGGAATTCTCCTGGGGGTAGGGCTAGGAATTGTTTATAGAGGAAAGGGATCAACAGGGGGACTAGCTACTGTTGCGCAAATTGTTAAAAAATATACAGGACTCTCCAGTGGCTATTCCCAGTTAATCGTTGACGGATTTGTTGTTATTAGCTCCGCCCTTGTTTTTAACTTGGAGCTTGCTCTTTATGCCATGATGGCTATTTATGTTACGAGCAAAGTCATTGATTTTGTCCAGCTGCAAACCTCACCCTCAAAGCTTGTTCTTATTATTACTGAACAGGAAGAGCAGATTCAATCCATTATTAAAGACGAAATTGACCGAGGATTGACAAAAGTGCGCTCCATTGGCGGGTTTTCCAATAAAGAAAAAACGATGATCCTATGTGTGGTTGAACAGCAGGAGGCTATTTATTTGAAAAAGGTATTACAAGAGCAGGAGCCATCTTCTTTTGTTGTATTTCTTAATGCTTCTGAGATTCTTGGAAGAGGTTTTTCTCTATCTAAGATTTATGGAACAGAAAAGTAATGGAAGAATCAAAAGGCTAATCATAAAAGGGGCTTCAAGGAGAAAACTCAGAAAGTTTGCCAGTTCGTTTTATGAGAACCTGTAGAGTAAAGGGGTGTCCCATGAGGACAACCCTTTTGTTCTTTCCACAGGAAAAAGAGTGTGGATGAAAAATAGTGCGGATCATTCGATCGTTTGATAACTGTTTATATGAATAGCTTATTTCTATTCAAGTTCCACTTGACGCGTTTCTCGGCCGAAAATGACCAATACAGCTACGCCGATAAAGATGCTGATGCAGAACAAACCGAAGATGAATGCAATAGAATAGTCGGCAGCAATTAAAGCTCCAACGAGAAGCGGTCCCAATATGCCGCCAATCCGGCCGATGGAAGCGGCCATGCCGGCACCTGTTCCACGAATGACAGCTGGATATTGTTCTGGCGTATAGGCATATAAGGCTCCCCAGGCACCAAGATTAAAAAAGGATAGTAAGATACCAGAGGTGATAAGCACAGCAGTTGTTTCTGCATTTCCGAATACAAGAGCGGAGGCAGCCGTTCCAATTAAATAGGTAGACAGGACAAACTTCCGACCTACGCGCTCAATAAGCCAGGCTGCTGTAAAATAACCAGGCAGCTGAGCAAGAGTCATGATTAACACGTATTCAAAGCTTTGGATCATACTAAATCCTTTCATGACCATGACACTTGGAAGCCAGAGAAACATGCCATAATAGGAAAAGACAACAGTAAACCAAACGGCCCATAGTACGAGAGTGGACCGGGCATATGCTTTCGACCAGACATCACGGATATTTTGGCCGATGGTGCGTTTTTCTGCTTTTTTCGGTGAAAATGCAGGAGAATCAGGCATGTTTAGGCGCAAGTAAAGGGCATAAAACGCTGGAAGTGCCCCAAGTACAAGCGCAATTTGCCAGCCGAATGACGGAATAATAAAGTAAGAAATTAATGCAGCCAGCAGCCAGCCGAACGCCCAGAAGCTTTCGAGCAGAACGACTACTCGCCCTCGGTCTTTTGCTGGTACGCTCTCTGAAACAAGCGTCGAAGCAACCGGCAGTTCGCCGCCAAGTCCCATACCGACAAAAAAGCGCAAAATAAGGAAAGCGGCGAGTGTGGTCGTCAGTGCGGATAGGCCGCTTGCCAGTGAAAAGATCAGCAGCGTAATAATAAAAATATTTTTCCGACCCATACGGTCAGCCCAAAGACCGAATAGGAACGCACCAACAGCCATTCCGATTGAGTTCACGCTGCCGATCCAGCCCATTTGCTCTGGTGTCAAGTTCCAATCTACTTTTAGAGCAGCGATAATAAATGACAGCATGCCGACATCCATTGCATCAAACATCCAGCCAAGGCCGGCGATGCCAAGCAGCTTTTTCTGTGAAATTGTTTTTTCTGACATTGTGTCTATCTCCTTGTCTTGACAGCTATCTTTATATAAATATAGACGGGTGTAATGAAAAAAACAAGAAGTTTGTTGGAATATCGTTGAATTTGAAGGTTAGCAATTCTAATCTAAATTGCACCAATAGTATGGGAAAAACAAAAGAAGAAAATACTTAGGATGAAAATCGGCATTTCTTGCATGAATTACTCGCCCTTTGGAAATAAGATGACTAGAGGTCTTATTAAAACAAGAGGAATTTAAAAGGAGAGGGGTTATTGCATGGAAAATATTGAAGTAGGAGAAGTTTTCACGATTAGCGGTGAGAACGACGAAGAACAGAGGGTTGAAGTATTGGCCGCTATTAATATCGAAGGCACGCAATATGCGGCAGTCGGCTTTGTAGAGGATATTGAGGATGAAACAGAGGAAGACATTGACGTTTTCTTTTTAAAGGTCGACCAAGAGGGCGACTTTACCTCCATTGAAAGTGAGGAAGAGTTCGACAAAGTTTCTGCCGCCTTTGATGAAATTATGGAAGACTGATGGGCGCAGGAGGATAGACAAAGCAAGCTAAAGCACATGTACCCAAAGCCAACAAATTCTTGTTGGCTTTTTTTGGTGAGCAGGGAAAAAAGATAGTGTCATTGAGGTAAATCATGTAAAATCGATCTAATTAACATATTTTAGTATGGGGAAGGAAGGATCTTATGGAACATGAATTAACAGAGCTTATTAAAAAGTGTGATCTGGCAATTAAGCAGGAAGATTTTGATACATTGATGAATTACTATACCGATGATGCTATTCTCGTTATAAAGCCCGGAAAGGTAGCACAGGGCAAAGAGGAAATCAAAAAAGCATTTATCGCTATTTCCCAATACTTCAATAATACTCTCGTGCCGACACAGGGGGAAATGGTTATTCTGGAAGCTGGCGATACGGCGTTAGTTATTTCTCAGACGCTTTTGGATGCGGATAAACAGGAAACCGAATATTCAATGGATCGAAGAGCAACATACGTATTTCGGAAAAATTTACAAGGCAGCTGGCTTTGTGCGGTTGATAATTCATATGGAACAGAATTGATTACTAGATAGTCAAAAACGATCCCGTTAAGAAGTCTGTTTTTACTCCGAAAACGGAACCAGGTAAAGAATTATTCAGCAACTTTATATAACTCATTAAAAAATGATTTAGAAGCAGATGTTAAAAAGATTTTAATGACGGGGCTTAAAAGACTTTATTCGACAAGCGGATACAGAGAGTATAGGTCAGCGCATAGTATGCTGGCTTTTTTATTATGGTTATAAATGGGTGAATTGTAAATAATACCATTTATCTACTATGAGTCTATGTTTCTGAGGATTAATTTCCTTAAAATTCTACTTTTTCTAGTAAAATGGAATTAAATTGAAAAAAATAGTATAAAAATAATTTTCAGCATGGTATGATGATTTCTGAATTACCATTCATGTTAACCAAGGAGGACTTAAAGTGAACAGAAAAGTTTTAGCTCTTGGATTGTCTCTCGGTTTAGCCACTAGTGTCTTCTCTCCTGCCTCATCGCTTGCCGCACCAAAAAATGTTTTGTCAAACTACAAGTATAATCAGTCAGTCGGTTCGCCTGAATTTGTCTCGGGTAACCTGACAAAACCAGCTAAAAAAAATGCAGAAAGCGTTGTGCATGATTATGTAAGCGCTAACAAAGACAAATATAAGCTCGGATCTAAATCTGCTAAAGAATCCTTCAAAGTAACATCAAGTAAAAAGGAAAAGGACGGGTCCACTGCTCTTCGACTACAGCAGGTATACAACGGAGTCCCTGTCTGGGGGTCTACACAAGCAGCCATGGTAACAGATAATGGCATCTTAACTGTATTCTCGGGCACAGTCACCCCTAACCTGGAAGATAAAAAAGGGCTAAAACATGAAAGGAAAGTTAATGCCAACCAATCAATTAAAATTGCTGAAGCTGATCTTGGTTTGATTCCTGAATATGAAAAAGAGCCAACGTCAGAGTTGGTTGTGTACGTGCAAGGCGATGATGCTACTTATGCTTATCTAGTAAACTTGAACTTCCTATCTCCAGAACCAGGAAACTATAATTATTTTATTGAAGCTTCAACTGGAAAAATACTGAATAAATATAACGACCTTCATGAAGCTAACACTCAGGAAACAAGCAAAAAAGAGGCCGCTAAGCCAGGTGCTGCAGCATCTACCAATACAACAGGCACTGGAAAAGGGGTGTTAGGGGATACGAAAAACCTGAATATGACGCTTTCAAGTTCAACCTATTATTTACAAGATAGAACAAGAGGCGGCGGGATCGTTACTTATGATGCGGCAAACCGTTCCCAAGTTCCTGGCACACTTTGGACAAGCTCTGACAATCTTTTAAATAGCACCTATGAGGCTCCAGCTGTGGATGCTCATTTCTATGCGGCTAAAACTTATGATTATTATAAGACAAAATTCAATCGTAATTCCTATGATGGTAGAGGGGCTGCCATTAGGTCAACGGTTCATTACGGCAGCAGATACAACAATGCGTTCTGGAACGGAAGTCAGATGGTATACGGAGACGGAGACGGTTCGACTTTTATTCCGCTATCCGGCGCGATTGATGTGGTCGCTCATGAAATTACGCACGCCGTGACGGACAGCAGCTCAGATTTAATTTATCAAAATGAATCTGGAGCCTTAAATGAAGCGATTTCAGATGTTTTCGGTACTCTTGCTGAATTTTACCATAACAGTAACGCTGATTATGAGATTGGAGAAGACATCTATACACCCGGGGTTGCAAATGATGCGCTTCGTTCAATGAGCGACCCTGCGAAGTATGGAGATCCTGATCATTATTCTAAACGCTATACAGGTACAGCAGATAATGGCGGCGTACACACGAATAGTGGCATCATAAATAAAGCTGCTTACCTTCTGGCCAAAGGAGGGACTCATTATGGCATAACAGTACCAGGTATTGGCAACGAGAAGGTAGGGCAGATTTATTATCGTGCGAATACCGTTTATCTAACAGCATCTTCGACTTTTAGCCAAGCTCGAGCTGCGCTGGTGCAGTCAGCAGCCGACCTCTTTGGTGCCGGTTCGGCGGAAGTAAATGCCGTCAGTAAATCTTTTGACGCTGTGGGAGTTAAATGATTAGGTCCTTTTGAAAATATAGAAAATACAGGCCGCTTCTCTTTATGAAAAACCTGTTCTTCTAAACTCCCGTGAAAATGTTCACGAAGAAGGTAGTGATTTCCCTGTTATCCTATCCTTTTATTAATGAAATCAAGCTAGAGTGAGAGATGAATAGATCGCGAGTCGAAGAATTGACTTTTCTAATCACACAGCAGAAAAAAGCACCGCTTATGGTGCTTTTTCTTTTGGTTAGGCGCGTGCGCTCTGTGCGGAGTCTCACTAATACTCGCTTTTCCCGCTGGAGTCACTGTCTTCTGTTACAACTAACTCTCAAAAGAATATCCTTTCTTTTTAACAGAGCCTTTGTTTATAACAATAAATAAAGGAAGACCGATTCCATAAGCGGATAAGGTGCAATCAACAAATAACCTCTTCTTTATTTAAGTATGATTGATATTTTGTATACAACTGCAAGAGGTAAAAGTAACCTGCCAATCCTTTTATAGAAATGATTGGCAAGTTGAAGTGATTTCATTAACTTAAAAACTTATGTCCAAACAAATAATAAAGAACTAGCGAAGAGCTCATAAAAAAAACAAAAAACAGCACCTGTTGAGGTTTAGAGCGGTTTTTCAGCCACTTCCATCTTTTGCTTTCCACATCAAGCCAGAAGAAGTCAATCATTAATGCGCCTATGATGACGATAACAAATGACATTAAGCTCAAGTATTTATTCACTCCTTTCCTTATTTTTTTCATGATACCATAATAAGGAATAAAAGATGGAGAAGTCGATGCTTTTAGTTAGGCACAACAGCGGCAAGCAAAGACAATGACCCTCTTTATTAAAAGAGGGTCATTGTTAATAATAGAACCATTGCCGGTTTTGACAAGGAGGAAATCCGTTGATATCTTGGACCGACCGATAATCATACTGCTTCAATGCAAATTGAGATTTATATAAATATTCGATGACAGAAACTTTCCCTCCAGACACACTGCATAAAATACCGGACACTCCCCGGCCGTTGGACAATGAGACGCCCACGGGCTGACCGATGAGCTCGCTAGCTTTATCCTGCCACGGCATGCTGATCACCCCTTTAAAAGCATCTTATGTATCCAATAAAATTAGGTGCTGGCAACGATTTAGCCGCTAGAAGAGAGGCCACACTTTGTAAAGAAAGCAACACTATATTTTAGGGATAAGAGCTAGAGGCAAAGAAAGGATTGTTCGGAAAAGAATGATTCACTCCCTTTTTTACTTCCTGTTCGTGAGAAGAAATCTCTCTTTTACAACAGAAGTGGTCGTGCTATTATTTTAGTATATTTATTTCCAGTACTAGCTAGAAGGAGAAAGAGCCATGAGAAATAAGCTGAGTATAGGGGAAATGGCAAAGTTAAGAGGTATAACGGTGGATACACTGCGTCATTACGATAAAATTGGATTGTTAAAGCCCTACTACATTGACCCTGACACCGGATATCGTTATTACTCCATTTCCCAGTATGAAGTTCTCGGAACGATAAAGGAACTGAGGAAAATCGGTTTTTCCCTAGAGGAAATCAAGCAATTCTTAACAAACCGTAACGTTAAAAAATCCATTCAAACACTTCAAGAATCACTGGCTAATATAGAAGAAAGAATAAAGGGATTGCAAGATATCTATGATACTTTGAATACTCGACTATACAATATTGAATATTTCACTAATAGTTATAAGAATTCGGATATTGTAGTTAAACAATTTGAAGAGCGCGAATACATTCAGCTAGCTAGACCAGTAAGCTGGGGAGATAAAGAAAATCTTTATTTTGGACTATTAGAGCTCGAAAATAAAGTTGGTGGGATCATCCCAGTGTTGGCTAGTAACAAATTTGGGGATTTTATCAAAAAAGATTATTTTAACGACATTCGCCAATCAGCGGATGGACCTCTTAACCTTGATAAATATCAATCGCAACTATTTATTCTTGTAGAAAATCAATCGTCTGGACAATCAACACAAAAAATAGAAAAAGGGATATTTGCATGCTCTTACTATGGAGGGCTCACGAGAGAGAAAATGCTGACTCAGCTTAAAAAGCTGCTTCATTATTGTGATACTCATGGTTATATGATTACTGGTGACGCTATTAGGGTTATGCAAGTCGACATTTCTTTAACAGATCAATATGAGGAAGCCTACTATGAAATACAAATCCCTGTCCAAGAAAAACAAGTTCGAAGAAACCTTTGAAATGATAACGTTATCATTTCAAAGGTTTTTTCTATGGAAACAGTTGACTCTAGGGTTAGACGAGACTTTATGATGAAGTCATGCAGATGGAATGGGGGGATTCTTTAAATTCAGAATAATTGGATTTAAATAAAAATAGTCATTTTTCATTTTTATTATCAAATGTTAAGGAGAAACACTTTATAAGGAGGTTTAAGCTATGAAAAACATTGACTCACCAACCCTCAAGCGTTCGCTTACTCTTGTACATGTCGTTTTCTTCGGCTTAGCTTTTATGGCGCCTAAAACATTTTTTGCTACTTACGGGGTTGCCGTGCATAGCACCAATGGGATGATGCCAACTGCTTATGCAATCGCCTTAGT
This sequence comes from Pseudobacillus sp. 179-B 2D1 NHS, assembly GCF_045370945.1. NCBI lineage: Bacteria > Bacillati > Bacillota > Bacilli > Caryophanales > Bacillaceae > Pseudobacillus > Pseudobacillus sp. 179-B 2D1 NHS. Next base: position 9,703 of record NZ_JBIQDP010000011.1, read on the forward strand.
GGCTATGCTATTTACAGCTTACAGCTATGTCCAATTGGTGAAAGCGTTTCCGACTGCCGGGGCGGCTTATACGTTTACACAAAAATCAATCAGTCCGCATATTGGATTTATTGTTGGTTGGACGATCATTATTGATTATATGTTTAGCCCAATGATCAGCGCCCTAATCGTCGGAATTTCATTGAAAGCTTATTTCCCATCCATCCCGATAGTCGTTTGGATCATTTTGTTTATTGCGGTGATTACCACGGTCAATATTCTTGGTATTAAATTAGCGGCGAAACTTAATATTTATATGCTTCTTCTACAGATCTTATTGTTTGTGCTATTTTTTATTTTGTCGATTAAAGGGCTTCTTGAAGGAAAAGGGGCAGGTACATTATTTTCAACCGTTCCATTTTATGACCCCGGAGTTAGTGTACCGACGCTTCTATCTGTTGTCCCTATTCTCTGCTTTAGCTTTTTGGGTTTTGATGCAGTCACTACGTTGTCAGAAGAGACAAAGAATCCTAAGAAAACATTGCCAAAAGCGATTTATCTTGTAACGCTAATTGGTGGATTTTTATTTATTACGGGTTCGTATTTTGCTCAGCTGATTTTTCCGGAGTTCCAATCTTTTAAAGACCCTGAATCTGCTTATTTGGAGATTGCAATGTATGTCGGTGGAAGTCTTTTTGTGAGTTTCTTTATTGCAGTAGGACTAACCTCTACCACTGCTTCGGCCGTTGCCTCGGGAACGAGCGCCTCTCGCATTTTATATGCGATGGGAAGGGAAAATGTATTGCCGAAGAAGCTCTTTGGCTATGTGTCCCCTAAATATCATACACCTGTGCTTAATATTTTACTCATTGGCGCCGTTGCGTTAAGTGCTCTTTTTATCAATCTAACAACAGCCGTCTCATTTGTTAGTTTTGGGGCATTGTTCGCTTTTTTCTTTGTGAATCTTTCAGTGATCGCTCACTACTTCTTCAGAGAGAGAAAAAGGTCTTTCAAAGGAACGGTTCAATATTTGATCATTCCATTGATTGGCGCTGCTCTTATTGGACTGTTTTTCATAAAATTAGACCAGCATTCATTATTACTAGGCGGGGCTTGGCTTTTTATCGGATTTATTTATCTATTAAACTTAACGAAAATGTTTCGGCAACCGCCTCCTGAGCTTACCTTTGAAGAAGCTCAATAAAAGGGAGTAGATCTATATAATGAGAGGATTGATGAAGAATGAGTCAACAACTAGCTGATGTAATTATTTCAAGTAAGGCTGTATTTACAGGGCTTTGTGATCAACCGGAACCCGCGTCCATTGCGATTAAGGACAATAAAATCCTTGCGGTTGGTTCAGAGAAAGAGATAAAGGCTTACTTGGGTGAAAATACAAAAGTGTATCAATTTAAAGATCAACTAATTATGCCGGGATTCCACGATTTTCACCTTCATATTATGCAAGGAGCTGTTTCCCTTAATAGTGCGAATCTATTCGCGGCTCGTTCAGAAGATGAAGCGTTGGAAATGATCCAGGAATTTGCTCGATCAAATCCGGAAAATCCATGGGTCATCGGGTTTACATGGGATGCAGGGTACTGGGATACCCAGCAATTGCCGAATCGTTATTCATTGGACCGTATTCTTCCGGATCGCCCAGCGCTCATGTTTCATGCGGAAGGGCATTACGCATGGGTAAATTCAAAGGCGTTAGAAATCGCTCAAATTACCCGCAATACAAAAAACCCTTCTTACGGCATAATCGGCAAGGATGAAGAGGGAGAACCTGATGGTATTTTATATGAAAAAGCAATGAATGCGGTCGTGCATCATGCATTTAATTTTTCAAATGAATATAAAAGTAAAATTTTCTCTCATTTTTTAACCCATGCAGCAAGTTTAGGGATAACGGCTGTTCACGATTTACACGGGTTGAAAACAATAGAATCTCTCGATGTTTTCAAAGAATTTGAAGATAAAGGGGAATTAACCGCCCGCATTCATTTATGGCCTGCATTAAATGGCAATTTGGAGCATGTGAAACGGCTGCGGGAGACGTATCAATCGGACAAGCTTCGTGTATCGGGGTTGAAGCAATTTATTGATGGCGTGATTACCGCCCGTACGGCTTATTTAATAGAACCGTATGCAGACCAACCTGACACACGCGGAGAGGCGTCTTTTCCTCCGGAAACGATCAAAAAATGGGTAGTTGAAGCAGATCAGGAAGGGTTTAGCGTTCGCTTTCATGCCATTGGCGACGGAGCGATCCGCCTGGCTTTAGATGCTTATGAGGAAGCGCAAAAGACAAATGGCAAACGGGATTCCCGCCATTCCGTGGAGCATATCGAAGTGATTCACCCTGATGATATTCCGCGTTTCAAAGAGCTTGGCGTGACGGCGTCCATGCAGCCGGATCACTTTGCGATGTCTGAACGGGGGGTGTACACCGATCGAATCGGCCTTGAGCGTGAAAAGTATGTGTTTCCGATCAAGACATTGCAGGAAACTGGTGCAAACTTGGCCTTTGGAACGGATTTTCCCATCGATGTTTTGAACCCACTTCTGCAAATTTACCGTGCGGTAACGAGAATTGACAGCAGCGGAGAAACCGTCTGGCATCCGCATGAGCGCATCACACTTGCCGAAGCATTGAAAGCTTACACAGCCGGTCCTGCATATGGTTCATTTAGAGAGGGAGAGTTAGGAACATTGGAAGCAGGGAAGCTAGCGGATATTGTTGTGTTAGAGAAAAATCTCTTTGACTTACCTGCAGAAGACATACCTGATACAAAGGTGCAGGTAACAATTGTTGATGGGAAAGTAGTGTATGATCATGCCGGAGAATTAGTGAAATAATGAGTTAATTGTCCTATCAAAAGAACGGAAAATAAACAAACAAAAGCAGACCACTCATACTATAGAAAATGCAGGCGTAGAACAGATTAGCTATGAAATCACAAAGACGTGGAATAAGAACGGCTGAGAAGCAGTGCTTGAATAAGAAAGCAACTATTGATCTGTTAATTTCTTATGATCGGCCAGAGAACACACATAAACTAGGAGGTTTAGTCAGAAGTTAGGAACTTGAGCGATTTATCTGAAGCAATAGGGCTGCTGGCGAGACTTTGCAAAAAGACTGAGAATAGAAAAATATGAAAGGAACTTCTTGAAAAAGTGGAGTCTCGTCATCTAAAAAATATATGTGGGATAGAGAGCATCTTCATTTAAGCCATATAACGATTGAAAGGAAGCTAGAAACAGAGAATTAATTCATATATGAATTGTAATGCAAAAACAAATCAATCCTCCTGTTGTTAATTCAATTTTGCATTAGAGTATTCACATAATGACCTGGTTTTAAAGTAATCTAAACATTGGCACTATTCTTGCAAGTTATTAACTGAGCAAATATTACTAGTAGGAGGTTTATTAAGTCTTTTTGCATCACTAGGGGCTAAGCTCTTATAATGTAAAAATCGGTTTAGTGTTTTTGGAATATTTTTGACATCAGTTAAAGGGAGGATTTTATTATGAATCAAGTAACTATCGCATTAGCACAACTCATTTGTGAAGATGGGAAGGTTGAAAACAATCTTACTCGTTTGGATGAGGTCGTTAATAAGTATGGTCATTCTCACGACCTCATTTTGTTTCCTGAGACATTTATCATGGGGTTTCCTTCTCCAGAGGTTGCTCGTACATTAGCCGAGCCCTTGGATGGACCTCTTGTCAAACATTTAGAACGTAAAGCAAGAGAAGCTAATACTTCCATTGTTGTGGGCTTATACGAAAAGGAAGGAGAAAACATTTATAATACCACGATTCTAGTGGGACCGACAGGATTGTTGCTTTCTTATCGTAAGACTCATTTATGGGTGGGGGAAGAGGCAGTCGTCAATCCTGGAAATTGTTTCCGAAGCTGCGGCTGGCAAGACACAAAAGTCGGGCTGCTCATTTGCTACGATATAGAATATCCAGAAACAGCCCGGGCAGTTGCCAGCATGGGAACAGAGCTATTGTTAGTGACAGATGGAAATTGGGATGGTCCAGTACATCGTGTTGCCGTTCAAGCCAGAGCACAAGACAACCAGATGTTTGTTGCTTTGACAAATCGACTTGGAGAGCTGGAGGAAATTACGTTTTGCGGAGGGAGCATTGTCGTTGATCCATATGGACGGATAATTGCTGAAGCAGGATGCGAAGAAGAAGTATTATCAGCAACGATCGACTTGTCGCTTGTCCAGGAGAGCAGACAACAGTATCACTATCTGAAAGAGCGCAGGGTGTCACTTCCTACACCTTCGCAGGAAATTGGAGAGGGAGTTTGGGAAATTAAAATTTGATCATCTGAAGTATCTGCTTACTAAAAATGAATGGAAGTAAGAATATTAAGATGTAGTGTATGAATAAAAAAAGGAGGATTGATTAATGAATGCAAATTCCCCAACTCTTAAGCGTACCCTGTCATTAAAGTATATCGTGTTTTTTGGTTTGAGTTTTATGGCTCCCACCACTATGATCTCCACCTATGGAGTAGCTGTCACTAGCACAAACGGGATGATGACAACGGCTTATATCATTGCTCTAGTCGTTATGTTATTTACAGCCTATAGCTATGCACAAATGGTGAAAGCGTATCCAACGGCGGGTGCTGCTTACACGTTTACACAAAAGGCCATAAGTCCTCACGTTGGTTTTCTCGTAGGTTGGACCATTTTACTTGATTATATATTTAGTCCAATGATTAGCTCTTTATTTCTAGGAATAGCTATGAATGCTTATTTCCCTTCCGTTCCTATGTATGTTTGGATTATTATGTTTATTGTTATAGTTACAACTATAAATGTACTTGGTGTAACGGTTGCTGCCAAATTTAGTACCGCTATTCTGTTTATGCAATTTGGAACGTACGCCTTATTCATTATCTTTTCGATAAAGGGTCTTTTAAACGGTCAAGGAGCAGGAACGCTTTTTTCGATCCTTCCGTTTATGGATTCAAATGCGAATATATCTGACGTAATGTCCATCATTCCTGTTTTATGCTTTTCTTTTTTAGGATTTGATGCCGTCACAACCCTATCAGAAGAAGTGAAAAATCCTAAAAAATCGATCCCTAAGGCCATTTATCTGATTACAATCATTGGCGGGGCATTATATATCGTCGGTTCCTATTTTTTGCAGCTTGTCTGGCCAGACTACCAATCTTTTAAAAACCCGGAAGCTGCTTATATAGACATTGCCGCGTATATTGGCGGCAACTTTTTAATAAGCTATATCCTTGCAGAAGGAACTATGGCATGCTTTGCCTCTGCCATTGCATCAGGGACAAGTGCATCTCGTATTCTTTATGCAATGGGACGTGAGCGGGTACTTCCTGCCAAAATATTTGGGCATCTTTCACCTAAACATCGCACCCCTGTATATAACATATTAATCATAGGGTGTGTTGCTTTCAGTTCACTGTTCTTAAGTCTTACATTTGCTGTATCTCTCATAAACTTTGGGGCATTGTTTACTTTTACCCTTGTTAATCTTTCGGTTATCGCACACTATTATATCCGAAAAAAACAGAGATCCCTTAGGGGGACTATTCAGTACCTTATTATTCCGTTAATTGGCGCTTCGCTTACAGGATTATTTTTTGTGAAATTAGATATTCATTCACTAATACTGGGTGGAGTTTGGTTTACGTTAGGGTTTTTGTACCTGCTTAATCTTACGAAAATGTTTAAGCAGCCCCCGCCCGAGCTTGTTTTTGAAGAGGCGCAATAATAGCTGAGTACACAATTATAGATAAAAGGATGGATTAAAAATGAGTCAACAACTAGCTGATGTGATTATTTCAAGTAATGCAGTATTTACAGGGCTTTCCGATCAACCGGAACCAGCTTCCATTGCCATTAAGGATAATAAGATCCTTGCGATTGGTTCGGAGGAGGAGATTAGATCTTATTCGGGTGAAAGGACGAAAGTCTATCCATTTCACGACCAATTAATTATGCCGGGGTTTCATGACTTCCATCTTCATATGATGGATGGAGCTGTTTCGATGAACGGTGTTAATTTATTCTCAGCCCGTTCTGAAGAAGAAGCATTAGAGATGATTCGTACATTTGCCGAAGCGCGGCCGGAAGATTCATGGATCATCGGCAATTCCTGGGATGCAGGATACTGGGATACCCAGCAATTGCCGAATCGTTATTCATTGGACCGCATTCTTCCGGATCGCCCAGCGCTGATGTTCCATGCGGAAGGGCATTACGTATGGGTGAATACGAAAGCTTTAGAGATTGCTAACATTAATCGAGATACAGAGGATCCTTCTTACGGTATGATCAGCAAAGACAAAAATGGAGAGCCCGACGGTCTGTTGTACGAAAAGGCCATGGATACAGTATTCCGTCATGCTTATAATTTTACAAAAGAACAAAAGCGGGAACTGTTCGCTAATTTCCTTAATCATGCCGCAAGCTTAGGAATAACGGCTGTTCACGACTTATTTGCAATAGAGGCATTGGAAATGCTTAATGACTATGATGTATTCAAAGAGTTCGAAGAGAAAGGAGAATTAACCGCCCGCATTCATTTATGGCCTGCATTAAATGGCAATTTGGAGCATGTGAAACAGCTGAGGGAGACGTATCAATCGGACAAGCTTCGTGTATCGGGGCTGAAGCAATTTATTGATGGGGTGATTACCGCCCGCACCGCTTATTTACTTGAGCCTTATGCTGACCAACCCGACACTCGGGGAGAGGCATCCTTCCCTCCGGAAACGTTTAAAAAATGGGTGGTTGAAGCGGATAAAGAAGGATTTAGCATTCGCTTTCATGCCATTGGCGATGGAGCGATCCGTCTGGCTTTAGATGCCTATGAGGAAGCGCAAAAGACAAATGGCAAGCGGGATTCGCGCCATTCGGTTGAACATGTCGAAGTGATTCACCCTGATGATATCCCGCGCTTCAAAGAGCTTGGCGTGACGGCGTCCATGCAGCCGGATCACTTTGCGATGTCTGAGCGGGGGGTGTACACGGATCGAATTGGTTCTGAGCGAGAAAAGTATGTGTTTCCGATCAAGACATTGCAAGAAGCCGGGGCGAAATTGGCGTTTGGGACGGATTTTCCCATTGATGTCTTGAATCCGCTTTTACAAATTTACCGTGCGGTAACGAGAATTGACAGCAGCGGAGAAGCTGTGTGGCATCCGCATGAACGCATCACACTTGCTGAAGCATTGAAAGCTTACACAGCCGGCCCTGCGTACGGCTCATTTAGAGAGCAGGAATTAGGGACATTAGAGGCAGGGAAGCTGGCGGATATTGTTGTGTTAGAGAAAAACCTTTTTGACATACCCACTGAAGACATACCGGATACGAAAGTGCAGGTAACAATTGTTGATGGAAAGGTTGTTTTCGATCATACCGATTCATTAATAGAAAAGTAAGATAGCTCAAATTTCCAATTTAGGGGACAAGAAGATGGGTGTGAAAGGCAGATTAGGTGGATTAGGCATAAAGATAGCTAATATTGCTGCAATTATTATTGTTATCTTAACAGTTGTAAGTGGGAGTATGATATATCATACTGCTCAAGAGGCGGCAGAGCGTGCTATCTCAAATGTTAGTATAGACACAGCCGAAACGATTGTTAGCCATATAAATCCTGAAACTTATAAACAATTCTTACAAAATCAGAAAAAAAATAAAGTATATTGGGAATTGAGACAGCAACTGAATGATTTTAGAGTAAAAACAGGAGCATTATATGTATATACACTTGGTGTAACAGATACAAAAGAGATTGAGATTCTAATAATCGGAGAATCCGCCAAGACTGCATCAACAATAGGTGAGACAACTAATGCCACGACTTACAAGTCTATTGAGCCGGTACTTAAAGGAGAAACGGCAAGCACTGAAATCGTAAATGATCCTAAATATGGCGAGTTTTTATCAGCTTTTGCGCCGATAGAAGATAAAACAGGAAAAGTAATCGGTATTTTAGGTGTTGATATTAATGCGGAGAAAGTAGGCTCAATAACAGATAAAGTAGTATTGGAAAGTTTACCGACCTTTCTGGTGACTACAATTATTTTTATGGTTATCGCTGTGATCATTTTATATGTATTTATTATGAACGCGTTGAAACCACTTAATATCGTGAAATACACGGCAGAGCATGTAGCGGAAGGCGATTTGAGGGGCGCTAATAAATATATCGCAGGCTTGCCGGTGAAACGCAGAGATGAGATTGGCCAATTAAGTCAATCATTTCACCATATGGTCTATCAATTAAAAGAGATCATTCAAAAGGTTACTTTTACATCTGAGCACATTGCCGCTTCTTCGGAGCAGTTGTATGCAAGTGCCGAACAATCAACACATATGAATCAGCAAATTGAGCAAGCAATTGAAGAAGTTGCCACCGGCTCTAGCAAGCAATTAAACGCTTCAGAAGAAGGATTTCAAGCGATAGAAGAAATGTCATTGGAGGTTCAGCAAATTGCAAAATCTGCTTCTTTTGTTTCAGATATATCGATGGGAGCATTGAAAGAGGCACAACAAGGGAAAGAAGCGATAAATAAGGTTCTTTCGCAAATGAGTTCAATTAATCATTCAGTTGAAGGAACCGCCAAAGTTGTTGAACGATTAGGTGAACATTCGAAGGAGATTGTTCAAATATTAGATGTCATTACAAATATTGCAGACCAAACGAATTTGTTATCTCTTAATGCCGCTGTTGAAGCAGCACGTGCTGGAGAACATGGTAAAGGCTTTGCAGTAGTTTCCAATGAAGTCCGAAAGCTGGCCGATCAGTCAAGGCAATCAATAGATAAAATTGCCGGGCTAATTAGGGGCATTCAAGAAGATACACAAGAAGCGATAGTGGCAATGGAAACAGGAGAAGAAGAAGTACGTTCAGGTTTGACTGTTGTAGAGGAAGCAGACCGATCCTTCCAGCGCATATTAGAAAATATTGAATATGTCGTAAAACAGATACAGGACGTTTCAGCCTCATCACAAGAAATGTCTGCCAGATCTAAACAAGTAACAGGCTTAATAGAAGAGATATCAAAAGTCGCTAAGAGCGCTACAGTAAATTCTGAACATGTAGTATTTATCACAAAGGATCAGTTTGCCTCGATGAATGAAATATCCAGCTCTTCTGAAAGCCTGGCCCATATCGCTCAGGAGTTACAGAAAGCCATTCATCGATTTAAACTGTAAGGTTGAAATAAAGCCGGTCGTTAAGAGAACGGAGCATTAAGAGCATTGAAAGCAGGGAAACTTGCAAATATTGTTGTCCTAGAGAAAAATCTCTTTGAAATACTCATGAAGGAGATACCTGGTACAAAGGCGCAGTTACGCACGTTTATAGTAGAAAAGTGAGTTTCCCTAAATAGAGAGGAAGGGAAAATACAATAGAAGGATTGGCACACTTGACAGTTCCATTAGATTCTATTTTATATTCGTTGCCGTAGCTAGGTTGATTTAGGATATAAAATCGCTGAAATTCTAAATGGATTCTTGAAAAAGGCCTGCTCTTGGTGAGCAGGCCTTTTTCTTGCTAGGGGAGTCCATATTAATAAATTACTTGAAAGGACTTATAAAAGAGGAGCCAATTTATTCAATCGATCTTCCAGCAGCTCTTTCCACTCATTGGCTAATTCATCAACAGCCAGCATCTTTTTCATTCCTTCCGCATCTTTCGGTTTACGAAAGTAAATTTCATTCCCTTCGAGGATGGATACCTGTTTTGGATGTGATTCTAACAGCGTTATGTTAGAGTCATTGCGAACGGTACCTTCTTCTAAAACCCGGCACAAATAGCCCGTGAAACCTGTTTGGACCATCCTTTTTAGGAGAGCTGGATTATTACTCCTCTTTGTAATCGTGCTGCACGGAATGCGGCCTTGAGTTACTTGGATGACGGCTTCACCTAGACGAAAAACGTCCCCAATATACACGTCTTTTTCCAGCATATTCGTTACTGTTAAATTCTCTCCAAAAGTGGAAGAGGACAAGGGGATTGCAAACTCCTTTTCCCAAAGTGAATAATGCTCATACGGATATACACATACGGCGCGGTCGGGCCCTCCATGATACCTTAAATCTGCTACTCCATCGCCCCGGAAGCCTTCTTTCGTTAAGAAGGCTTCTTCAACCGTTTGTTTACAAATACCAGTCTCCATTTCTTTGCCGTTTCCGTACGTCAATTTTTTAGGCAAGCCAATGGAGAAATTTTTTAATTCAATCACTTGGCTGTTTCTCATTTCATTTACACCTGCTCCATACTGTTAATAGATGATTATTAAATTTTACCATTTATACAGTTTATTTCTATAAAAACTTTATTAATTATCAATGACAATCAGGTAATGAGCGTCTGAAAAAGCAAAAATAACAATAGCACACAAAAGTTCAGCCAACCTTAGCAGATTGATGGGAAGAATAGGGATATTCCTTTAATCAATAGCAAAATGCCGTATTGAATATTCAGAATAATTTTGCTACATTTAAGGATAACTAATGATTCTAGAGTTCAACAAAAACATTCATCGAGACATATATCCTCTATTAAAGTCTGGGGAGGTAGTAATGATGTTAGAAAATGATCATGTTTTGAGACAGAAAGGTGTAAAAAAAACAAACAACCTTTCTAAACAATTATCAGGAAAAATAGATGATTTTCTTATTCTGTGTGTTTATGAACAGGATAGTAGATTAGGGCTCGATCACAGATTTGGAGGCAGATCAGAGAGGACAGCATCCGATTTACCGATCTTTATTGAAAATGAAGGGTTTAATTCATTTATCATTTGGGAGCGCGTCTACCGGGAGAGTGCCCAAGTGTTTAACAGTTTGCGTGTGGCTGCACGCAACCGGTTCATTAGACAAATTGCTGATAACATTGTTACCCACCTGTTGATGAAATATAAAAAGTTTTCCCCATCCCTATCCTCCATCTTGAATGATAAGACGTTGAAAAGCTCATCCATCCACTACATAGAGAATATTTTGAAAAGGGATACTTTTTTAGTGAATGACGAAGTGTGGGAGAATTTTTGTAGGTGGTGCCGAATGCATTTAACTGAATGGGTCCTTGAAGAAATGGCACAATCTCTTGGTCCTCATGGCTTAGAGGCATTAAATAGGAAAGAGTTAAATGAGCTTTTTTATGAGTATATATCAAAAAATTTATCTGAGGATCAAGAATTTATTATAAGGTTTACAAGTATAGTGAACACTTACACGTTAGAATGGATTAAGAAAATTAGTAGGATGTTAAATCTAGAAGATTGGACGATGCACGAAATTGAGGCCATGTTCAATTTAAAAAAGAATGCTTTGTTTCAACCATTTTCTGCATTGTCGCTTGAATACGACTCAACTCTAGCTACAAAAGATTTTTTGTCTGTCATGAACAATGCCCCCTACCAATCTGTTCGGGAGGCTCTTTATAAGAACCATTTTCTACATGAACAGGGCTTTTGGCCAACCATGCCGCTTTCTAAAGGAAACATGACGGGCGTACTTCAAATCAAGCCCTTTAAAAAAGATCACTATCGATTTCACGCTACCCACCCCATTATTAAGGAATCGTGGAAGCAAGCTGAAGGATTATCAGACTTAGATGCAGATGTATTTGATGCGCTTTGTGCTATTTTCTTGTCTAAAGCAAAACACTATAAAGATGTAGTTGAAGTGGAGATCGATGATTTGTTATCTATTCGTGGCCTAAAGCCAAAGTTGGGCGGGGAGGGGCGACGGGGCGGCTATGAATTAAAGCAACGACGCCAAGTGTTGAAATCGCTTTCAATCATCCAAAATCTATGGATTGAGCTAGATAAAGCGATAGTATATGAAAAAGGAAAACCAGTAGAGACAAAACTCGAAGGACGAGCCTTTTTATTTGTTGATCAAGAAAGACAAGACTGTCGGATAACGGAGGAAATGAACGGAAAAAAACTAAGGTATACAGTCGATCAAGTATTTGCAAAGTATTTAAGCGGCTCTGGAAGGCAGGTAGCACTTCTTCCTATAAAAACTTTGCATTATGATCCTTACCGTAAAACGTGGGAAAAGCGGTTGGCCAGATATTTAAGCTGGCGTTGGCGGATTCAGGCAAGAAAAGGAGACTTTCTTCAGCCTAATAAAGTCAACACGTTACTAGAGGCGATAAGTGTCAATACTAATGAACGTATGCCTTCGCGCACGAGAGATCGATTGGAAAAGGCACTTGATACCTTACAGCAAGATGGCCTTATTCAGTCCTGGCATTATGAAAAGTGGAATGAGTTGATTGCCGATCAAAAAGGATGGGGCCGTGTTTGGGCTCATTCGACGATTGTTATCGATCCACCTGAATATGTGAAGGAACAATATCGGCCGATTAAGAGAAATCAATCCGTACAAAGCATACCAAAGGCTCAGCCAGATCATTATAGCGTAGAGGGATCAACAGAAATCATGGGGAGCCGAGTAAGGGAAATAAGAGAAAGATTAAACCTATCTTTGCATGAGGCAGCGGAAGAAATTCAAATCTCTTCTTCTTATTTGAGCAGCATTGAAAGAGGAAGGAAAATTCCGTCAAATAAAATTCAGGCAAGATTGATCAAGTGGCTGGAACGATTTCATTAACAATCAAAAGAACGGTATCTCCATTTTGAAGATTGGAGATACCGTTCTTTTTTGTTTGTAAAAGCGGAGGTCCTCATAAAGCAAGAAGTCTATCTTATTCATTTGTCGAGGTTATCAAGCATAAAGTCGGGGTTATCGTGTACACAAAAATTGTTCTTTATTATTTTACCTCTTATATAACAAAGGATGTACGGATTTTTTTAAAAACTTCAAAGCCTAATAATTAAATAATCTAAGTATCTTTTTTTTCTGAATTATTAAATCGGGTTTTATATGATAGCAATCAAGGATGGATATCTATTCAAATTATGTTAAATCGGGGTGAAAAGCATGAGTAATGAAAGCGTTGCCGAAAGAAGTCTCGAATCATTATTTTATCCTCGTTCTGTTGCCGTATTGGGTGCATCAAAGAATCCTAACAAGCTTGGTTACATTCAAATGAAAGCCTTAATCGACGGAAAGTTTAGCGGAGAGATTTTTCCGATCAATCTAAAGTCTACAGAAATAGAAGGATTGCCGTGTTACTCGTCTATTACGGACGTACCGAAGCCTGTAGATTTAGCGATATTTTGTGTCAGTGCGAATCAAATTCAGCAAAGTCTTGAAGAGTGTGCGCAGAAAAAAGTAAAAGCTGCCATCATCTTTGCTTCCGGTTTTTCTGAAACTGGCGAGGAGGGGGCAAAGCAGCAGGAGCTCCTTGCTGAGATTGCCAGAAAGAATGGCATTCGATTGATCGGCCCGAACTGTGTAGGCATGGTAAATACACTGAATGGGCTCGTTGGTACCTTTTCACCTGGCGTGATGGCCTATCCATTAAGTGACAATCGCGCCGTTGGGTATGTTTCTCAAAGCGGGGCTTTTGGCGTCCTTACTTATATGGCGGCAGCCCAACATGGTTTAAGCTTTAACTATTTTGTTACTGTCGGGAATGAAATGGAAACGGAATTTGCGGACATCGTCGAGTATATGGTTCATGATCCAAATACGAAAGTGATCAGCGGCTATTTAGAAGGCGCAAAAGATCCTGCTAAGCTGCGCCGATTAGCAAAAGAAGCACTTGACCGCAATAAGCCTATGATCGTGATGAAGACGGGACGAAGTTCGGCAGGAAGCCGGGCGGCCGCTTCTCATACCGGGTCTCTGGCTGGTTCAGACCAGGTTTATGATGCTTTCTTTAAGCAGACAGGCATGATTAGAGCGAATGATTATGAAGAAATCATTTCTTTTTCCAAGCTGTTTCTTTCGGGGAAATTACCTACGGGGCGCAATACCGTCATTATTACAAGTTCCGGCGGAAGAGGGATCAACGAAGCGGACCGTTGTGAAGCGAACGGCCTTACAATCATTCCGCTTAAAGACGAGACGAAAGCAAAAATTAAACAAGCTGTTCCGTCATTTGCCAGTACATCTAACCCTATTGATTTAACAGCTGCTGCGGCAGTGACGAATCCAGAACTATTTATCGCACCATTGCGGGCACTGAGTGAAGATCCGGAAGTCGATAATATCATTTTAACCGAGTTCCCTATGCATTGGGAGGCTGATCACCCTTTGCTTCAGGAATTTATTGAGATTTGCAAAAGCTCCGATAAATTCATTTTGGTTACGACATTTCCACTGCAAGGAATGTCTATTCCTAAAGGGGCCGCTGAAATGGAGAAAAATGGAATACCGGTAATAACAGGGGATTTACATCCCGTCTCAGCTCTTGCCAAGCTGGTCGATTACAGTGAGAAATATCGCCGTAACAAACAGGCGAATGAATCGGCAGAACAGCGTGAGACAGCAGGGAGCGAGGCAAAAGGTATTTTGGAGAACTTGCTAAAGCCGGGTGTTACATTAAGTGAATTTGAAGCGAGCGAAATATTAGAGATTTACCAAATTACAACGGCTCAAAAAGCCCTGGCAGCTACGGCTGAGGAAGCTGTTCAATGTGCCAGAAGCATTGGCTATCCGGTTGTGCTGAAGGTAGATTCCAAAGATATTCCTCACAAAACAGATGCTGATGCAATCAGACTTCATTTGCAAAACGACCATCAAGTGATCGATGCGTATGCTGATATTTTGCGATCTGCTAAAGGGTACAAGCCGGATGCAGTTATTAATGGTGTATCTGTTCAAGAAATGCTTCCTAAAGGCACAGAAGTCATCATCGGTGTCACGAAGGACCCTGCCTTTGGTCCGGTCATCATGTTTGGTCTAGGTGGAATTTTCGTAGAAACACTCAAAGATGTGTCTTTCCGAGTGGCTCCGCTTACAAGGCAGGATGCTATCGAGATGGTGGAGGAAATCAAAGGAAAAGCCATCCTTTCCGGAGTGCGTGGTCAAGCACCTGCCGATCGTGAAGCCATAATCAATGTGTTACTAAGAGTCTCAGAACTCATTGCTGACTCGGAAGGCAGGATTGATGAGTTAGACATTAATCCACTCATTGTCTATGAGAATGGCTTGAAAGCAGCCGATGCGCTTATTGTGACAAACAGCCATATGGCTGAAAAAACAGAGGTTGGAGGGTAAACCAATGGATTTAGATAAAAGCATCATCGGTTTAACAGGACCGGAATTTACGTTTGAAGTGGACAAGAGGCATATTCGGCAATTTGCCCAGGCCATCGGTGATCAAAACCCGTTATACGTGGATGAAGAGTATGCAACCGGCACGCCTTATGGAGGAATCATTGCTCCACCTACCTTTCCGATTGTCATTGGTTCAGAAGGTGAGGGCATTGATCTTGAGCTTGATCCGAAACGAATGCTTCACGGTGAACAGGAGTTTATTTACACTCGTCCAATCAAGCCCGGAGACCGCCTGACCTGTCAGATGAAAGTAACTGATTTATATGAAAAGGAAGGAAGAAGCGGACGAATGCAGTGTTTAGTGCTTGATACAGAAATCAAGGATGAAAACCAAAACAGAGTAGTTATTAGCCGTATGAATATTATTTACCGCTCAAAAATGACCGTTCAATAAGCCAAAATATAACAGTTATTTTTGGAAAGAGAGAGGAGGAGCAGCGATTGCTGACATACAGTGAATTGCAAGAAGGACAAGTATTAGAATCGCTTACAAAACCGGCCGTTACAAAGGTGCAACTCGTTAAATATGCTGGCGCTTCAGGAGACTTCAATCCGTTGCATACGGATGATGAATTTGCCAAAAGTATCGGAATGCCGGGCGTTATTGCCCATGGCATGCTCATCATGGGGTTTCTTGGCGAATATGTGATGCATATAGCCGGTGTGACAGCTGAATCAACAAACTTTCGTATGAGATTTGGAGCGATAACAAGACCAGGGGATGAGATTACCTGTTCGGCAGTTGTCCGCAGTGTCTATGAAGAAGAAGGAAAGCAATATGTCAATCTAGAGATTAAAGCTGAAAAAGCACCTGGGAAAGTTGTTGGATCAGGTCAAGCTACTTTGCGTTTTTTCTAAAATGAAGAGGGGTGTTTTGTATGGCACAAATAAAAGACCGCTATGCCATTGTTGGTGTAGGAGAAAGTGAGCGTTCAAAAAACTCTGGCACGACACCGCTGCATCTGGCGCTAGATGCAGCAAGAGCGGCCATTCAGGATGCGGGACTTGAAGCGAAGGATATCGATGGATTTATGAGCTATAGTGAGAATGACTCTTGTACTTCCCATCAATTGGCTACTTATCTAGGTGTTCGTCCTAAATACGTTAAAGATATTATGGGGGGCGGCAGCAGTACGGAAATGCTAATTGCAGATGCAATTGGGCTCATTGAAACAGGACAGGTGAACACGGTGCTCATTTATCGTTCGATGAATGGACGCTCGGGAGTGAGAATGGGCGGCGGCGGATGGGACATCAATATGCTGCAGTCTGCTATTGACGGCGGCAGCTTTATCATCCCTTACGGAGCAGGGGGGCCGGCTCAATGGTTTGGGCTTTTTGCTACTCGACATATGCATGAAACTGGGCTTACACAAGAGCATTTAGGTCACGTGTGCGTCAGCTTTTACGAACATGCCCAGCGAAATCCGAAAGCTTATTTTTATGGAAAGCCATTAACGATGGAGGCTTATAAAGAAACCCCTTATTTAAGCTACCCGTTCAATAAACATGATTTTTGCCTTGAATCAGATGAAGCGAATGCCATTATCGTAACATCGGTTGAAAGAGCAAAGGATTGCCAGTCAAGGCCGGTTTATATTATGGGGATAACCGCCAGACAATGTGTATCCCACTCTCATTACTGGTCCGACTTATCAGAAGTAGCAGCCGATTACGTAGCTCCTGAATTGTATAAAAAGGCCGGCATTTCTCCGGAAGATTTAGATGTCGCTTCCATTTACGATTGCTACAGCTGGGTTGTTTTGCGGCAGTTAGAGGCTTATGGCATCGCGCCGCGCGGAGAAGTAGGGGACTTTGTAGCAGCAGGCAATCTGAAAATGGGCGGAAAACTCCCAAGCAATACAGCCGGTGGCATGCTCTCAGAAGGCTATACACATGGAATGAACAACGTTCTTGAGATTGTCCGCCAGATTCGTCATGACTATCAAGGAACAGACCGCCAAGTGGAAAATTGTGAAATCGGTCTCTGCACGGGCTGGGCTGGTCCGGATATTGCTGGTGCTATGATTCTTAGAAACTAGGAGGGGAAACTATGGACTATCAAAAACCAATACCATTAAAAAATCAGGATAATCACCCATATTGGGATGCAGCCGATCGTCATGAGCTGATGATCCAAACATGTGAAAATTGTAAGCATTATTCACATCCGCCTGGACCGGCCTGCTCCAAATGCGGCAGTACAGAACTCAGCTGGGAAAATCTCGGCAGTGAAGTGAATGGAACTGTCTATTCATTTATCGTTTCCTACCGGCCGTTTCTACCTGGATTTCAAGATGACCTTCCGCTTGTCATCGCTGTTGTAGAGCTGGAAAAAGCACCACAAGTAAAACTGATTGCCAACGTGTTGAATTGCAGCCCGGAAGATGTAAGCATCGGGATGAATGTAAAAATGACGTGGCAAGACATCACTGAAGAACGCGCTCTGCCACAATGGATTCCTGCGTAATTCGATAATCGTTTGATTTGAAAGGGGAGAAAAAGAATGGATTTTTCTTTTACAGAAAAAGAAGAAGCATTTCGCCAGGAATTTCGTACATGGCTGGAAAGCAATTTGCCCGATGGCTGGTTGGAAGGAAAGAGAGACATTCCGGAAGACAAGGAACAATATTCAGAGTTTTTGAGAAACTGGCAAAGAAAGTTATACGAAGGTGGCTGGGCAGCCATTGCTTGGCCGGAAAAATACGGGGGCAGAGCAGCCAGCTTAATGGAGGAGATCATTTATCAGCAGGAGCTAGTACGCGTTAAGGCTCCGCCGCTCGTAAATTATGTTGGCATTCATATGGTAGGACCCACGTTAATGCAAATCGGGACGGAAGAACAAAAGGAGGCGTACATCCAAAAGATATTGACTGGTGAAGAGGTATGGTGTCAGGGCTATTCGGAGCCGAATGCTGGATCAGACTTAACTGCTATTCAAACATCAGCCGTCCGTGACGGAAACCGTTGGAAAATTAATGGCCAAAAGGTGTGGACGAGTTTCGGACATCTAGCTGACCGCTGTTTTCTTCTCGCCAGAACAAGCCGGGGAGAAAAGAAACATAAAGGGATTACGGTTTTTCTTTTAGATATGAATCAGCAGGGGGTGGAAACGCGGCCAATTATTCAGATGGACGGAAAGCATGATTTTAATGAGGTGTATTTAGAAGATGCTATTGCCTACGATGCAGATATTGTTGGTGAAGTGGATGAAGGCTGGAGAGTCATGATTGCTCTGTTGATGCATGAAAGATCCGGCATTGGGGCCCAGGTATTCACCCTTGAGCAGCAATTTGAAGATTTGGTCGTATTGGCGAAAGAGTTGCAAGAAGACGGCCAGCCTCTGATCGAAAACCCGTTTACCCGCAAAACAATGGTGGATTTATATACCCGCTCCAGGGGCTCGCTCTTAAACTATTATCGAAACCTGACAAAAACATTAAAAAATGGGCAGCCGAGTGCAGAGGGATCAATGGATAAGTTAATAGTGAGCGAATTGACGAAAGAACTGTTCTCTCAATCACTCTCCATACAGGGCCACCAGGGCGTATTGTGGAAAGAGGATGCGATTTTCGGAGATTCCTATTGGCAAGATAACTTCCTGTATTCATTCGGCATGACGATCGGAGGAGGAACGAGCGAGGTGCAGAAAAATACGATTGGAGAGCGCATTCTCGGCTTACCTAAGGATCTGGGACGCTAAACATAATGGAGGTGGCATAGCATGGATTTTTCATTAAGTGAAGAGCAAGAAATGTTTCGCGGGTACGTGAACAAATATTTAAATAGTATGGGTCACACGAAAACAGCTCGCGAATTTATCAAAGGGGAGACAGAGTCTTACAAAACGATTGTTGCCGGGCTGGCCGAATTAGGCTGTACAAGCATTAACATCTCTGAGGAATATGGCGGTATGGGGCTCGGAGCACTCGATTTAGTTCCGGTACTTGAAGAGTTAGGACGCAGTGTTCTGCCTGGTCTTTATCTAGAGACGAACAGCTTTGCCGTACCTGTGCTTGAAAGATTTGGTTCACACAGCCAGAAACAAAAGTACTTGCCAGCCATTGCAGAAGGCAATCAAACTTTCTCGATTGCCTGGCTGGAGCCTGGTGGCAGCTACTATCCGGCTGGTATTCAAATGACGGCCTCTTTGGAGGGGGAGTCCATTCGATTAAATGGGACAAAAACATTAGTACCAGATGCGGAACTGGCGGATAGCTTATTTCTCCCTGTGCGCACAAGTGGAGAAAGAGGAGAGGAAGGAATTTCGCTTGTTATCGTAGATTTGGCTGAAACAAATATTGCAATACGCAAGCAAAAAAATATTGATGACAGCCGGCATTTGGCGGAAATTACGTTCCATAATGTCCAGATCCCTCAAGAGCAAATGGTGGGACCGCTTCATAAAGGATGGGACATTCTCCAGGAGGGGGTGATCGCGGTTAATGCTGCTCTTGCTTCCGTCATGGTCGGCGGAATGGAAGCCATTGTAGAGATGGCTGCAGAATATGCAAAAATCCGCGAACAATTTGGTCAGCCTATTGGCCGTTTTCAAGCGATTAAGCATAAAATCGTCGACATGAAGGTAGACCTTGAGATGGCCCGTTCGCTCGCTTACTACGCAAACTGGGCATTGGAGAATGAGCCCGAAGATCGGGTACAGGCAATAGTATGTGCCCGGCTATTTGCGGCAGAAGCGTACAATAAAGCAGCCGCTAATAATATCCAGATTCATGGAGGGATCGGTTTTACCGAAGAAATTGACTGTCACCTCTATGTCAAACGGGCACGCTTTTATGAAAATTACTTGGGAAGCACACAATCGTACTATGAAAAAGCGGCCGCTGCATTGGGCTGGTGTGAACCAGAAAAGGTGAAACAATTTTAATACGCAAGAGGCGAAAATCCATTTATAAGCAATGAAAAAAGTAAAGAATTTCATATACAGCCAATCATCTTTGTTCATGGAAAATGCCCGCGCAAATACATGTGTTGTAAATGGGATATGTGGAGAGCAGCTGAGCCGGCTGTTTCGGCTTCAAAACAGGTAAAATAGCTGGCTGCAATATTAAGCAGGCCGAGTGTTGTTCCCCCCGCTTATCCCAATTGCACACACTGTTATAGTGTTTTTTAAAACAAGGAGGAAAGCTAATGGAAGAAAAATCAGTGAGGAAAGCCTTTCATTTTTTGTGTCTTGGAATTCTTCTTGTTGTTTTTGCGGAAGCAACACATATCCCCGCCTATCCTAAAATGCTTGAACACTTTGGTTTAGGTACAGGGTATTCGGTCTATATGCAATTGGGATTTGCGCTAGGGTTAACAGGATTTCAACCACTCATGGGGTGGATGTCAGATTCCTTCGGGCAAAAAATAGTCATCTTATTCGGAGCTGCCTGTATGGCACTTGGTTCACTTTTTATTGCGGCTGCTCCTACTTTTTGGATATTGGTTGCCGGGTTGTTTTTAAAAGGATTCTCCGGGGCCGCTGTGATTCCTGCTGGTGTCACCTTCGTTGGGAGATATTTTACGAACGAGCAACGGGGAAAAACCATGGGGCTTTACGGATTTTACACAGTTATTGGCGGCTTGGCAGGTCCGCTGTTAAGCGGGATATTCGTTGACCGCTTCGGTTGGTCTTCTATTTTCTTCCTATGTGCGGCATTGGGTGTGATTTCCTTTTTATTGTTTGCTTACGGAGTACCCCATGTAAAAGGTAAAAAGTCTGAACATTTCGACTTTGGTGGTGTAATATTAGTTTTCTTCATATTAGGAGGGCTTTTAACCGTACCAACGTTCATTAACAACTATGGCATTTCTTCGTGGATGTGGGTGCCTGCTTTTGTGATTTCTGTCATTTCTTTTATTTTATTACTCGTTGTTGAAAAAAGACAAAAAAAGCCTTTGCTGGATATCGATTATGCCAAGACGAGAAATTTCTGGGTGCCGTCTGTTATTGCTGTCATTATGTACATGTCATTTAGCAGCGTCATGTATCTATTAACGTTCTTTGTACAAAGTGTGCAAGGAAAGCCTTCAACAGTTGTCGGCTTGCTGCAGTTTCCTCTTTTTTTAACGATGGCACTGGCCAACTTGTTGAGCGGCCGGTTAATGGGCAAGCTCTCGGCACGAGCGCTAATTGGCACGAGTATTAGTTTGTTAGTGGTGGGGATCGGCATGCTGACTGTCGCCAAAATCGACACGTCCTTTTTCTATCTATTCGTGTCCATGAGCTTAATCGGCACAGCAATCGGGACAGTTGGACCAGTCGTGAAATCTGTTATTGTATCAAAAGCACATGAGGCTCGTCTGGGGGTTGTGTCATTTACCTATATTACGATTGAGAATGTAGCTTCTCGCGTTGGAGCGTCGTTCGCGCTTGTTACGTTTGCGTTGTTTGCAGCAGGAGGAAATTCAGTAGGCGCTCTTTCGTCTACAGCCCTATTGCTAACTGTTTTTACAGCGGCTGCCTTCCTCTTTCTGATCTTAATTCCGAAAAAAATAACGGGGATTCAAGAGAAGACAGAGAAATTACCGGAAAGCAAAGAAGATACGGAAGTCATTTAAGGGATAAAGACCAATATTTAATCAAAGGCCAACAAATTAAATAGAAATAGGAGGATTTCGCATGAATATTTATGTTCTGTTAAAAAGAACATTTGATACAGAAGAAAAAATCAATCTGTCAAACGGGGAAATCAGTGAAGAAGGAGCGGAATTTATTATTAATCCGTACGATGAGTACGCAGTGGAAGAAGCGATACAAGTGCGTGACGTTCAAGGAGGGGAAGTAACAGTTGTTTCCGTCGGGTGCGAGGAAGCGGAGAAGCAGCTGCGAACGGCTTTAGCCATGGGAGCGGATAAAGCGGTATTAATTAATAGTGAGGATGACGTTGAAAATGGCGATCAATATACAACAGCTAAAATTATCGCTGAATATTTAAAAGATAAACAGGCCGATTTAATCATCGCCGGCAATGTAGCTATTGACAGCGGCTCTGGCCAAGTGGGCCCTCGTGTAGCTGAAATGTTGGGAATCCCTGCTGTAACAACGATTACAGACCTTGAGATGGATGGTCAGAATGTAACGATTGTTCGCGATGTGGAAGGTGATTCTGAAACAATTGAAGCCTCTTTGCCGCTGCTAGTCACTGCCCAGCAAGGCTTAAATGAACCACGTTACCCTTCCTTACCGGGAATTATGAAAGCGAAGAAAAAGCCATTAGAAGAATTGGAGCTAGATGATCTTGACCTTGATGAAGAGGACGTGGAACCGAAAACTAAAACCATTGAAATTTTTTTACCGGCGAAAAAAGAGGCAGGAAAAGTATTAAGCGGTGAATTGAATGAGCAGGTAACTGAGCTCGTTCACCTGCTGCGTAACGAAGCGAAAGTCATTTAATAAAAATAAGCTGTAATGGCAAAACAGATCATCAAAATAAAACATGGCATAGGAGGTTTTTAAGATGAGCAGAAAAATTCTCGTATTAGGAGAAGTGCGCGACGGAGCTTTAAGAAATGTCTCATTTGAAGCGATTCATGCAGCCAAGATCGCTGCAGGGGATGGAGAAGTAGTAGGGATCTTGATCGGTGAAGCTGTTCAGCCGTTAGGAAGTGAACTTATCCAATATGGTGCAGATCGGATTGTAACTGTAGAAAGCGATCAATTAAAGCACTACACACCCGATGGCTTTTCCCAGGCAATAATGGCTGTCATCGACCAAGAAAATCCAGACGGATTAATCTTTGGCCATACCGCACTGGGGAAAGACTTGGCACCAAGGATCGCCAGTAAACTTGCGTCTGGTTTGATTTCTGATGCCACAGGTGTGGAAGAAATCGACGGAACGCTTGTTTTCACTCGACCCATTTATTCGGGAAAGGCATTTGAAAAGAAAATTATTATAGATGGCCTTGTTTTTGCAACGCTTCGTCCGAACAATATTGAACCGTTAGCAAAGGATGAGTCTCGTTCTGGAGAAGTCTCTTCCTTAGATGTTGAGGTTCAGACGGTACGCACCGTCATCAAAGAGGTGGTGAGAAAAACGAGTGAAGGGGTCGATCTTTCAGAAGCAAAAGTCATTGTCGCTGGTGGACGCGGAGTGAAAAGTAAAGAGGGATTTAAACCAATAAAAGAACTTGCCAAGGTTCTGGGTGGTGCGGTTGGTGCTTCTCGTGGAGCATGTGATGCCGAGTACTGTGATTATTCACTGCAAATTGGTCAGACGGGAAAGGTGGTAACTCCAGATCTATATATTGCTTGTGGGATCTCTGGAGCGATTCAGCATCTGGCAGGCATGTCCAATTCAAAAGTGATTGTGGCGATCAATAAAGATCCGGAAGCGAGCATTTTCCAAGTAGCCGACTACGGCATTGTCGGTGATCTATTTGAAGTCGTTCCGATGTTAATTGAAGAGTTTGCTGCAGTCAAGCAGTAAGCAAAGGGGCGCTATCACAATAAAAGGAAGTGACCATAATGAATCTATTAATCATCAATACCATCGCCTTTCTTTTAGTGACAGGTTACGCCCTTTACTTGTTTCTATATCTGGTGAAGACTCGTTATGAATATATCAAGTTAGGCCGCAAGCAGGAGTTTGACCGCAGGTTTAAAGAACGGCTCGATTTAGTGAAGATTAACGTTTTTGGCCAGAAAAAGCTATTAAAGGATAAGAAGAGCGGGATCATTCATGTCATGATGTTTTATGGTTTCCTCCTTGTCCAACTAGGGGCGATTGATTTTATCATAAAGGGGCTTGTGCCGGGTGCTCATCTTCCGCTCGGTCCAATTTATCCTTTCTTTACATTCTTTCAGGAAGCTGTCACATTAATGATTTTGATAGCTGTTGTCTGGGCGTTCTATCGCCGGTATATTGAAAAACTCGTACGTTTGAAACGTGGGTTGAAGGCAGGGCTTGTGTTAATTTTTATCGGGACACTCATGCTTTCCGTTCTGTTCGGCAATGGAATGTCTATCATTTGGCACGGGCATGCGCCGTCGTTAACTGAACCGGTAGCTTCTGTTGTTGCTAGTATTTTTAGCTGGCTGAGTGAGCCCGCTGCCATGGCACTATTTTATGTTTCCTGGTGGATTCATTTGCTGGCGCTGTTTTCTTTTCTCGTCTATGTTCCTCAATCTAAGCATGCTCACTTAATCGCCGGGCCAGCCAACGTGTTTTTCAGCCGGTTAACTCCGCCTGGAAAGCTGGCAGCCATTGACTTTGAGGATGAATCACAAGAAACGTTCGGTGTTGGCAGAATTCAGGACTTCACACAAAATCAACTTATTGACTTGTATGCTTGTGTAGAATGCGGACGCTGTACGAATATGTGTCCAGCAGCCGGTACAGGAAAGATGCTTTCACCGATGGATCTAATCGTGAAGCTGCGGGATCATCTGACCAACACAGGCGCTGCAGTAACTGCTCAATCGCCATGGGTTCCAGGATTTGCTTTTGCTAATACGCAGGGAAATCAGCTCGCCGCAATGGCTAAAGTGAATACGCATCAGGAAACCGTCGTCGCTCTTGATTACAACCCAAGCCTGATCGGGGACGTGATTACAGAGGAGGAAATCTGGGCTTGTACAACTTGCCGAAATTGTGAAGATCAGTGCCCGGTTATGAATGAGCATGTAGATAAAATTATTGATCTTCGCCGTTATCTCGTATTAACGGAAGGCAAATTGGATGCGGATGCCCAGCGTGCAATTACTAACATTGAACGCCAGGGCAATCCTTGGGGAATCAATCGCAAAGAACGGGAGAATTGGCGGGCCGGACGTGAAAATATTGAAGTGCCGACCATTAAGGAGCTAGAGAAAAAAGGAGAAGAATTTGAATACTTATTCTTTGTGGGATCGATGGGCTCTTATGATAATCGCAGCCAAAAGATTGTTCAATCCTTTGCCAAATTACTAAATGTAGCGGGCGTGAAATTTGCCATTTTGGGCAATAAGGAAAAAAATTCCGGAGATACTCCCCGCCGGATTGGCAATGAATTTTTATTCCAAGAGCTGGCAAGGGCTAACATTGAAACATTTCAGAAGCACAATGTAAGAAAAATTGTAACCATTGACCCGCATGCCTACAACATATTCAAACATGAGTATCCAGAGTTTGGACTTGAAAATGTCGAAGTCTATCACCACACGGATCTTCTATTTAAACTGATCAAAGAGGGCAAGCTTGTTCCGAAATACGAAGTGAACGAAACGGTTGTCTATCACGATTCTTGTTACTTGGGCCGTTATAACAATGTCTATGATCCGCCGCGAGAAATCCTGAAGTGCATACCTGGAGTAAAAGTTGCGGAGATGGAGCGCAATCGTGAAACAGCTATGTGCTGTGGGGCAGGCGGAGGCATGATGTGGATGGAAGAAGATACCGGACAGCGGGTAAATGTAGCACGGACACAGCAGGCCCTGGCTGTAAATCCGAGTGTTATAGGCAGTGGATGTCCGTATTGCCTGACGATGTTAAGCGACGGCACAAAAGCGATGGAGAAAGAGGGCAGTATTCAAACATTGGATATTGTAGAAATCCTCGAAAAATCCATACTAGCATAACCTTGTCATTCCACTAGAGAGTTAGATAGAAAGATAAATGGAAAGTGAAAGATGGCTAGTTGAAAGTAGTTTAATATTCTAAAAAAGGTGGGATTACATTGACGACAAAGCAAGAATTAAAGCAGTACCAGAACTTTATCAATGGCCAGTTAATGTCAGCCTCTTCTGGAAATACAATGGATAGTATTGAACCTTCTACAGGAGAAGCTTGGGCTAAGATTCCATTAAGCCAACAAGAGGATGTAGAAACCGTTGTTGCAGCAGCACGTCAAGCCTTTCCTGCCTGGTCGGCACTTTCTGCTGAAGAACGTTCAGGTTATTTAAGACGTATCGGCGATTCTATTTCGTTGCATGCTGAAGAATTAACAACGCTGGAGACTAGAGATAACGGAGAAGTGATCGCCGTCGCACCTTATCTAGCTGAAGCTATCAAATCAGTCTGGTATGACGCGGCAGGAGCTTGCAAAGATGGTAGCCAGGGAAAAACGGTTCAAATGGGACCAACTAGCATCGGATATACCTTGAGAGAACCATTTGGAGTTGTAGTAGGAATCCTGCCATGGAATGCGCCGCTTTTTACATTCACAATAAAAGCCGCTTATGCTCTCGCTGCGGGCAATACGGTCATTATTAAACCGTCTCAGCAGGCTTCTGTTTCCTCATTGCGGTATGGTGAATTGCTGGGTAAAATTCTTCCTCCGGGTGTGCTTAATGTTATTTCCGGATTGGGGAGAGACATAGGGGATGCTTTAGTAGCTAATCGTGGGGTGAGCAAAGTAAGCATGACAGGCTCCGGGACAACTGCTGGTGCCATCCTTCGTGCAAGTGCTCCACATCCCAAACCAGCTATTTTTGAATTAGGCGGGAAATCACCGAATATTGTGTTTGAAGACGCGGATCTTGATAAAGCGGTCGATGGAGTCATTCATGGCATCTACACGAGTAACGCTGGACAAAGATGCACAGCTGGCTCAAGAATTCTCATTCAACGTTCTATATTCAATGAAATGATCAATCGAATAGCGGAAAGAATTAAAAGTACGATAAGCGTAGGTGACCCCATGGATCTGAAAAATACAATGGGTCCTCTTTCAAGCCTGGATCAATACGAAAAAATCCGTTCTTATATCGAGCTGGGATTAGAAGAAGGGGGGGAAATAGTTTGTGGCGGTCGCCATGGAGGGGAGACTATTCTTCCAGACAAGCCTGAGCTCTCCGGCGGTTACTGGGTGGAACCTACTTTGTTTAAAGTGAACAGTAACTCGTTGCGTATCTGCCAAGAGGAAATTTTCGGTCCGGTAGCGGTTGTTATGCCTTTTGAAACAGAAGAAGAGGCTGCGGCAATAGCAAATGATACCTGCTTTGGCCTAGGGGCGGGAGTGTGGACAAGGAATCTTAATCTTGCCCATCGGATGATTCGGAAAATAGAATCCGGAAATGTATGGGTAAACACTTATTCAAGAGTAGGAGCCGACCTGCCGTTTGGCGGTTTTAAAGAAAGCGGATATGGCACAGATTCGATTCTTGAGTATTCGCGTGAAAAAGCTTGTGTGATTGAGATCGGGGAATAATTAAAATTCTCAACCGATACGTACAATTTTAAGAGAAAAAGAAGCAACCAACAGTTTGGGCGAACTGTTGGTTGCTTTAGCATGAATGATCAAGCTTTCAATCAAAGAAAATAATAGACCTCTCTCTGCAATCATTAAATAGGTTGAACATTTACTGTTCTTTGGATAGTCAATAATGCCTTATCAATATCTGTTCTGGTAACACCATTGTTCGTCACAAATCTAATCAAATGGGGGCCGAACTCTCCAGCCAAGACGCCATTCCTTTTTAATTCATTTAAGAAGATCTCTGTTGTTTGGTTAGAACGAGCAATATTAACTAGCACAATATTCGTTTCGACCTTGTTTTCTAGTGTGATTCCTTCAATACTATGAAGACCTTCAGCAAGATGCCTGGCATTTTCATGATCTTCATGAAGGCGCTCGATGTTTTCTTGAAGGGCGATCATACCAGGTGCAGCCAGAACTCCAGCCTGCCGGAGACCACCGCCTAAGCGCTTGCGCCACTTCCGTGCTTTGGAGATGAAACGAGAGGAACCAGCAATAATTGAACCAACTGGTGCGCCTAATCCTTTAGATAAGCAAAATTGGACTGTATCGGTGTGTTTAGCAAATTCTTTTGCTGGAATTCCGGAAGCAACGGAAGCATTAAACAATCTGGCACCATCTAAGTGAACAGGCACGCCGTTTCTTTGGGCAATTTGATAGATTTCTTCCATGATTTTAAGCGGAACAACAGCCCCACCAGCTTTGTTGTGTGTGTTTTCTATACAAATCAGTCCTGTTTCGGGTTGGTGGATATCGTCCTCTCGGATAGCTGCTTTCACATCACTTGGCTTCATAGCTCCACGTTCCCCAACTAATGTTTTGGTTTGCACACCAGCAAATGCTGACATGGCAGCGGCTTCGTAGAGGAATATGTGTGATTGAGCTTCTAATATCACTTCTTCTCCAGGCTTACAATGTACCAAGCCGGCAATTTGATTTCCCTGCGTGCCACTTGTGACAAATAAAGCCGCTTCTTTTCCAAGCATCTCCGCAGCAAGCTCTTCTAATTTATTGACTGTTGGATCCTCGCCGTAGACGTCATCTCCTACCTCGGCTTCATACATGGCTTTTCTCATTTTTTCGCTTGGTTTTGTTACCGTATCACTGCGCAAATCTATCATTATATAGCCTCCTATAGTTAAACCGTAAATACAGATGTGAGGTACCTGTTCACTCTACCTAGTCATTTAGCAGGATTTATTGATCACACCTTTATTCCGAAATTTTACCATAAGAGATAATCGTTTCAAAGAAAAAACTGAATTGTCTAATAACAAAAAAGGCAAATAGGAAAATAAAGGATTCATAAATAAAGCGAGGAATATATAGAGAATGAACTTATTTACCTATTCTAGTTTGATCGGAGAGAAAAATGAACATAAAAATTAAAGAATTACCGGGATTTGATGTGGCGTTTATTAGGCGTACGGGAAGTTATTTTGAACCGCAGGAACACTGGGGAAAGTTGATCGATTGGGCAGCGAATAATGGGCTTTTTCCGCCGAAGCAGTCTTTCATAGGAATCTCCTTAGATAATCCGAGTATAGTTGAGAGCCACAGCTGTCGTCATGATGCGTGTGTAACCATTCCTCAAGACTTTGAAACAGAGAAACATAAACAAGTGCAATTTAGAAAATTAGCGGGAGGGGTATATGCAGTATATTCATTTTGTGATGCGCCCGAGAAATTGAATGCCGCGTATCAATACATGTTTGAGGATTGGCTGCCGCGAAGCGTCTATCAGGCAGATTATGAGAGGCATAACCTGGAATTTAATTTAAACAACCCAGCGGAAGATCCAGAAGGAAAATGCAAGGTTGACCTGTATGTTCCTATAAGATAGGAAAGGAATCATTCGTTTTTCTCTACTCCTTCTTCATTAGTAAGATTTTTTATCGAATAAACGCTTTATAAGCTTTAGATTAAGTTCCTTTACATAGAAGTGCACTATTTTGGTAAATAAAAAGAGAAATAGAATCAATTAAGGAGCTTCTAACTCTTGGCTTATGTTATTCTTAGGAAGAGAATGAGTAATGGAGGCTGTTCAATCTATGAAGATATCAATTACGAGAGCCCTGGCAGAGCTAAAACTGTTAGATAAACGCATTCAAACAACAATGAATCAAACTCCTTTTATTAGTTATGCTGTGGGCAATAAGCCTGTTAGCGGATTTGCTACGAATAAAGAGTTTGAAGATAAAGCCAAATCGGCTTATCAATCCACACTTGATTTGATTAAGCGCCGAAATGCTATTAAATCTGCGATTGTTTTATCTAATGCTATGACGCAAGTTGAAATTGCGGGCAATCAGTATACAGTAGCAGAAGCTATTGAACGGAAAACATCTATTCAATACGAACAGCAGCTTCTCCGAAAAATGAAACAAGAATTTTCACTGGTTACCGACCAGGTAGAAGATATCAATGATGAAGTAAAACAACAGTTAGATCGCCAATTGGAAGTATTGTATGGTCGCGAAGCGAAATTAAAAGCAGAGGAAAGCAATGAGCTGACCAAAAGTTATCGGGAAAAACATGAGGCGAAAATCGTTGACCCGTTGAAGCTGCGACAGGAATATGAAAGATTAGAACAAAAGATTGATGAGTATTTAACAGAAGTCGATTTTGTGCTATCGACATCCAACACATTGACAGAAATTGAAATTCCTGAGTAAATAGAGATGGTTAGTTAGCCGAAAATCAATAAAACTGAACAGGTGCCAGCGGCTTCGACCTTACAGCCGCTAACTTTTATCATAATGAGGTTATCTAAAACATTTAGTCATGCGAAGCTATCGCATACTTGGATAAAAGTTCAAAGCTCAAAGCTCAGCCCTTAGAGTTCAGGAATCAAACTTCTTACTATTCAAAGCTAAAGATTCATAGTTCATACGTTCGATAAAATCCATGAGAACGGCTAATGCGGTGGTTGTTCATCGACCGTGTTGGTTGCCGCATGGCTGGCTGGCTAACGATTATACATATTAAGAGGCTTAATGAAGCGATGGCTACTATATATAGTAGCCATCGCTTTTTTATGGATGCAGTTTGGCTTTTAGACGGCTCATTTTTTGAGAGGGCCGTTCCATGCTACGTGAGATAATCAAGGTTAAACGCCTGAATTTCACTATTGATGAGCGGTGACACACACAATTTGGACATCAAGCTTTTCCTCCTGAACCAGTGCAGGTTAATCAACCCCATTAATTCCTAGTAGATGAATAGCAAGGAAAGCGATATTGACGAAAACATTATCAATGATTCCCATTTGCTAAATCGCTTAAATTATAGTTATTCCTCTCTTTTCCCTTTCAGATAAGTTTATTGTAAGAGAAAAGAGAGAGGAGTGTAAGAATGGAGTTATAAAATGAAATGAGTCAGGGAAACAAAGAGAGGAAGATCTCTATGGATAATCAGCAGAAGAAGCTAGTTGAAAGTGAGGGATCCATGAAGGACGAACTGGAAAAATGGAAGTATTTAGCGTTACACCATGAGCTGACAAAGCTGCCTAATCGTCGTATGTTTTATATGTCAATAGAATCATATATGAAACGTGCCCAACAAGCTGGAAACAGCTTGGGAATCGCTTTGATTGATATTGATGAGTTTAAAGGGATAAATGATCTATTTGGACATTCGGCGGGAGACCGGTTTCTCATTGAGACAGCTAAACGCTTAGAAGCGCTAGCAGAGTACGGCATTGATGCCTTCCATTTAAGCGGTGATGAGTTTTTATTGTTAATAGAACAGGATGATCACCTAGAAGAAAAGATGAATCAAGTAAAAGCAGTATTCGATACATCCTTCCTCGTAAAGGATAGTCATATTTCTATTCGTGCAAGCATAGGTATCAGCCTTTATCCAGAACAAGGCCAGGATATAGATAAACTTTTGGAATATGCCGATCTGGCTCTCTATCAAGCTAAATCTTCGATGCATCACCAATGCTGCTTTTGTTATTTTACTCCGCATTCTCCAAAAGAATAATTATATAATTGCCAACAAACCATCGATTAAGAGACTGGAATCTCTTGGGAGACTTAAAAATAAAAACCTCGCTTATAAGCGGGGTTTTTTATTGCCAATGTTTTTTTTCAGTTTCTTAATCTGGCTCCTGGATGGTTAAAATACATATCATCATTAGTTGAAAATTTATTGGTTTTAGGATTTATACCTGTATTCATCATTCTTTCATCATGAGCAATGATCAATAAATGAGTGGGTACATCCTTCCTTACATAATATAGATCAGTATTCTCTCCGGAATGAGGATAGCCGTCGACCATACACAAAGAAGTATTTTCAGATAAAGCTCACCAGTCAGGCTGTTTTTGCTATGGGAAAGTTGATTTCCCGCAAATGTATGGAAGCCTAATTTTTCCTAGTTATATAGAGGGGAGGATCTCTATCACTAATGAATCAAATAAATGATGGGACAATCATTCTTTTTTGATCTAGTGATTGTCTAAGAATCCACATTATACGATACACCCTGCCATTTTCAGTTGATTAGAAAATTGAGCGAAATGCCTTTCCAGTTATTGCTAAAACGCCGACACGAATTGTCCACTAGAAGAATAGTAATATTACATGCAAGGTTCATTGAAGTGAAAAATTTTAAAACTGGGAGGGTTAAAATGAACGTAAATGAACTATTAGCAAAAGCGGATCGGCGCTTGAAAGATGTTCATCCGTTGCTCGCAGAGAAAGCGAGAGAGCTTATTAGACAAGCGCATAGTAAAGGAATCTATATCCTTATTACTCAAGGATTGCGAACGATTGCTGAGCAAAATGAATTATATGCACAAGGACGTGAGAAACCGGGGGAGATTGTTACAAATGCCAAGGGGGGCTACTCTTACCATAACTTTGGATTGGCTTTCGATTTTGTTATTGCGTCGTCGGATGGGACAGCCGTATATTGGAACGAAAATGTTGATACCAATAAAGACGGGAAAAAAGACTGGTATCAAGTGGGGCAATTAGGTAAATCACTCGGACTTGAATGGGGAGGAGATTTTCGCAGTTTTAAGGATCCTCCGCATTTTCAGCTAACATTTGGCTTATCTCTTGCAGAACTCCGATCAGGAAAGAAGCCGCCGCCATCTGGCAGCTACACACCTCCTGAAAAATCTTATCTTGAGCAAGGAGACCGAGGCAACAAGGTAAAAGAATTGCAAGGAAAACTTGTTAAGCTTGGTTACGATACAGGGGGTGTGGATGGGATTTATGACAACGCTACCGCTAATGCTGTGATGGTTTTGCAAAGGCGTACTGGACTCCAAGCCGATGGTATCACAGGTGAAAAGACGCTGGCTAAGATAGAGGAACTGTTGAAAGAGTTAAAGGAAAATAACAAAGATACAGAAAAGGAGGAACCAAACGTGGAATACAAAAAAGATGCGGCTGCATCCCCGCGCTTCAGAGAAGCCCAGAAGTGGGTTAAAGAAAAGGGCATATCCGATGGTACTTACCCACAACGGCCGGTGACAAGGGAAGAAGTATGGTCTATGTTATATAGAGCAAGTCAAATGGATCAATAAACTATGTTAAAAGGAAGCCTCTACGGAAAGAATGTTGCAGAGAACTAAACCGTACTTCCATCTCCAATGAATGGGGACTTAGGGGTGTGACAAAGGTATAAGAAGAGGAAGTGGCTGGTTGAAATTTATAGGTGAATAGAGTGAAGTGTTAAAGTATACCAGAGTTGCTCGGGAAAAGGGAAATGCTACTAGGCTCATAAATTAGCAAGTAAAGTTCGAGTTTTCTAATTGACACAACCTTTAATCTCCTCCCGATTATTTATGATGGATGATTAACTTTATTCACCTGTTGCTAAGATGATCTTTTCATCCTTGCTGCTGCTATTGCTACAATTAACCGCCGCCAGTAGAAAAACTATAAACAATGGGGAACTTTCTTTCAATTTCTTCGTATAATTGTGTTAACAGAATAAGGAGGACGGTGTCATGTATACTCTTGAAGGAAATGGAGATTGGTTATTCACGGCTGTTCCTGTTGTTATAGGGCTGATTTTTACGGTCGCTCTTATCGGCATTATAGTTAACGGATTCAGAGGGCTTAGCCAATGGAATAAAAATGAGCATTCTCCCCGTTTGTCTGTTCCTGCAAGCGTGAAGGCTAAACGAATAAATGTTACAAGACATAATCAGTCATATGATGAGAATACTTACTCTAACAGTTCCTCTACGACTTACTTCGTTACATTTGAATTTGAGAGTGGCGATCGATCAGAGTTTCGTGTTCCAGGCAAGGAATATGGACTGATGGCAGAGGGCGATATAGGAACTCTAACTTTCCAGGGAACGAGATACATCGCATTTTCCAGAGGAAAGCCGACTGAACTATCATAGGCAGGGCTTTTCGGAGGAATAAAATAAGGACTTACGCAAACATTGAATGGAACTGGACAGTGTCTGAAGGTAGAGACAGCGAGTATGAATAAAGAAAAATGACTTGAGGCTGGCACAGTTTTATAGGAACAGCTTAAGGAAGAAAAGACAGAGGACTTCAAAGGAAGTTGAATACTTGGGTATACAGGAGAATTTGAATAGAAATGAACAACGAAGCATCCTAAAAGGGTGTTTTATTTTTGGAGCAAAACAGTCTTATGTACTCTATTTTACTGTTTTAAGCAAGAGTCCTATAAGAACATTCTTCCATTTGTTTCTTTAATGCACTGGAAGAGGATTTACTGCTTTAACAGGTTGAGGGAAGACTAGAGTGAACGAATAAATCGGGAGTTTATCCGCTATATTGTATTTATCATTTGCTTATATTGCACATATTATCTAGAGGAAAATGAATACTAAATTTGGAAGCTAAAAGAGGTGATATAAATGAAACAGTGTCCGTTGTGTAATTCATTTAAAGAATTGGAATTGTATTGCCCGGATTGCGGTTCCCAATTAGATGATTCGGGCAAAGTATCCGATTTTTTAGATCCATACGGCCATTATAACGATGAAGAAACAGTAAAGATGGGGGACGGCTATCCGAACACAGCGAGAGATCAGATTTGTCCCCATGTAATGTATTGTCATAATTGTGGATATGATGAGGTAAAGCTTGTTCAAGAAGAGTAGCGGATGAACCTGTATGTTTCTTTATTTCTTGCGCCTGTATGATTATCAGTAGCACCTGCACAACTGATAATAACCACAGCGATCTGTCTTGCTGTGGTTGTTATTTGATCGTTTGCTTTTCATCCTCCGGTTGTTTAATCATGGCATAGGCAAGATACACTATCAGCCCAACAAACAAACCGGTACCAGCTAAAATATAAACGATTGTAAACACCTTGCCAAACGCTGTTTGAGGCTCAAAATTAGGATGGCCAACTGTACTGAGCGTCACAACGCAAAAATAAAGAGCTTCTATTATACTTAACCCTTCTTGCTTAACATAAAAGATCGTTCCCGATAGTAAAAAAATCAAAACTAAAGTGAAAAGCACTTGAAAGTTCTTCAATTTAAAAGCATGTTTTAGGGCTTTTAAAAATCGTTTTAAAGTTAGCAAAAAAGAAATCATTATTACTTCTTATCCCCTTTATGTGGCAAAAGTTTGTTTAATGTAAAAAATTATACTATATGTGAAAGTATGCGCTATAACAAAAAATAACAAACAAGTGAACAAAAATCGGCGAATTGAAGAATGGAAGAGCACTTGGTTTAAATGGAACAGCCAGTATTTGTAGTGAATGTGACAGTGGAATTTTTATTGAGAGAGAATCTTACCCAAATAAAATAAGAGAACCCGCTGACTAGTTAGATCTTCAGCGGGTTGTTATCCTCTCTATAGATTATAAGAACAGAGGAAATAGTGTTAAAGTTTACTCATCTCTCGCAAGCAATGCCATCTTTATCTCTGTCAAGCTTTGAATTTGACTTATAAAGGGCTGCAGATACTGTGGGCTTATACTTAGTTTTGCCGCCTTTATTTTTTACCTTGGCGTCTTTGGCGACTCCACCTTGATAGGATTTGTTTAGTTCCGTACAGTTTTTATAAGATTTTGCCGCTGCATCCACAGTGGAAGGAGTGACGGCTGAAACTCCTAATATTAGGGACGAAGATAAGATTACTGTAGCAATACGATTCATAATAAATCGGCTCCTTTAATTCATGTGTAGTTACCTCTTAAAAATCCAATCATCTTTATTGCACTCCAGCTAATTTTTTAGCAATTCTATCTAAACTTTACACATAAAAGATGAAATGTACTTTCTTCCATTTTCCTACAACTTAATTGGGGATTCCAGATCATTTTTTCGTCAAATAACGACAAAAGGTCTAGAGGGGAGATAGTTTATTGGGCTTATATGCCTGATTTTGCGCAGATAAAGCTAGGGGCATAACCTAGTCTCTCTTGTATTTCGTGACCTGGGGAGTCATTGGTAAAGATTGTATCAACTGAACAGAACAACGAAGACGAATTAGCGATTATTTTTTAGTAAAGGGATGATTGGTTTAACGACGTGAAGAGGGATAGACGAAAGGAAGGGGCGAAAATCAGAAATACGCTCAGAGATCATACTGATGAAGCAGTGTTCCAAGTGTAAGTATCTAGGGAAGCAATTGAACATGAAGATTGAGGAATAGTGGACATAAGCGGTGTGAAACATTACAAAAAGCACACGAATGCTGTTACGCAGTTCATAAAATATACGAAGGAGGGGAGGGTGTGCAACTTATTTTAAATGATTGCTGTAGACATTGCTTGTTTTGGTTTGAGAAGCAACATGCAGATGTTATGTAGATGGATAATCGAGAATTTACCGATACATTATGCGATGAACGGATAGTATAAATCAAACTAGACATTATAGCAGAATTTCGAAATCGGCTATTAACGAAGGAGCATTTTATGTAGTTGTCTTTGAGCTGTCGTATTTGTGAAAGGCTAGCGAAGATCCATGGTTGGCCAAAAAATATGGAAAGCTTAATGACTTGCAGCAATTGGATAGTAGGAAAGGTTTCAATAAGTGTATGCGCGTTCTTAAAACAAATAGAGAGTAGAGCGAGGATCAAATAAAATTACACGAAATTGAGAATGAACAGCTCATGATAAATACCCTGCTTAGTAGCAGGGCAGTATTCATCTATGGCTTTAATCGCTGCTGGCTGATCCACCAGTCAATGTGATCTAAATTAAAAATAATGAGGTGTTTTAAAGGTCTGAGGTGAGGGAGTTCTTTTTTTAATAATAGATCGTTGACCTGTTCTTCCGTAAGTGGAAAATCCACGAATTCTAAATAAGCGATTAAATTCTTTATGCCATGAACTTTTCTCATGTAATCACCTCCCACCGGGTTTTCCTTATTCAAACCAAATAAAGAAAGCTCAGTGCTAGATATTAGATGAGAAAGCTTAATAACTTGGTACCCCTTTTTCTATAAAATACACCTATAACTTATGAATGTACTTTTATGGCGTAGTACTTTAATGGAGTCACAGATCAAGCCTTTTCCTTTCTCATTCTACAATTTTAAATGGAGCAGCAAGTGCGCCTATAAGAGCTTGGTATTCACCCGGTGTAAGCTCGTAATTTAGATCATCAACATTAAGGATTAAGGATGATACTTCATTTGGAAGGTGAATCATTCCTTGCTCTGTGAAGACTTTTGCTTTCATTGGCACCTTGCGCCATATACCGTCTACCTTTTTTACAAGAAACACGTGAGCAAATGTCATGTATTCTTTATCACTTTCATTATAGATCTCGACAGTGATCACCTTCACTGCAGCTGGGTACTTAGCTTTCTCAGTTTTGATAGTAACCCCATTTTCCGAGTTAGAGTGCTTTTGAGCAGGATATTTTTCTAGGTTCGATTCATTTATTTGGCATCCAGTGGAAACGAGGAGTAACGCTGCGAGACATTGACGAACAGTTCGGTTGTTCTAAGTCATTGTAGTTCGGTGAAAAAAGTGAGGTTCCACTATTCCGTTTTATTCTTCCAAGTAAGGAAGTAAATGGTATAATAAGTGTGTACATAGAGTGGGGGTTATTAAAATGAACAAGATTAAAAAATTGTTGGTATCTGGGATTGCGGCAGCCGGACTCCTCATCTCCGGCGTGTCATTTAATATAGAGGCGGCTCCAATCAAAACTGATAGAGTCGTTGCTTTTGGGGACAGTAACACGTCTGGATCATATTTGCCGAAAGAGTTCCCGGATTATCCTGACTGCAACTGGCCTAACGTTGCAGGTGTGATCAATAAAGGCGTAAGCGGAAATACAACGGATCAAGCCATAAAGAGATTTAAGAAAGATGTGCTAGACCTAAATCCAGCAGTTGTTGTGATTATGTTTGGACTAAACGATGCATTGATTAACCCTAAAACTGGACAACCACAAGTTAGTAAGGCTCAGTTTGAAAGAAATCTTGCCAGCATGGTCTTACAGTTAAAAGAAAGACCTGCTAAAGTCATATTGATGACTAATCTGCCTGTGAATGAGGGAGTATATTATCAATTCCATTCAGCAAGCAATCCTAAAGTGAGAGCATTATACGCTGATAAGGGCGGCCTACGCAAATGGGAGAACAGCTATAACGATGTGATCCGAAAAGTGGCAAAGGTGCACAAGGTTCAACTCGTAGATAACTATGCGAATGCCGTATTGAAAGCTGGAAATGCGACAGATACAAAGATTTCAAAAAGCGGGTTAGTTGATCCGCTGCTAGGCTTCCATTGGACGCCAAAAGGACATAGCATGGTCGCTTATTCTGTAAACTACTATTTAAATAGGATGTTTCCCTACGTCTAAATAAAAATTCACTATATCACATGAAAAAATTCGACTTCTTCACTCCGCTAGAACGATCTATAATGTGGAAAATATAAAAACTTAATACACAGCCTAACAGAAAAATCAAGGGCACTAAAACTTTAAGGCAGGTTGCAACTGCTTGATTGTTTGGAACCCTCCTTTATTTTAGAAAATAGTATAAAAAGCAGCGAGTAGCTATAACATATCATCTTGCTGCAGCGCTTGGACCATCTGAGCATTGGAGATTTGAAACAAAGGTTGAGAAAAATCCTGCGTTAAATCAGGATTTTTCTTTTTTGTTGTGATAAGGTAAAACTCCATTCATCTTTCTTTGCTAAGGGCCAGGTTGTGGGGTAACCCGGTTGATGGATTTGAAAACGGATTGTGAAGAATTCCATTTGAACTATCAAGATATACTAGCAATCCAAGGAAATAAGTTGAATTTAAATAATAAATACAGTGGAACTCACTCATTATTAATTAACGAACATAAACTTACATAATCAATTCCGTATAGAGGTGGATGTATATGCCTAAAAGTGACAATCTACTAGCAATTCTATGGATGCTTAGTTCAGGTAAAAAAGTTACTGCAAAACAAATTTCAGAAAAGCTAGAGATGAATATAAGAACGGTGTACCGTTATATTGATACACTTTCAACAAGTGGCGTACCTATCATTTCAGACACAGGCCATAACGGTGGATATACTTTATTGAACAATTTTCTTGAAGCTCCTCTTTTTTTTGATTTTGAGGAGCAAACCGCCCTATGTCATGCTGCTATTTTTGCAGAAGAAGCCGGATATTATGGAGGTGAAGCACTAAAAAGGGCTATTTCAAAGCTAAGCAAATATTCAAATCAAGAGCAAGAGACAAAAATAAACCAACATGTAACCAGTCTTGAAGTAATACGTCGATTAAGTTCGCTTTCTATGGAACCTTTGTTAAAGGACTTGGAGCAGGCCGTAGCTGACGGATACTCTGTGAAAATTCTATACAACAGAAGTGGCGAAGAGCAATCAAAGTACAGGTTGGTTGATCCATACAGAATGATTTATTGGAATAATAAGTGGTATGTGATTGGATTTTGTCACCTCAGGAATGACATCCGTAGTTTTAAAATAGAGCGGATTGAAAATCTAATGTTGACCGAAAATAAATTTACTCGACCAGAAGAATTTTCCGCACGTGACGTTTTTATGAAAAACCTTCTTCCAACGATAGAAAATAAGAAAGAGATTATTTCTTTGGTTATAAATGGAGAGGCAAGGGCGTTGAGTGATGTTTGCGGACATTGGTTTTTAGAACATTATTTACAAGAACGAACTTCAAATCAAGCAGTATTTCTTCTTGAAAAAGATATCCTCCATACATATGTACCTTACTTACTTTTACCGTACGGTCAATCTATCGAAGTTATTCAGCCAATAAGCCTTAAGGAGCGGCTTATTGACATTCTGTCGGAATTAATAAAATTTCATCAAGTAAGATAACTTCCCTGACATTAGCTGTCAGGGAAGTTATCTTATAATAAGCTATATTACTTGTGATTGGAGTGTTATTAGATGCAGACCCCAAAAGTTTATCTTTATGTATTCAATACAATGTCAGACTGGGAATACGGATATTTAATTGCCGAACTACACTCAGGGAGATATTTCAAAAAAGATGTAGCGCCTTTAAAAGTAGTTACAGTAGGAGCGAATAAAGAAATGATTACTACGATGGGAGGACTGAGCATAAAACCAGATATTTCCCTTAATGAGTGTACTCTTGAGAGGAAAGATCTTTTAATTTTACCTGGAGGGAACACGTGGGGAGAAGAGCTTCATCAATCTATCCTGCAAAAAACTGGTGAAGCTTTAGAACTCGGCACTATTGTTGCTGCCATTTGCGGTGCAACGGAGGGTCTCGCAAACATGGGATACCTAGATTCTAGAAAGCATACAAGTAATAACTTGGAATATATGAAAATGGTTTGTCCTAATTACAATGGAGAAAAATTTTATGAGGGAAGATCCGCGGTATCCGATGAGAATTTGGTTACTGCCTCAGGAGTAGCTCCTCTGGAATTCGCAATGGAAGTACTGAAAAAACTAGATGTATGTGCACCAGATACATTACATTCCTGGTATAACCTACATAAGACTCATCAACCTGAATACTTCTTTCAATTGATGAATTCAGTAAATGAATGAGTTAATAAAATTAACTTAGCAAATTTATACGAATTTAAATAATTGCCATGCTTGAAATTATGTTAAATCCTAATTTTTGTATACAACTTAAAAATATTTATGGAAGTAAAAAATCACATTAAATCTTTTTGAACGACGGTGGGCTTTTTCTTTGGGAATGAGGATGAAATGGTCTTCAAGAATCGGGCGCTTTAGTTGAGCCAGATAATTACTTACAGACTGATCGGTTTTTGCTGTTCAGTCTATTTTTCTTAATAAGCCTTCTCCTATGGAGAAGGCAAAGGTTTATTGATTTTCAAGGATTTAAAGTTTCCTGAATGCAATGATCAAAATGGATTACACGGCATTTACTCCTATGGTGGCCCCTGACATCCAGAATCGTTTCCGTATCCCTATAAAAAAAAAAATAAATGCAGAAAGATAGAAGTCAATAAGTGTATAATGATAAAAAGTTTTCACCTTCCTAGAGAGTAAAGGAGGTTTATAGGACAGCTAATGATTTTTTATAGTGAATACAAGGAATATAAGAATAGATAGTTAAAAGAGACAGGCGGGCGCTATTCGTTTCTATTACAAAAACGAAAGAGCTGCCCGTTTGTTTTTCAAAAATATATAAGCAGGTGTTAATGTGAAAAGAAGATTGTTGGATATTTTAACGATTATGGTAGGGTCCTTTATTTTTGCTTTGGCGATTAATGTTCTTATCATTCCTACTAACCTTGGAGAAGGCGGAGTAACGGGGGTTGCGCTTATCTTCTATTATTTGTTCGAATGGTCTCCTGGACTTGTAACCCTCGTGGTAAACAGCCTTTTAATTGTGATTGGCTATAAATTTTTAAGCAAGACCTCTGTTCTTTACACGATTATTGCTGTTATTTTTAACTCTCTCTTTCTCCATATAAGCCATGATTGGCGGGTAGAGGCATCGGATATGCTGGTGAATGCGATATTTGGCGGCGTTCTTGCAGGACTCGGCATCGGGATGGTGATTAGAACAGGCGGGACAACAGCTGGGTCCACGATTCTTGCCCGCATTGCCAATAAATATTTCGGATGGAGTATCAGCTACGGGTTGCTGTTCTTTGACCTCATTGTAGTATTTTCCTCATACTTTATCATCGGAACAGAGCGTTTGATGGTCACGATTGTCATGCTTTATGTCGGAACAAAAGTTATGGACTTTATTGTGGAAGGAATGAATCACAAAAAAGCGGTCACCATCATCTCGAAGAGTCATGAAGAAATTGCTGAGAAAATTAACCAAAAAACACATCGAGGCATCACGGTATTGACAGGATACGGCTATTACACGAAAGATGATAAAAAAATCCTTTATGTCATTATTCATAAACAAGAGGTGCTGATGCTTAAGAAAATTGTGAAAGCCATTGATGATGAAAGTTTTGTGGCCATCCATGATGTGCGGGATGTTATCGGAAAAGGATTTATGGACAGTGCAAATGTATAAATAACAAAAACAGGCGAAAATATCTTTATTAAAAAGGGATAGAATCAGCGA
Organism: Pseudobacillus sp. 179-B 2D1 NHS; assembly: GCF_045370945.1. Classification (NCBI taxonomy): domain Bacteria; kingdom Bacillati; phylum Bacillota; class Bacilli; order Caryophanales; family Bacillaceae; genus Pseudobacillus; species Pseudobacillus sp. 179-B 2D1 NHS. The sequence continues at coordinate 51,597 of NZ_JBIQDP010000011.1, forward strand.
AGCTGTCACCCCCCATAGGAAGTGTCAAATTAATAATAAGTTGTTTAAGGTTTCAAAATTAAATATCCTATACGCTGGACATTTCAAACCATTAGTTTTAAAGATCATCTTCTTATCAGGTGAGGAAATTTTATTATCTGGGGAGAATGATACAAACAGTGCATGGAGCGTCCAATTTGATAGTAAAATTATCGATATATTTACATTCCTTCATTGAGCACCCTTTAGGGTGCTTTTTTCTATGCTCTAACACACGATTATTACCCCGAGCATGGCTGCGGCACCCGGGGATTGACGAAAGATTGTATGGGATTCTTTTAACTATTTTTAAGTGAATGTGAGAAATAGTCATCAGAGGGATCTCCAGGAAGTGTATCATGATCGAGCACTTTAGATTGATATATTAAATCAGAAACCGTAACACATTGATAGCCGGATTTGTCTAAATAATCCAGTATCTTGTCTAATGCCCGAATGGTTTGAGTGCGATTGCCGCCAGCATCGTGAAGGAGAATAATATCGCCAGACCGCAAATGTTTAATCACGTGATTGCTAATTTTGTTTGCAGGCAGTCGAAGCCAATCTTTAGGATCCTGATGCCAAGACCACATGACGACAAGATGGTTCTTGTCAGCAGCTGTGGTCATGATGGAGTCATTATACATGCCTCCAACAGGGCGATAAAGTGAGGTTTCCTGGCCCGTGATTTTTTTTACCGTTTGAGCGGTTAAATCGATCTCTCTTTTTAACTTTTTTACGCTCTTGCTTCTGTCATAAATATGGGTATACGTATGGTTGCCCACCTCATGGCCTTCTTTCACCGTTCTTTTTAAAACATTAGGATATTTATTTGCATTTTTCCCGGTGACAAAAAAAGTGGCTTTTGCCCTATGCTTAGCCAAAACATCCAGTATTTGCGGAGTGTAGGTTGGGCTTGGGCCATCGTCAAAAGTGATGGCTACAACTTTCTTTTTAGTAGCCGTTTCCCATATGGCTTGACCTGACTTCTCATATTCCTGACGACTGCTCATATGGGCATCTGCAGACAATACAATGGAAAAGCAACCAATAAAAAGAGTGCAAAAAAAGACCATATATTTCAGCAAACCACATCGCCTCCAGCTTGAGATAGGATGTTGAATTGAATACAGATACAAACAGCTGGTTTTACATTACACATTGAGCAAGCATTGTCTATAGATGTATTTACAAAATAAAGAGAAACCATAGAAGTCGGGAAGGTTCCCGGCTAACCAAAAGCAATTTTGAATAAAGCAATGAGGGTATCTACCTTGATTATAGTTAGTGTCTCTCTCTAAAAAGAAAACATACAAAAAACAAGGATGTCTGTGACTTGCTAGATGGAGGTTCAGGTGAGGCCTTTCCATAGTTAAAAGGAATGATTAAAAATAACCACTTAAAATTAATAAAATTGTTCCTAAATGAATGGCTAAAACAAAGGCCCGTGATTATGGAGAAGAATAAAGGAAAACTATTCCATTTAATAATTGAATGATTCATTCGGAGCCCTGTCGAAGAAGGAGTTGAGTTCATTTGAAAAGAGGGAGGTGAAACCTTTTACATCTTGATTAAAAAGCTGGACTTCATTTTGAAGTCCAGCTTTGTTTTTACTTCGTCCTCTAGAGGAGCAAGGTGATACAGTCTAGGCCTTTTTTCAATTTTATTTGTCGCGAATAGTCAAGATATATTTTCCATGTACTAAGAGTAAAACAATACACATAGCGATGATGGAAAACAACTGAGAATTCTGTGAGAGCATGGAGTAGATGACAGCGGCTGCAATTGCAACTGTCAGCGCAATGCTTAATAAGTTATACGATTTATATAAACCATGCATAATAATATGTTTTTCCCCTTCATCAGAGATTTCCAAAAGCTTTTCCGAAAACTGCGTGTCAGAAAGAGGGGGGATCTCACGATCGGGATACACAAATTTCATTAACTGAATCATATAGGCAGTAAACGCATAACCGACAATCAACAGAATAATTGCTAGGATAACCAAGACTATATCCATTTTACAAACAAGGGTGAAACTTAACGCTAAAAACGATAAAACGGTACTGGATTGAGCAAATAAGGAGTAGTCTGAAAACTTTTTATATTTTAGTTCCCCAGCGGCATCTTCTTCCTCACCCGTAAGCTCTGTATTATGCAACTGTTTAATTTGTTTGCATAACAGCAAGCTCCATCCCAGCAGGATAACGTTTAGAGAAAACAAGCAAATAACGGCGGGTTTTGCGTAATGTGAAAAATCAATGGTAGAAAAGTTCAGGGCGCTAATTGCTATAATAAATCCCACTATGGCTCCGATCAACAGTTGCTTGATTATTTTCATTTATAATTCATCCTCCTCAAAGAAAAATACATTTTCTACAGGCTCCCGGAATATCCGTGAAATACGAATGGCAATTAAGAGAGAAGGGATGAACTCTTCGCGTTCGATTAAACTAATTGTTTGTCTAGAAACTTTTGCCAGTTTGGCGAGCTGTGTTTGGTTCAAGCCATCCCGAGCTCTTAATTCCTTAAGACGACTTTTCATAAAATTTCACCTCTTGCCATTGATTGTAAAGTATAATGGTTATTTTGACAAGTATATTTGTCAAAAAAGATGGTATAGTAGTCAAATTATAAGGACGCTCTATTGGTTTGAGGGGTTCTGCGCTTAAGTTATATAGATGAAGAGAAGGGTTTAGGAGAGCTTGTTATCAAGTAGTAGACATAAATAAGAGACAATTTTTTGCTTATCCATTCAACCCTCTTTTTTTAAAGTGCTAATTTTCATTGTCTTGCAAGTAATATTATAGTATTATTGTCACGCATTCCCAAGGCATCTAGGAAGACTAGACTATAAGAAAAGAGGGGGTACTTTATGAGTACTACAATAAATAAAAGCACACAAGTATTGGATTCAGCGGCTGTATTATCATCACTTGAAACGAATCTTGCCATGATAGAGTTTGATATTAATGGCAAAGTGATATGGGCAAATAAGAATTTTGCGCAGGTATTAGACTATGATGTGAATGAATTAGGTCATATGATGCATAAACAATTTTGTACGGCAGAATTTAGAGAAAGCGAAGAGTATGTTGAACTGTGGAATAATTTACGGGCTGGAAAGAAGTTTCAAGAAAAGATACAGAGAGTAGGGAAAAATGGAAAACTCATTTGGCTAGAAGCTACCTACATCCCCATCTTAAATGAAGAGCGGAGGGTAGACGCTGTTCTTAAAATTGCTACTGATATTACAGAGCGAGAAATTAAAACAGAGAGTGTAGTTTCTAAGTTAAACAATGTGTCCACAGAACTTGGCGATTTGGTTGTTGCAAAGTCTAAAGAAAATATGCAAGCTCTTCAGTCATTAAAAGAACAAACTACATTGATCAGTGAGCTATCTAAAACAATCAAGAATATTTCCTCACAGACGAACATGTTAGCTTTAAATGCTGCTATAGAGGCAGCACGTGCTGGTGAGCACGGAAAAGGTTTTAAAGTGGTAGCTGATGAAGTTCGAAAATTAGCAGGAAATGTTTCAGATGCTATCGTTAAAGTGAATAATAACGTTGAGAATATAACCCAAGAAGTGGTGAAGGTAAGTGACATCACAGAGAACTTGCAAAGCTTAGTAACGGAGACTCAATTGAAAATTAGTGAAACGATGAAAGAGTTCAAAAATATTAACGAATAAACGTTCAGTTTAATCAATAAAGTAAATAGGAATGCCTGGCTGCTGGTTTTTGGGATGTGATGGGATATGGCGCAGTGTAAAGCATCTAACAGAACAGGCCTATTTTACGTAAAAAAAGGAAACAGTTGAAATGATCGCAGGAATAATATAACTATTCAGTTAATTTTATATTGACAACTAGAGTTCACTCATATAGTATGGCATATAATTACATAATGAAAAAGCGAAGATTGGAAATAGTAGGAGGTTTATAATCTTTTCAGAGAGTCGATGGTTGGTGAAAATCGACAGTTATGGCCTTTGAACTCATCCAAGAGCTGCTCCCTGAACACACGAAGTAAGTAGGGGGTGCCGGATTTCTCCCGTTATGCAGATAGGTGGTGATGGCCACCGAAAATGAGAGGGTTAATGTAGTTTGATTAACCAATTAGAGTGGTACCGCGAGCAAAGCCTCGTCTCTATATTTTATAGAGACGAGGCTTTTTTTATAAATTAACGATGTTAAAGGAGTGTTTTTTACATGACAAGGAAAATTTGGGTATTTGATACGACTTTAAGAGACGGAGAACAAGTTCCGGGCGCAAAATTAAATTTATACGAAAAACTGGAAGTTGCCAAGCAATTAAAAAACCTCCAGGTAGACATCATTGAAGCTGGCTTTCCTTCTTCATCGGCTGGCGATTTTAATGCCGTGAAAGAAATTGCCATGAAGGTAGGAAACACAGATGAGGTAATGATTACAGCATTAGCAAGAGCCGTACAGTCTGATATTGATGCGGTATATAATAGTGTGAAATATGCGGAAAGCCCGCTTATCCATATCGTGTTAGGCACATCAGATGTTCACTTAGATAAGAAGTTTGGCAAGTCGAAAAGTCAAATTTTGGACATGGGGGTGGATGCTGTCAAATACGCCAAAACACTTCTTCCGAATGTCCAGTACTCTACAGAAGACGCGTCACGCTCAGATTTTGAATATTTGTGGGCAACGATAGAAGCTGTTGTAAAAGCAGGAGCCACAATGATTAATGTGCCTGACACAGTTGGCTTTGCAGAGCCGGAAGAGTTTGGTGAGTTAATATACAAATTAAATGATCGCTTGAAAAATTTAAATGACCGAACACTTTTAAGTGTCCATTGCCATAATGATCTTGGAATGGCTACTGCCAATACGTTAGCGGCAATCAAAAATGGGGCGGATAAAGTGGAATGTACGATCAATGGAATTGGAGAGCGTGCAGGAAATGCAGCATTGGAAGAGGTGATAATGGCGATAAACACACGTGCGGAAGTTTATCGAGTCCACACGAACATTAATACAAAAGAAATAATGAATACTTCAAGAATGGTAAGTGGATTTATGGGGCTCGATGTACAAGTAAATAAAGCGATTACAGGAGAGAATGCTTTTGCTCATTCTTCAGGCATCCATCAGGATGGTTTAATCAAGTCAAGAGATACTTACGAAATCATCAATCCGGTTGCAGTGGGGTTAGATGACATGGAGCTTGTATTAACCGCTCGTTCTGGTCGGCATGCTGTGAAAACGGCAATTGAAAAATTGGGCATCCATCAGTTTACCGATGTGAAATTTGAAGAAATCTTTGCCGCTTTCCTTGAGTTAGCTGATGTTAAAAAAGAGGTGTATAATCATGACTTATATGTGATTATTGAAAACTGTTATAAAAAATATAACAGCCAGGAAATCCATCCATATAGCGACAATTTCTATGAGCTAATGGATCTGCAGGTCATCAGTAATACCAATTTCCCATCCGCCAGTGTAGAGTTGAAGAAAGCGAATCAAACAATAAAAGGCAGTGCCGTAGGTTCCGGCCCAATTGATGCACTATATTCTGCAATCAGCAATATATGTGATTTAGATATTAAGCTAATTCAATATGATATAAAGAGCATTTCAAGAGGCAAAGAAGCATTAGGAAAAGTGAAAATTCAAGTGGAGTTCAGAGGAGAAAAGTATATCGCCAAAGCATCAGATACCGATATCCTAAAAGCAAGTGCCGAAGCCTACATTAATGCCATCAATAGCATCGTTATCGATCATTTACTTCCAGTGAAATGATTAATAGGTGAATGTAATAGCTACTTGAGAGCCGAAGAGGTGGGAGGGGCCGTAACAGGCGATAAAAACTAAAGTCATTTTTAGATGGGGGAGGCCTTCTGTACTCCCGGATTCGTCAAAGGTTGTTGATAAAGAGGGAGGGGAAGAAGTCTAGGATACTAATTTCTTTAGGCGGAATGAGACGATGGAAAGAGGGTTTTTCCCCTCTTTTCCCTTCTTTTAGAAGGGACTTATTTTCAATTTAAATTGTTTTTCGTATGTCATTCTTCTTGCATCGTATCAAGTTTAATCACGAGATGAAAGGGATTTTCCTCGCTTTGTTCTATTCGTTATTTTCTTTCTTTATCCCTTCACTTGTTCATTTATGTATTAATACAAAAAGTTTGATCTACGGATACCCCAATGAGGTTTTGATAATTCCATCCAAAGTGCTTTGAACGGACCGCTGGAGAGAGGTTGTTTATTCACAATTGTGATGTGTGCCAAAAGATGCAAGTACCAGCATTTTTCCAACCGCAAGCTTATCAAAAAGATCGAGTCTGCCTGTGATGAAAACGGTATTATTTTTAGAAACGACATGCTAAAATGAGAAAAAATGAATAAAAAGGCAGGACTTTTTTTGTATGGCTAATTCTAAAGTAATGACAGTCATGGAAAGAATAGCAAAACTATACCGACATAAGGATTATATGGACGATAAGAGCTTTGTTAAAACGAATCATATTTTTTTATTGCATAGGTTGAAAATAGCATCCATTATTTTGCTGATTTTATACGCTTATTATTTATATGTGGATGTTATTTTGGTTAATGATTTAAAAGATCCTAGTTTTAGATACACGCTGATCGCGCTCCATTCTGCTGGTTTTCTCTTATCGATTTTGTATCTTTATTTTTACCGCAAGATAAAAAATAAAGGATTCATTTTCACATCTATGTGGCCCGCTTTCCTTATTAATACGTACGTTATATTTTATGTTTTCATGGGAGCAATGGCTTCTATTAATAGTCAAAGATTAACTGGAAATGTTGATGCTTATGCGATTATTCTGATTAGTGTAGCTGTCATACTTCCTATAAAGCCTAAACATGCATTTTTCATTTTTTTGTTTAACCATGCGGCTTTTCTTATAGGCCTTTATATGGTGAATGAAGATAAATACACTCTTATAGCCAAACAAATCAATACAACCATTGCAGCAATTATAGCCTTTTTTATTGTTCTGACGTTTTATGCAAATCGAAGAAGCCAGTTTATTCATAAATTAAAAATAAAAGAAAACGAAGCAAGCTTTCGGAAGTTATTTGAAGTCAATCCGTATCCGCTGCTTCTTACTACAATCAGTGATGGCAAGATTGTGTTGATTAATCAAAGAGCCATCGATTTTTATCAGCATTCATTTGGACAGATAGAGCCATTTGACGGAAATCTGATTTATAACAATTTAGAAGAGAGATTCTTCATTGTTAAACAACTTAGTAAATACGGCAGCATCAAAAATCATATTGTCGAGCAAAATATATCTCCTGACGTGACTAAATGGCTTTCTGTAAACTATGAATTGATTGAACATGAAAATGAGAAGCATATTTTAGCTGGAGTAACCGATATAACGAATTTTAAAAAAGTAGAAGCTGAACTGAGAAGGCATGCCTCGGTAGATATTCTTACCGGCGTAATAAACAGGAGGAGCGGCACGGAAATTTTACAGAATGCCCAAAAACAACATAAAGAATTTATTTTGTGCTTTATTGATATAAACAATCTAAAAGAGGTGAACGATAAATACGGTCATTCAGAAGGAGATGAATTGATTAAGTCGGTTTGTCAGGAAATAACAAAGCATATAGAAAAAGAAGATGTTTTCTTTCGGTATGGCGGGGATGAGTTTATTATCGTCTTTTTTAATAAGCAAATGTCTGCGGTCCATAAAGTATGGGATGACATCCTTGTTGCTTTTGGTGAAATGAACGAATTACACAATAAGCCGTACAGCGTCTCAGTCAGCCATGGTTTTTGCTATTATGAATCAGGGACGGATATTTCTTTGGAAGAAGCGATTAACCTTGCTGATACAGACATGTATAAAGAAAAATCTAAATCTAAACAAAGTAAAATTTCTATATAGAGCAGAGTACATGTCCTGTTTTTTATAAAGGGATACATCCGAATGAACGGATGTTTTTTACTTCTCTTTCAATTGTCTGCAAACAGGTGATAATTTTGAAGCAGAAAAATAAACATAGAACCGCTCAATCATCTTAGCTATTGAGCGGCAGCATGTATCTCTTCTTATTTTTTTACAGCGTGAATATAATGAATCGTTTCAAATGAAGTTAAATAATCCGTTCGGTGACTGAAAAATTGTTCATTTATTTGAGCTGGTGATAAGTGCTCATAGATAAGCAACCCTACCTCTTCTAATAACCTCTCGATTTCAGCGTAAGAGAAGCATGATTTCATAGGTTCTCCGCTGGCAGCGGCCATTTCCACCATGTTTGCTACTCTATTCGATAATCCTTTTTCCTTAAACAGTTTTTCGTCTGCATAATCAAATACGATCGAGCTGCCTGACGGGATATTTGCAAATAGGTGTTTAAATAATTTTTTTATTTCATTTTTGCTTAAATAATAGGAGACTCCTAACAAACTAAAAAAGGTTTTTTGATCTTTAAACCCTTGTTTGACTAATTCCTCGTTAGAAAACTGTTTCGTAAAATCCATTGGAACGAAGTGAAGATGATTGGGAATTTCTAGGGCTGTACTCGCCAGTCTCTCTTTTTTGAACGCTTGCATAGATGGATGGTCAATTTCAAATATTTCCAGGTTTTCAATTAATTCCGGGTGGCGAAAACAGAATGTATCTAATCCAGCGCCAAGGATCACATATTGTCTGGCACCTAATTTGATTTCATGGTTTAAAACTTTTTCGCAAAATGCTGCTCGTGCTAAGGGAGTAGGGGAAAGCTGGACTTGGGTAATCCATTTTATAATTTCATCTGGATCGTTGTTAAGCCTCTGGGCGATCTCTTTGTTGAAAAAGTAAACGCCTTGAATCATATGCTCTCTAATCTCCGCAAACTCTTTTTTAGAAATGAACTCTTCGGCGATAAAGTCGTCAAAAACTTTAGGTGAGTCATATTTACTATGATAGGCACGGCCAAAGGCTGATATTAAGGCTGTTAAACTTACCTGGTTTTGATTCATGCAATTTCTCTCCCTTATAAAATAAAATAAGATTCCCCTGGCCAGGAGAATCTTATTATAGATGATTGAATTTTAATTGTAAATTATAGCATAAATAAATTTTTTTGTCAATGATTTCGCTTGTTCTTTCGATGGTCCCTCTTATCAAATAGCAGGAGAAAATAGCCAATCAATTTTTCTGAGAACACAATGAAATAGAGGAATGAAAGAAGAAGTCTGAGGAGGGGGAAACGACTTTATTGTGGGGTGTACTTTTTTAAATACAAGAAAGATATCTTTGGAGTAAAAAGGGATTTGTTCTTTTTGGGTAAGAGAAAATGATTCGTTAGGTTCGCTTCTAAACGATCAAAAAGATATAAACTGTGTAAGTCAATAAAGCGTCATTCCGAAAAGATAAGGCGGTATATCGTAATTAAACGACTTTCTGCAAGCTAACCTTCTTTATCCCGCTCGTGCTTTCGGCGTCATGTCAAGATGGTAGATAGTGAATTAGTAATATTTTGTAATTAATATTTTATGTTAAAATAAGCCAGAGGAGGGGATCACTATAAAAAGATTGATGACAGGTCTAGCCGTAATAGTTTTATTTTTCATGCTCTCCATTCAGTCGTCCACTTCCACAGCAAGGGCTGCTAGCAGTCCTAGCTTAATGGAGCAAGTGCAGGCGCTTATGGATGCTGGAGTCATGGAAGGCTATCATGATGGAACATTGCGACTCGATTCGTCAGTCACAAGGGGACAATTTGTGGCGTTTCTAGTAAGAGCTCTGGATTTGCCATCTGGTGACTCTGGATTTAAGGATGTAGGCCCCGGCAGCAGTTTATATAAAGATATCAGTGCTGCGAAAAAAGCGGGGCTTCTTTTAGGAAATGCCGAGGGCTATGCGCTCGCCAATGATCCGGTCACACGTTCGGATGTAGCTGTTATGCTTGATCGGGCCATGCAGCTAAAAGGAGAGTACCCAACAAAAGCTGCACTCACGTATAAGGATGCAGCAGATATTACCCGGTACGCCTATGAATCTGTACAGCGCATGACTCATTACGGACTCATTAAAGGAACAGCAGATAATTATTTTTTACCGAAGAAAATTGCTACACGCGGTGAATCAGCCGTGTTTGTGTATCGATTGATGGAAAAGCTTGATTTATTCTCTGGAAGCAAGGATCCGATTACGATTCCTAAGCCGATCGATTCCTCAGAGGTTGTCGTCCCAGTCAATGACTACCAATATATTAAAGTAAGAATGAATACGCGCGGTGTACCTCTTACATACGACAAACGTACGATAGATGCACATATTCGCTCAACTGATTATCATTATTACTATCATATGGGAAATGCCTCTAAGCCGCTTGGCTCCTTGAGAGTGACATTGAGAAAGTTGGATAACGGCGATGTATTCGCCTTTACAAAATTTATCCATAATGGAAACAATACATACTCAGCATCTGTCATTGTGCCGTTTCAGCAGTCGGATAATTATTCATTGGCTAAATATAATACGTTCGGCCAGGTAGATCAAAAGCATGATGATACATTCGGTGTTGATAAAACGTCACATCCGACCGGCATTTTATCAGCGAAAAAAGGCAATGCGGTGGTCAATGAAATGATGATCGGCAAAAACTATATTTCCCTTCATCGCCAGCATAATTACCCGACCGGGGATAAATCTGTTCTTCGCGAGCTGATTGAGGAGCGGGAAAGCTATCAAATGTACACGGATAAAGCGCGCAACCTCGTTACGACGCATGTCAACGTATCTGTCCGCTCTAAAGCGATTTCGGAAAACTGGATACTGTTATCGGATAAGCGTTTATTTGCCAATGATAACAACAGAAACGATTGGTTTAAACGGACGATCAGCCAATATACAACTATCAACAACTGGCTTACGGCGGACGGAGCTTACACGAAACTGCCATGGTCAATTGAGCCTGGTTATAAGATGGGATACGGCCGTAACATCACGCGCCTTCAAGGGGGAGTGTATTTAACAGCCTATACTGGCAATAAGGAACGCTACTTTTATGATCTTGTCATTAATGCAGTGGCCGATTTGGATGTATTCTCTAGCGGAGCGATCACAGCAGGAAAGAATCCGATCTTTCCGACGGAATATACAAGTTCGTTGCTTAAAAAAACATACGGTCTAACTGCTCCCTATGTTGACACTAGATTGAATGAAAACGCCGCTTTGTTCTTGAAAAACACTTCCGAATCGTTATCTATTCGAGAGCTTCAAGGCACCAACATTCGTTATGCTGATTATTTGGTGAAACAAAAAAGCCTCGGAAACATTATCCCAATCACAGCTTCTAGCTATTTAATCGCTGATTATTATGGGATCGGAAATAATCATGCCAAAACACATGCGTCACTCAATCACGCACTCGGTGAGATGCGTTTCTTGCTCGAAACATATAAGCAAACGAATCATCCTGCTTACTTGAAAACAGCCCGTGAAATTAAAGCGGGTATTGAAGCGCTTCATCCAAAGTGGATCCGCTCTAATGGTGATCTTTGGTACCGAGTAAGCCCAGCAAAGGCATTTGGAGGCGATGACTACCCTCATTTGACCCTAGCAGATCTGCTGTTAAGCCAAAATATATTTGCCGAAACAGGCATCCCGCGCAGTATAATATTTGACGAAATGATTCGCTCAAAAACGAAGTATATGGTTAACAATAAGGTGCCGATACCGGCCTTTATCGTTCAACTTCTTCGTGAACAAGGCTTCGGCAGCCTGATTAATAGCACATACCAATCTAGCACAAACAAAGCAGATATTGAAAAACGTCCTAAAGATTCGCTTGATTTGCTAGCAGAGTGAAGTTTATGTGGTGAAAATTTCTTTTCATATCCAATATCAACGTGAATTCTATCCTTTCTGTTTGCCAAATAACAATAAAAGGCGAAGGGCGATCTTTTGTAATTAGGAAAGAAATTCGCGATTCGAAAAAAGAAGCTTACGGGATTGTTTTAAAGAAAAGATTCAATAATATATGAAAAAGACCATTCTTAAAGTAATTATTTTAGAATGGTCTTTTTTGTGCGGGGTTACTAAAAAATATTTTTACACATTTTTTACATGGTGTTAGCAAGTAGATGGATAGCCGATGTGAGAGGGAGTGGCAGAAAGCATGGTCCTGTAATTTGTGCAGTTTTTCTTAGGATATAAACAAAGCGGAGTAATCAAAGAAACGTTTTATGGTAAATTTAAAAAGGAAAAAAATATTGGAAGTGAGGAATCAGATGAGTACAGTTAAAAAGCATAGTCCTAATCAATTAAAATTAATTTTACGAGGATTGATAATCATTATAGGAGGATTTATCGCAGCATATGGACTTGAAACCGTATTAATCCCAAATAATGTATCCGATGGAGGAGTAACCGGCATTAGTATCGTTGGTTCACAACTATTTGGATTACCTTTAGGAGTCCTCATTGTTGTTATTAATATTCCTTTTGTTTGGCTAGGTTATAAACAAATTGGTAAAAGCTTCGCGATTTATTCCATTATCGGCATCGCTTCACTAGCTGTTGGCACCAGTCTTATGCATCATATGCCAGCTATTATTGAAGGGGATACTTTGCTCGTTACTGTTGTCGGCGGAATTATTCTCGGCTTTGGAATGGGGTTAGCCTTGCGTAATGGCGGGGCGTTGGACGGTATTGATATGCTAGCCGTTCTGCTCTCTCGAAAATTGCCGTTTGGGACGAGTGATTTTATTCTTTTTTTAAACCTATTTGTATTCATTTTTGTCTCTACCGTATTTGGTCTACAAGGGGCCATTCTTTCCGCCATTGCTTATTTTATCGCTTCTAAGGTGATTCATATCGTTGAAGAAGGCTTAAGCGGATCAAAAACCTTTAAAATTATTACAACTCAACCTGAATTAATGGTAAAAACGATACGAGACCGCTTAGGAAGAAGTGCCACGTATAATGAAGTGTATGGCGGTTATTCCCATGAAAAGTTCAAAGAAATTACATGTGTTATTAACCGGTTAGAAGAAAGTAAAATTAAGGAAATTATTAATGAAATTGGCGAAGAGGCTTTTGTGACCGTATATGACGTAGCAGAGGTAAAAGGCGGCAATTTCAGAAAGCATAATATCCATTAGGCGAAAGTTGGCAAATAGATAGTCAGGCAACAGACAGCCCCTTTGGACAAAGTGTATATAAAGGGGCTGTCTGTTAATTGTGTTTGAAGAGTTTTTCATTTATATACCTATAACCTCTTTGTAAAACAAATGATACGATTGGCTTCGCTAAATCCTAATTTAAGATGCATCGCTAAACTTTCTTTGTTTCCTAATTCACAGTCACTAGCAAACTCCTGGCAGCCCCGTTCTCTAGCCCAATTTTCGCACGTATGAATTAGGCTTCTTGCAACCCCTTGCTTACGAAAAGCTTCTTTTACATAGAGTCCCTCTAAATATCCCACAGGGCTTGAAGTTGTCCCTTCAACATAATCATAGCGCAATTGGCATTGGGCAAACCCAATGGCTTCATTGCTATCATAAGCCAAAATTATAGTCGCATCTGGCTGGCCAAGAAGCTGTGTCATTTCGTGTATAAGTTCCTCCAAAGTATGTCCAGGCCAGAGCAACAAAGCAAGTTGAGCAGCTTCTTTCGTATCTGATAATGTTGCCTCTCTTAGCATAAAAGAACCTCCCCATTCAGTCTGTCTGCGATATGCCAGTCGTTTGGCGAGTGTGGCTCCATTTCAGGCTCCTTGAAAACAAACGCCAATATGTAAATGTAAATTTTCCTTATAAGAATTTCAGGTAACAGAGATGAACCATTAGGCTGAATGAAGCGAGAAAAGAGAAAGGGACCAGAGCGGCCCCTTTTCTAATGATAAATGTGAAGCCTGCTTATCTTTTGGAAATCCATCTATTTGAACGGCAAAGGAAGAAGGGAATGATTCGCTTATCAGGAACCAAGCTTTATTATTGAATGGATAATTTGATCCCAGTCTTCACAATGAATTTCATGTCCTGATCCATCAAGAGCCACTAATTCAGCATGAGGGATGGCTTTTGCAAGAGCAAGCCCGTGCTCGTATGGCAAGGCTGGGTCCTCTGTACCATGAATAATGAGCACAGGTACGTCGATCTCATTCATTCGATCGAAATACTCGTCTCCGCCTTGTAGCATGGCATGATTAAACCTGCTTGGTAGCTGTTTGGCACGATCGTATTCTTTTGCCGCCAGTTTATACATTCTTGCTTGTTCATAAGGTTTGGATCCAGCTAAAGTTTTCCACCCATCTGCCAGATAGGCAATAACGGCCTCTCGATCGCACCAATCTATCGATGCATTCTTCGCATGGTGATCCAGTATGCTTTGATCCATTGGAGGCAACTTTTCCGCTTCAGTCCCAAACACACTTGATGCAATGAGTGTAAGCGTGAGTGTGCGTTCTGGATATCTCAGGGCAAGAATCTGGCCGATCATACCGCCTAAGGACATTCCAACGATATGTGCCTGCTCTATAGAATAAGCATCTAGCACACCTGCCGCGTCATCGGCCATGTCCGTTATTGTATAGTTGGAAGTACCAGGCTCATATACTGTCGATCGCCCAAGATCCCGATGATCATAACGAATGACAAATCGCCCTTGATCAGCGAGGTGGAGACAAAAATCCTCATCCCACCAATCCAATGAAGACATCGCTCCCATAATCAAAAGTACGGCAGGGTCCTTACGGTTTCCAAAGCATTCTGTGCATATATCTACATTATTTATTTTCACTATCTGTTCACTCATATTTTTACCTCCGTATAATTTATTATCTAATCGCCGTTATTAAGGCGCAGATCAATAAACTCTTTCCGGAGTCTCATTGGCCTGCCCCTTTAATTATCGCAGTCGAACCCACTTAATAATCATGACGAGGCCTCCTTTTGACTAGAGTTAGAAAGGGGATCACCCCTTATATGTATGACTATAACATAACGTAGTTTCCTCACATACCGAAATTTCTCTATGTTTTATCAAATATGGCTGTGCAACCATGTTTCTAGGAAAATCTAAAATAAAGAAAGTTTTTATATAATTTGATATGCAGTAAATCTCAATGTGTCATACATAAAAAATAAGGCCCGAGATATTCAACTAACGGGTCGTATTTATAGATTTTTCTTCTGTTTCTTGAGAACGCTGATACTTTGCGCAGAGCGGAAAAAGGAAGGAGGTTAAAGTCATCAATAGAAGATACACAAAGATGGATGGCCAGCTCAAATGATAGCGATAAATAGTGAAGTAACATAGCAGTATGGCTATTAGTACACATAGGGCAGAATAAGTTAAACGTGAAGAATGAATCATTGTATAGTGGGTTTGACATTGTTTGCAATACAGAGCTCTGCTTTCAATGAAAAGTGAGGGGTAAATTTCAGTCCATTTGAACCTGCGATGACAAGTTTCGCATTTTTGCAGATTGATGTTTAACACCTCCCTAAAGATGATTTAATGAAGTTCTTCTATTAATGATACTGCATAGGGCAATGAGAAGGAAGTGATTTTATTTTAGCGAGTGAGAGCAGGAGAAAATCAAAGGGCCTATTCCTTGTTTAGAGGATAGGCTCTTTTGGTCTATATACATTATCTAAGAAAACTTTGGTTGGGAAAAGATCATTGTCTACATCGATGGTATAGCTGAACCCTTTCTTGCATCCTTGGGGAAGGGGCTCCTTTGTTAAGCGGTATTGCTTTAGAAATCTACTTTACCATTGGCAATGTAATTGTAAATGATGTGCCTTGCTGCTCTGTACTTTCGACCGTGATGGCACCATCATGCGCTCCGATTAAAGATTTAACAATAGCCATGCCTAAACCGGTCCCCTCTGATTTTTGCTCAGTCGTCGTTCCGCGATAATAGCGATTAAACAAATTTTGTTTCGTTTCCTCGTTCAAGCCAATTCCATCATCCTCAATATGAATAACAATACCTCGTACCTGCTGTTCGATGGTTGTCTCAATATTTACGGAAGCTTCGTTATGAAGCACAGCATTCATATAAATATTTTGCAGCGCACGCCGTAATAAATGATCATCAAATGCTAGTTGTATATCCGGCGTCGTAAAATGCAATTCGAAGTGATGAGGCTCTGCACGTAAATCATTGCTCACATCAGCTAAGACGCTCTGAACGAACTCCACAATATTTTGCTTTGTTTTATGGATCGGTATGGCCTGTGAACCATCAAAGCGCATGGCTAAATTTAAATCCTGCACCAGTTGCTCTAGATGCGAGCTTTTGAGATCAATTTCTTGAATAAAATTTTGCTGCTCTTCTTTTGACCAATCATAATCAGAGTTTAATAGCAAGGTAGAATAGCCTTTAATATAAGTGAGCGGCGTTTTTAAATCATGTGAAATGCCTGCAATCCAATCGCGCTTCGCTTCCTCTACCTGAGCGCGTTCAATTTTCGCTTTTTCTAACTGCAAGCGCATATCAGCAAGCTGCGTAATCACTTCCTGATACAAGCGATAGCGCATCTTTAATTTTTTCTTCCGTGTATACATTTTCTCGCACTCTTGCAGCGGGGAAAAATCTTCATGGGCAAGCTGGTTAATCCATTTCATCACAAGCAGCAATGGGCTGCCAAAGTACCAGCCAAATAGTAACATGCACAGCACCGTCACCATGCCAACAACAATGAGCACCAGCCATTCATAACGCTCACCGCCAAGTCCGAACTTTGGTAAAATCCCATCCATAACAGTTGGCAATATGATCGCTAACAGCAGCAGCCAAATCAACGAGCCTAATAGTAAATGCCAAATAAAGCGTTGTTGAATTTTCATTATGCCTCACCTGTTGGCGGAATAAATTTATAGCCAATCCCGCGCAAATTCACAATAATACTTGGCTTTCTCGTATTATCTCCTAGTTTTTTACGCAGTTTAGCAATATGGATGGTAACGGTTTTTTCTTCCCCAAACACATCTTCTCCCCAAACGAACGCATAAATTTGCGCTGTGGTGAACACGCGGTTCGGGTTTTTACAAAAGAAATGGAGTAACTCTAATTCTTTCGCCGTCGCTTCCACTGCTTCTCCTCGTATGGTTAATAAGGCTTCGTCAGGTGAAAAAGCAAACGTATCGTATACAAAGCTTTTGGCCTCGGGCTGTGACGATTGTTTTTCATACACACGCTGGCGTCGTAAAATAGCGCGTATTCTGGCTACTACTTCAAGCGGATTAAATGGCTTGGTAATATAGTCGTCACCACCGACGCTTAACCCAGTTAATTTATCGAAATCGCTCGAGCGTGCACTAATAAATAAAATGGGGGCTGTTGTTTGCTGACGAATCGCTGAGCATAAGGCAAAGCCATCACCATCCGGCAGCATGACATCAAGCAAAATAATATGGAAGTCTTGCTTGAATAGGGTTTGCATGGCTTCTTCTTTCGTTGATGCGGTGACGATATGAGAAAAATGTTCTTTCTGTAATGTAATGGTAAGCAGTTTTAAAATGCCGACTTCATCATCCACAATTAAAATTTTAGCGTCGTCTGTCATTGTAATCCCTCTTTCCTATTTCTATCCTAACAAGTTTTTCTTTTTATACCTATCTTAAAAATAAATATTACGTACATTTTCCTGCCAGTTTACTTTATTTTTACTTTCATCTTTTACGCTTGATATAAGCAAAAAACAGGAGGTTTCGCATGTGACTTATATTATTCAAACGCATCAATTAACGAAACGCTTTACATCTGAGCTCATCATCAATCATGTAAGCATGAAAGTGAAAAAGGGGGAAATATACGGATTTCTTGGTCCAAATGGTTCTGGCAAAACAACGGTTATGAAAATGCTGTTAAATTTAGTTAAGCCATCTTCTGGCGACATTATTATACAAAATGAATCGATTGCGGCCACTTCCTATAGCTACTTAAAAGACATCGGCAGTTTAATTGAGTATCCGATTTTTTATGAGGACCTTACTGCGCAGCAAAATCTGCAATTGCACTGTGCCTATATAGGCTATGACGATCATCGCCGCTTGGAAAAGGTGTTAGAGACCGTTGGCTTGCAGCAAATTGAAAAGAAAAAAGTAAAGGAATTTTCCCTTGGTATGCGTCAACGCTTAGCGATTGCGCGCGCCATCATTACAAAACCAAAAATTTTAATTTTAGATGAACCCATTAACGGGTTAGATCCTGTCGGCATTAAAGAAGTGAGGGAGCTGCTTGTTACTTTGAAAAAACAATACGACATGACCATCTTAATTTCCAGTCATATCGTAGCTGAAATTGAGTCTATTGCCGATACAATCGGCGTATTAAAGGATGGAAAATTAATCGAGGAAATCGCCATGCCTGCATTGCGCGAGCAGCATCAGCCAACGACAGAGATCATGGTAAGCGACGCAGGAAAAGCAAAGCAATTGCTGGAAGAAGCGTTTCAGGCCAAGGTACAAATCATTAACGCAACGACATTGCGCCTTACAAAAGTAAATGTAAAAACAGCCGATTTAACGAAACACTTGATTTTACACGGAGTAGACGTTGAGAGAGTGGAAATGGTGCATCAAACGTTGGAGGAATACTTTATTAACCGCATCAAAGGAGGGTACACACATGCTGCATTTAATTAAGCTGGAATGGAAAAAACATCAAATGACCCGCTATTTTAAAAGCTTTGCCTTTTGTATGATTGGCATTTATGGATTTGTGGCGCTCATTGCCTTAAGTTCAAAAAATGAAATGGATGGCGCAATGAGCTCCTTTCATGAATTTATGTCGCTCCTCACCATCCTATCGAATATTACCTTTATTATTTTCGGCAGTGTTATTTTATCGCGCTTAATTATTTCAGAATTTCGCACTAAAACAATACAAGTGGTATTCACATATCCGATACAACGGAAAAAACTATTGTTGGCTAAATTAACACTTGCTTATGCCTTTACGGCGGGAAGTCTATTAATCGGCCTTTGGCTCATGCAAATGATCACGTATTTTTTGCAGCCTTCACTCGGACTATTTGAAGGCACGGTCACATTACAAGAAATATTCTCCGTTTCTCCAAAGGTAGTATCAAACGCATTAATGATGGGGGCCATCGCATTGATTCCACTGTTTTTCGGTATGCGAAAAAAGTCCACCTCAACAACAATTACCTCAGCGGTCATTATCGGCTTTTTAATTAATGCCACAGTTTCAGACGGTGGGGACACCTTCAGCTTAGCGGATGTCGTATTTATTCCACTTATCCTGGCATTGTTTGGATTGGGGATTGCCTATCTGTCGTTCCGCAGCATTGATGTAAAGGATGTGGCCTAATGCTACGAAAAATGTTTGTTTTATTATTGCTCGGAACAATGGGTGCAGGCCTCATTCTTTATCTGAAACAGCCTGTTAAAACGGTAGCAATCGGCGGGTATAAAGCGATGCCGTATATCGACATTACACTAGATGAGTTAAATATTGATATTGCCGATTCACCTGATGATAAAATACATCTTCAAATAAAGGGGCATACATTAAATAAAAATATACTGTCAGTTAGTCAAAAAAACAATACATTCGTCCTGAAGGAGACACGCCAAAAGAAAAAATGGCAAGAAAATATTCACTTTCGTCCCATGCCAACCGTGGTCATGAAACTGCCGAAGTCCCAAAGTAAAGCTCTTACAATTAACGGTGCCTATGGCGATCTTATCATTCAAGGTTTGGAGTTGGATACAATACAGGCAGGAACCTCCGCTGGCATGGCGCATGTAAAAAATGTAATCGTCTCAAATGCTGAGTTTTCCACGGCAGACGGCATGGTGAAAATTGCTAAAAGTAGTCTCAAAAATTTATCGATCACAACAGATGCAGGCGATGTCTCCATAAAAGAAAGCACAGGCACAGCACATACGATACGAACAGCTGACGGACAAATTAAAATAACAGAGGCTACGGAACAGCCGAATATACAATTGAAAAGTGTTTCAGGTGATATCGGTATTCAATATATAAAAACACCTGCTTCGCTTCAATTGGTGACGGCTGGTGAAGATATGAAGATTGAGTTACCTAAATATGATAGAAACACTCATGCTATTGGCGACGGGACGAATCGTCTTTCGGCTAAAACCGAAGATGGCGGGCTTGTTATTCAATAAAAAATAGAGTACATAAAAATCCCCTTGCCCACTCACATTTGCTTCAAGGGGAATGAACCTAGAAAACTTTTCAGAAGCATCCGAACATTCTAAAGGGGGCTTACAGCCAAAAGAAACTGTATAGGGAACTTTAGAGATTGAAGAGGGCTTCTCCCATTAATAAAGATAGGAAGAATCCTCCTAATAAGGTGGCTGAAATAAAGGCTGGTATGGAGAGAAGAAACTTTATTCGAAGACGAATGGTACTGAAATGTCTATAAAAATGAATGATCGGTTTTGAAACCAGCATGGCAAGAAGTAAAAATATACATGATGCTATTAGATCAATACGAGTAAATGGAGGACTGATATATTCATCAAAATAAAAATTGACAACAAAAAACAAACTAAATAATACTGATTGAAAAATAAAAAATGTAAAGTGTTTCATAAAAAAATTACCTCTGTTCCATATATTGAAACTAACTAGATTATAACTCTACAGAAAAATAACAGATACTTCTACAAACGTAGTTCCTACTTGCTGAAAAGTGACAAGAAGGAAGGGAATAAGACTTTCTAACCGGATCGCAGATGAAGAGGTGTGGAAATGAGGGGATCTTCTTTTAGTAGAAGATATAGAAAGGCCTATTGCTCATGAAAATCTAGCGGAAGAGCCTACAGGGTGTCAGAAGGATCGTCTAGCTTGCCTCAAAAAGAAGGTGAAGTAGGTATTTAGATTCAATAAGGAATTACACTCTAGGAAGAGTGGTCTGAAATTAGTCTTTTATGGCTTTTTCTATTGCCAGAGCAGTTGATTCAATGTCGCCATAAGTTTCAATAGCGGCTGTTTCTAAATAAGTTATTTCAAACAGCTTCTTTTCTTTCTGATAGTTTACAGAGAGTACCCTTTTTTGGTTTTTAGAAACCGTTTGAGTGATTTGGCAGTTACTATAAAACATCATGGTTTTTAACATGTTTTTGGTATGGTCTAAAGACAAGGTCGTTATCTCCTTTTTTTAGGCTAAAAGAAGTGATTCAATACTACTTTTCTATAATTAATTATAATTTGTATTTTTTTCCTTGTATATGGAAAGTTTGATGACGTTTTTTACTTTTTTGTAACATGGCGTAAAAAGGAAAAGGTGTTTCATCAAATAGGGGGAAATATAAAAATATGAATAGGGGTACTAACATACAATTAGGTTGGTGGATAAAAGTAGAAGAAAAATAAAAAAGCCAGGAAAGCTCCCAGCTTATCTAGGGCCAATTCTATTGAATGAAACAGATCAGTAAGATCAATAGTATGTATCGGAAAGAAAAGAGGCTTGGGCTATTTATACGTCTGACTGGTCACTTAGAAATAGGGCTTTGCTTAAAAGTTTAATATCAGAATAAATATAGGTTTTTATAATGGGATTTTTGCATTTATAATAGTCGTCTGTTAACCGTTTGAGTTCATGACAAATAAGATCTATCGGAATCAAAGGAAGCTCCCCTTTCCAGTAACTAATAGTATAATGATGAACGTTATTTGTAAGACAGAGAAGAAATTTGTCGACAAGTGGAATTATACCAAACTTTACTAGGGATTCGTATTTATTAAAAAAATAAGTCTCCTATTTAGGAGACTTATTTTAATTTTATTACCAGCTGGCTTTCTTTATTCCAGGAATTTGCCCTTTATAAGCAAGTTCTCTGAAGCAAATACGGCAAAGCTTAAATTTACGATAAACAGAATGGGGTCTTCCGCATTTTTCGCAGCGTGTATATTCTTGTACTTTATATTTTGGGGTGCGTTTTTGTTTAGCGATCATAGACTTCTTGGCCATATTTTAACCTCCTTTGTGATTAAGGATAGGAGACATTTATTATTATAACCTAATAATAATTCTAATGACATAGGAGTCTGTTGGTAATTAGATAAAGGCTTTATTGCTTTATAGGAAAAACCGTATTTCATTGGAAAAACGGAAGAGACATTTGGACAAGTCTTCTAACGGAATTACAGATGAAGAGCTGGAGAAAAAGAAATCAAACGAGCAAAGACAAACCTAGGATTTAAATTGATATGGATGAACAAGAAAGCGAAGAAAATGCAAGAGATAGCAGGAAAGAGATTTAAATGGAGTCGATTTAACTAGTATCATACAGAGGTTTCTAGGAAAAAAGCTTATGGAAATTAGAGAGGCATTTATCTATTTCTCAAGAAAGGGCAGAATAAAACAAAAAATGGAGTCAACGACGAGGAGAGGTTGACTCTTTTCGTGTATTTATTCATGACGAAGAACACGAACAAATGATTAATAAGAAGGTTTTACTTTTATTTCAAGCCACTGAAAAAGCAGACGAGCATTGAATAAGCCACAATCCTATGTTTTACCTTATGGTAGGGGGATGACGGGACACGCACCTAATAAAGTGCCAGCTAATAGTATAACTTGAACCTTATTAGCGTGACCACATTTCAAGAAGAGGTGAGTGGATTGTTCTACCACATTAAGGAATTACAATATCATGCAAAGCCGGAAAGACCTGATCCGTTATATGCGAAAAAGCTACAGGAAGTTTTAGGCGGGCAATTCGGCGAAATCTCTGTTGCCTTGCAATACTTGTTCCAAGGATGGAGTGTGCGGGGGAATGGGAAGTATAAAGATTTATTAATGGATACGGGAACCGAAGAGCTGGCCCACATAGAAATGTTAGCGACAATGATTGCCCGTTTATTGGATGGTGCTCCGGTTGGCGACCTGGAAGAGGCAGCGAAAGATCCAATAATAGGAGCTATTCTTGGAGGAATGAATCCACAGCACGTGATCGTATCCGGACTAGGAGCCATGCCGGCAGACAGTGTCGGCAATCGATGGACGGCTGATTATATTATTGCGAGCGGAAATCTTTTAGCTGATTTTAGAGCTAATTTAAATGCAGAATCTCAAGGGCGATTGCAAGCCGTTCGCTTGTACGAGGAAACGAATGATAGAGGCGTCAAGGATATGCTTTCATGGTTAATAGCGAGAGATACCATGCATCAGAATCAATGGATCGCAGCTATCAAGGAACTGGAGGCAGCAGAAAGGGGGATTGTTGTCCCGGTAGCATTTCCAAAGGAATTGGAAAAACGTGAAGTCGCTTATACGCTGTTTAATTTTTCACGAGGAAATGAAAGTGCTGAAGGGCGATGGGCCCATGGAATTAGTATGGATTGTCAGGGGACATTCAATTACGTGGAAAACCCTCTTCCTTGTGCTAAAGCGCCAAAACTGAAGCCTGCCCCACCATATATATTCAATACCCCGCCAGCAGCCCTTAAAGCCAACCCGACGAACATTCCCCCAAGCATGTGTTAGCAGATTCGTTCATTTGAGCAAGAAGGAGAAAGAGCATCCTTTAGGTTTTATTTGATAAGTGAAGAAATATGAAGTTTATCATTCTTAGCAGCCCGTCTTTTTTATAAGTGCACAGCACCCTGGAAGGGGTGTTTTTTTATTTCCTACTTTTCCAAGCGGGACGGATAGTTCCACACAAATTATTTAACAAACTAGATGTATCTTTTATTCAATCAGGTGAGGGTATTTTTGACAAAAAAGAAGAAGAAATGGAGCTATGCCGCTCGTACAGGCGCTTTGCTTTCAATGCTGTTGGAACAGTGATAAAGGGAATAGCTCAAAGTTGTGGAGTGCTTCTATGTAGTAGGAATGCTTTTTTTGTCTTTGTCTAAGATAAAAGGATAGTAACATAACAACAAAAATATAATAAAAATAGATAAAAATTTATTGTAAAACGATAAATAACTTGTTAAAATCAAGTGGAAAATAAATAAGTGAGGTGCTTTTTATGGAAAGAGGAACAACACTTTTTCTAAAGATAGCAGTTATTATCATTGGACTTCCAGTTCTTGCTTTGTGCATATTTGTGGTGCCTGAGATTGCGAATTTTACAGCAGAATTATACCCGGATCGCCTATATTTGAAATATCTCATGTTCATCGGTTTGTATGCAGCGGCGATTCCTTTTTACTTCGCTTTGTATCAGGCTTTTCAGCTTTTGCATTACATCGATAAGAATCATGCATTCTCGGAACTGTCTGTAAAATCCTTAAAGAATATAAAATACTGTGCTATCACAATTAGTGTCCTGTACGTAATGAATCTGCCGCTCTTATATCTGATAGCAGAGAAGGACGACGCCCCAGGCATCATAGTCATCGGATTAATCATCATCTTTGCTTCACTGGTGATTGCAGTCTTTGCTGCTGTTCTTCAAAGGCTCTTGAAAGATGCAATTGATATAAAATCAGAAAATGATTTAACGGTCTGAGGTGAATGAGATGGCAATTATAATTAATATTGATGTTATGCTGGCTAAAAGGAAAATGAGCGTCACTGAACTTTCGGAGAGGGTTGGAATAACGATGGCTAATCTTTCTATATTGAAGAATGGAAAGGCAAAAGCGATTCGATTATCAACTTTAGAAGCGATTTGTAAAGCTTTAGACTGTCAGCCCGGAGATATTTTAGAATATAGAAATGATGAAGACGACCAAGATGAATAATAAAGTGGCATATCAGAAGGAACCGTTGAACGCACAAATCATGGGAGCGCTGAAACAACTCGTTCGTTTCGGGTGGGAGCAGGCATTATCATGTTTGTTTCCTGTCGTTATTTTTGCCTCTTTGGCTTTGACACAAATTATCCCGCTTCCCTTCCTGCCGCGGTATGACTGGTTGCTCATTATCTGCCTTTTAATGCAGTGGTGGATGGTGCATTCAGGGCTTGAAACAAGGGATGAATTAAAGGTTATTACCTTGTTTCACTTGATCGGGCTTGCTCTTGAGCTTTTTAAGGTACATATGGGCTCCTGGTCTTATCCAGAGGAAGGGTATGCCAAAATTTTTGGCGTGCCTCTATATAGCGGGTTCATGTACGCGAGTGTAGCGAGTTATCTTTGTCAGGCGTGGAGAAGACTTAAGGTTGAACTGATTAAGTGGCCGTCTTTTTTGACGGTTGTACCGTTGGCAGCTGCGATTTATTTGAACTTTTTCATCCATCATTATTGGATTGATGTTCGTTGGTGGTTATCGGGACTTGTCATTATCGTCTTCTGGCAATCCTGGGTCCTATATGAGGTTGGGGGGATTCGTTACCGTATGCCGCTCGTACTTTCTTTCATACTTATCGGTTTTTTTATATGGATTGCCGAAAATATTGCGACATTCTTTGGCGCTTGGAAATATCCAAACCAAGCGGATGCATGGAGTCTCGTTCATCTAGGAAAGGTAAGTTCATGGCTTTTATTAGTGATTGTTAGCTTTCTTATAGTAGCCACGTTAAAACAGGTTAAGGGAAAAGCTCCCTCTAAGATAGACGCTGATCAATTTCTATAGCCATTAAGAACCGCTTCAAGAAAGTCGAATCCTTAGCACAATAAGGAATTCGGCTTTTTTTAGTCGAATGTCTTCCGGCATAAAAAAAGTCGACGTGTTAGGAGGCCCCGTTGGTATGAACAGGAAAATTCAACTACGCCTTATTTGATTATACTATTGCTTCTTAGCGATCCCTACAAGCAAGAGAGCTACACTAAAAATCCATAATAAATTGGCCGTCATTATGTTGAGAGAACCTTCTGTAGAAGCCTATTCGGGTTCAAGGTAGACTGGCCCGATCAACCATACCGTCCAAATAACTAAACTTATTATTGCAATGATAAAAGAGCTTAAAAACCGTAAATAAGTACGAGAAAATTTTTGTTTGTACCATACGTATATAGTGAAAAAATAGCTATGCCCAGTGTGCCGTAAGAACTTATTAAAAGAAAATTGCGAGTGCTTTCTTCCCGTATAAATCCCACACCTTTCAGAAAGGGCTTTGTTCCTTATTTTACTATACAAACTGTGGTGTGGAAGAATAGCTGATGTTTAAAAAATATATTAGCTATTTAATGGGTATTTAGATATAGTTTAAAATGAAGATAAAGATTCATAAATGTGGTTTGATGAAAAAATAAAAGGGTATATAGAACTGTATTTTGTGGAAAGGAGGATCTGTTGTAATGATGTAACGACTCTATAGTGAAGAAAGTAAGGAATAGTGCAACAAGAAAGGATACTTATGAATGAAACAAGTTAAAGTAAAACACCGGTTTCAAATTGTGTGTATGGAATTGATCAAGAGTCAACATTTTGATGAATACCCAACAGAAGAACAAATGAAAGAGTTTGTCTACACTTATTTTCCTACATTTCATACAGATGGTGTGCCAGTTGAATGGAGAGTAGAGAAAGTATATTTCTTAGAGGATTAACAATAGCTTAACAGTAAAAAGAAGGGCATCAAAACTTTAAAGCAGCTTTGCAGCTGCCTTAGAGATTGGTGTTCCTTTTTATGTTGCAAATGTGATTGCCGCTTTCGCTTTAATGAAGAGAAGGATCAGCTTCTTTAACAGCAGATAGGGGCTTACTGGCTCTATTGGTGTGATTTGTCGAATGAATAGTATAGGAAAATACCCGTTCTTATGGAAATGTGTAGGTAGGAGGGGGTGTGTAAAATAAAAACTTATTCAATTGACTTTTATCTGAAAAATAATCAAGTCATCACATTGAACGTACAGAAAAATTCAGAAGAGGAACTGAAGAATGAACTGGAAAGAATGAAAGGATTTTATATAGTAGAAAATGGCGTAGTTAATTTGGATAAGGTAAAGGAATATAAAATCAAGGCTACTGTTTGATGGGCAGAACAAGCCTTTTTCGACGTGCTATTTTTCACTGCTGCTTTTTGCTTAGTTGGAACATCGATAAATTTCCAAGAACCAAAGCCTATATAAAATTGTAGTATATGATTGAAGAGGATTCTGCTGGCGAATAATCAGTAAAAGACTTTTAAATGGACGAGAAAAAAGAAATATGTTTTCTGAGAAGAAATGGCCTATTTAGGAGCGTCACCGTTTATAGTGACGCTCTCACTTGTCCCGCTCTAAACGTTTCTTTTAAGGAGATATTAGCAGTTGTTATTATTGTTGTTGTGGCGATTGTTACGGTTGTTATTGTTATTGCGGTTGTTTCTGTTATCAAGGTTCTCGATTTCGTTATCAAGTCCAAGCTCAAGGTTTACATTGTTTAGATCCAGTTCTTTATTACGGTTGTTATTATTATTGTTGTTGTTCAAATTACGGTTGTTATTATTGTTATTGTTCATGTGTATTCCTCCTTAGTTGTCTTTGTAATAAAAAGTAAGCAGCAAGTATCAAGCACCCAACCCCTCTGAGGCGAATAGCAAAGAGAAATAGAAGTGGTTGTTTGCGTCGATAGTTTGCTACTTATAACAGTTATTGTGTCATCATCTTCAGAGATTATTCTTTAGCATGAAGGTCTTTTTATGATTTTAATTATTATTTAATGGGCATACTACAGACGTAATGTGCCATAACCTGAAATACCCTGGGCGGGCTAGAGCCTCTCCTTACTTAAAAAGCTAGAGAACAGCAATAAAAAGAAAGCCTCCAAAAGTAATAAATCTTTGTCACACGCTAGACGTAATCATATCTTTAGGCATACACCATTCCCCCTTTCAAAGAAGAGACTTACTGTTCTTCCGAAAGCTTGGGGATATTTATGTTTTACCTGTTAGTTACCCGGAGTGAAAACCATTAACATCAATCTTTTCCCCATACTCATAGAGGAAGATACAGGCTTCTATGATTGAGTTTGGCTGCAGTGATGGCCACGGGCAAAGAAATATTAATTACACTGCCATGTTTAAATGCAAGATCATTAACAAAGCAAAAAGCCTGCTAAATTGGATATTTCTTCAGCGGGCTTTCTATGTTTCAGTTTATAAATTTGAATCAAACCGTAGCGTGCTTACAAAATCATATAGGATTTTTTTGTGATTTGGTTTAAGTGACTATATTCATTCTCTTTTAATTGTACCAGTACAGATGGAGAAAAAGACGATTCATTTTATGGCATGTACCCCGTTATTATTTGAGTTATATCAGAACTATTTTTAGAAAAGCAGAAAATGGGACAGATATAATACGAATTTAAAAGATAGGGGTAGGACAAAATGCAGAGAGAGACAAGCGAGAAAATTGGATTATTGTTAGGGTTAATAGGTGTCATTTGTTTTAGCTTAACACTCCCAGCTACAAGGGTGGCAGTGGAGTACTTTGGGACTGCCGTCGTCGGTTTAGGAAGAACAGTGGTTGCCGCTATTTTAGTAGCGATAATATTGATAGTGCGAAAAGAAAAACTGCCTTCTCTTAGCCAATTTAAAAGTCTAGTTATTGTTGCTTGTGGAGCAGTTTTAGGATTTCCTCTCCTTACTTCCTGGGCGATGGAATCCTTGCCTGTTTCTCATGGTGCTGTGGAATTAGCCCTGTTGCCATTAGCAACAGCGGGATTTGCTATGTTTAGAGCAGGCGAACGGCCTTCTCTTAAATTCTGGCTTTCCAGTGTAATCGGCTCTTTAGCTGTTATTATGTATGCTCTTCATCTTGGGTTTGGCCAATTGCAATTTGCTGATTTAGCTTTATTGGCAGCGGTGATCATACTTGGGCTTAGCTATGCGGAAGGAGGAAGATTGGCAAGAGAATTAGGCAGCTGGCAGGTGATTGCTTGGGCCATCATGATCGGTGCCCCATTTTTCATTCTTCCAGTCGGGCTGCACTTTACAACAGAAATGATCCATGCTCCTTTACAGGCCTGGGTTAGTTTTATGTATCTCGCAGTCGTTAGTCAATTTCTCGCCTATGTTGCCTGGTATAGTGGAATGGCCATGGGCGGAATAGCAAGAGTGAGTCAGATTCAATATTTACAACCATTTTTAATGATTCTATTTGCGGCCGTCTTCTTGAATGAATCCGTCACACTTTTCACACTTGTCATAGCAGGGGTGGTGGTCTTTTCTGTAATAGTAGGCAAAAATGCTCCCGTAGCCAGAAAAGGATCGATCGTAGAGAGAAGCTGACTGTGTGCTGGAGAAACTACACTTAAACGAAGGAAAACTATTAGTGAAGAAGAACATGACAGATTAGTCATATTTAATCCCTCATGTCTCTACTGGTATGGTTGTACGGCTACCCCAACTTTGTAAACCCTGTTGGGTGGAATGGAAGGCGCAAAGACTCCTGCGGGCTCACCGACCGCCCCGCGGAAAGCGAAGCGCCTGGAATGGAAATCAACAGCCTCGATTCACAAGAAAAATAAAAAGGACTGCAGACAAACTTCCGAATTTCTTGAGTTTGTCTGCAGTCTGAAACACCTACAAGTTGTAGGTAGGTGTTTTTATTTTTTAGTTTAACAGGAGTTCCATCTTCTCATGATAGTTTAATAGAAATCGATTTTTTATTTTGCTGCTTTATAAAGAGAGTCCACCTTATAGCCTTTCGCTTTATAATAGTCTAAGATTCCGTTATAAATGGCTTTAGCGGCTTCCGTACGCCAGTAATCCGATTTAAGCATTTCATTTTCTTTTTTGTGATCAATGAATGCCATCTCAGCGATAATAGCTGGCATACTATTGCGTGTAAGGACGTGCAGGTTGTTTCTTGGCTTTACTCCTCTGTCTTTCAGTTTTAAAGCTTCAACCATGCGCTGTTGAATTTTCGTTGCCAGTAGCTTGCTGTCAGCAACATAAGGGTTTTTTGAAGTCGCAGCGCCATAGTAAAGTGTCTCCGTTCCATTTCCGCCGCCAGTAGAAGCATTCGCATGAATGCTTACAAAGATATTACCACCTTTACTTTTTGCGAAACTTGTTCTCTGAGACAAACTTGGATACGTATCACTCGTGCGGGTCATATAAACCTTGAAAGGTGTGTTTTTCAGTAACTCATTTACCTTTAAGCCTGTATCCAATACCACATCTTTCTCCAGAAGGCCGAAACCGTCTGCACCTGGATCACTTCCGCCATGCCCGGGATCCAGAATAATCGTTTGCTTGGCAAGACGTGGATCTGCCTCTCCAATGCTACTTCTTTCCTCTGTCTCTCGTAAATAGCTTTTATGTACAAAACCAGTAATATGACCGGATTGGATATAAATCCAACTACCTACTTCATGTCCCGCAAGCACCTTCGTGTTTTCTTTAAGAGAC
The DNA here is from genome assembly GCF_045370945.1 of Pseudobacillus sp. 179-B 2D1 NHS. NCBI lineage: Bacteria > Bacillati > Bacillota > Bacilli > Caryophanales > Bacillaceae > Pseudobacillus > Pseudobacillus sp. 179-B 2D1 NHS. The sequence continues at coordinate 81,817 of NZ_JBIQDP010000011.1, forward strand.
CCGGTTTTCGTATATTTGGCAGCCGGACCGGTACGTACATTCAAATCATCTACATCTACCCAGCGTCTTTTATCAAAGCTTGCTGACTCTTTTGTTCGGAATTCAGGATGGATGGCACGAGCCAAAAACACAGCGAAGTCTGCACGAATGATCGGCTGATTAGATCCAAATGTGCCGTTCTCAAGCCCGTTTGCGATGCCGCGTGTTGTCAATGCTTTGGCTGCACCGGAGAGGCTTCCACCAAATTCATAACCAAAAGCTTTCGATAGCATAACGGCCATTTCACCACGTGTGACTTCGTTATATGGAAGGAACCTGCCTCCAGAGTATCCAGAGAGGATGCCTTTTTCTACAGCAGATTGGATATAACCGGAAGAGAAGTTGCCCGGTGCCACATCCTTAAAGTTGGTTGTACGCTTTGTACCATTCAATTGAAGGGCACGTCCAATGAAGGCTGCTGCTTCCGCTCGTGTTACCGTTTTATCTGAAGCGAAAGTAGTGGCAGATGAGCCATTGGCTATTCCACCTTCTTCCAGATAATTTACTTCTTTCAACGCCCGAGAAGGGACATCTACAAAGCTAGCTGCCTTGACAGTTGTAGAAGGAGAAAGAAGAGGAATCGCCAATAAAAAAAACAAAAAAGTAAACAGTAAACTCTTTTTCATAAATATTACTCCTTTATAAAATTTTACCACCCCATTCTAACATAGATATCTACACAAAAGTCTCTTCTAGAGTAATTATTAAATTTTTACTCTGAAACACATATACCCCCTTACCTGATTTTCGGAAGGGAGAAACGATCTCGCACACTTGAAAACATCAATAAAGCTGTAGAAGTCCAGGAGTCATTTTATAATTATGTCTACACTTTTGATAAGTTACTTGCCTTCTGTCATAGGATACAGAGGATATTCCCACCGATGCGTACATTCTTCCAACATATAAAATTGGCTTTCTTCATTGGGCACAATGCGAGAGCATTGTTGCCTAGGGATTACACCGTCGCTAGTTACCTCAATCCAGCTTTGACCGGACATTTCGTCATATCTTATTTCTAATTGATTACCATTTACCGTTAAGGTTCGGCCATTCTTCTTATTCTTCGCCATATTGATGAAAGCTTCAATATCGGCTGAACTCACTGGCGATCGAGAAGGAGCCAAATGTATGTCTTTCATTCCTTCCCAAGTAGGGAAGCGAACAATATTTTTAGTGATCCATTGTTCTCTGCCTAATCCTAATGCTTCTTCTGCAGTCAACCGAATTCCACGATCATAATTAACCATTTCAATAGACTGATCATCAAGGCGCTTGCCAACAAAACCGAATATTGTCTTGTAAAAATGGTAATAATACGTGGTTTCACCTAATGTAAAGTCCCGATACTCAATGATAAGCGACTGTTGACCATGGGGAGAATCAATTTTCTTGTAGCTATAATCTCTTATTTGAACCCAAAGATTGAGCATGAGTAAGAATGGAACACTTAGGAATAGGCCTGCAATAATCAATCTATTACTATATCGAGAAGAGCGAAAGCCAAGTATAGCTAAAATAATAATATCAACTGCTAGAGGAATCATATAACCGGTTTGTCTAAAGAAAAGGATGAAATAGCCTGTTAGATGCATAAGGATAAGAATCAAGTTCATGACACCTAGCAAAACGAATGCCAACTTTGTTTTTGTCATTGTCATCTCTCTGCTTTCATTTACAAGTAATCATTAGAATAACAAAGCGGCAGACCCATTAAAAGGTCAAACATCCGTTCCATCCATTTGTTTTGTACAATAGAGCATATAGATTTCTATCAGTCAGACAATTTATTCCTTTATATGGTATTATTGTTATTGAAATACATAAAGGTGGTTTGGAATGGGAAAGTAAAAAATATAGCGCACGACACTGCAACGAAACAAGAGAATATGAAGGGCGGAGCATATGCACTAAATCAACAAGGAGAAGGCACTTCAGATATCGAGAAAGTTAGTAAAATGGTGGCAGTAAAAGTAAAGGAATTGATAGTAACAGTGAACTCGCTGGCAAAAGAAAAAACGAGAGGCTGATGGTAAAAAGAATGTGAATGAAAGGCATATGCAGTAGTCATTGCATTCTTTAAGAACATCTTCAACTACTGAGAGGTGAATCGATTTTGCAACTTGGTTTATCATACAGTTAGGCTGTCTTTCAAGGGGGAAGTTTTATGAGCTTAGTTACGAGTAAAGTAATCATCATATCTGTATTCCTGCTGATCATCACAATGATTGAAACGTTAGCTTATTCAGCTAGAATTTCGGGGGCGAGGGTAAAGTTAATAGCAACCGCTTTATCCTTGTTTAGTACGTTAGTGATCATTTCAAGATTTTCTACCATGATCCAACAGCCACTAACAGCAAAGCTTATTGCAGAAGCACCGCACTTAAACAAATTAGACTACATAGAAGAGCAATACAGAATTTTAATTGGAGTAACGTCTGTTGGGGTATTACTTGGAATTCTTCTCTTTCCTACGTTCATTAATATCTTTTCACGGGCTATTGTTCAATTATCTAATGAGCGAGGTTCAATCATGGCACTGCTTTTTAAGTATGTTAATAAAAAAGGAATTGCAAAGGGATTTAGCTGTTTTAGGCTACCCAGATTAACATACCTTAAAGGGATTACTTTAAAAACAATCCCTAAGCGGATTTTCGTGATAAATGTCATTATTTCAGCTGTTTTTACTATTGGTGTCCTTTCGTCTATATATGCATCTATGCTAGTTCCACAAGATTACTCGCAGGCTGCCTTAATGTCATCAGGCATTATCAATGGTGTGGCAACTATTCTGTTGACGCTATTTGTTGATCCGAAAGCTTCAGTATTGGCTGATAGAGTGGTTAAAAAACAAAGCAGTTATGTTTATTTAAAAAGTTATTCCCTTACAATGGTCAGTTCAAAATTATTAGGCACGTTTGTGGCGCAGCTTTTATTTATTCCTGCTGCTTACTATGTCGCTTGGTTTGCTGAATGGATTTAATTTGATTTGTATGCGCAAACGAGGGATCATCCATAGAATGATTTACATAAATAAAAAGAAGTTGAGTATCTAAAAGGATCCTCAGCTTTTTTTGTTTGAATTTAGAGAAATGCCTAGAGAAGGACAAAGGAAATTAAATCTGTCCTTTTCAATATACTTGATAAATTTCCAGTTTATTGTTGATATTTGAATTCCAAATGTGTAAAATTACACTAAATTAAACATAAGTAACTAAGGGGATGCTCTATGAATGAGAAAGATGTGATTGATGTTATTTCCAAAAAAGTAAAACTAGTAAGACATGAAAAAGGATATACACAAGAGAAAATGGCAGAGGTCCTTGGGATTTCTAAAAAAACATTAGTTCAGATTGAAAAAGGGCGAACGTCTGCTACATGGACGTGCGTCATTGCTCTTTGCGCTCTATTTAGAGATTCTGAAGTTATTCAGGCAGCCTTAGGTGAAGACCCTCTGGAAGTAATAGAAACATTAGCACACGGGAACATTGATAGACCTAGAGAAAAAACACTCGGTGGAAAGATTTGGTGGAAACAGATTAAAAAAGAAAACGACTTCATTTTACAGCAGAATGTGATCAGCAAACATTATCGGATTATTGATAGGGACAATTACCGGTGGTTTAGTTCATTGGATCAAGATGAAACGCTTATATATTTTGATGAACTTTTAAAAAATAATGCCACCACTCTTTAAGATTTGCAGGAGAGTATAATGAATTTAAGGAGATCACAAACATGACCACTAAGCAGATCGTACTTATAATAACGGCGGTTAGCCTGCTCTTTTTATTAGTGCCGTTTATGATGATCCTCCGTCTGAACTACGGTAACCCATACGAAATCTATCTCGTCAATAAGCATGTACCTTCCTATCTTGAGAAAATGGGGTATACGGAGGAATCGATAATAGAACAGCATGAGGGTGAACCGAAAGAATCTTCAAATAAAGAATATCTTCATACTCAATATATGGTGAAGTTCAAAGATGAGCCAGATATAACGTATTATTATGGAGTAAGGAAAAAAGGGAAGATTGTCAAGCAGTTTTGTGAAAGGTATAGCCCAAGGTATAGAGAGATTAAAAAACCCACCAAACATAGTGAAGAGGACTGTGTGCATTATCATGAGAATCAGTAAAAAGTCGTTTTCAGTCAGTGCAGCCGCTAGCGAAGCTTTCATAAATACGAAAACATGTCTATAAATAAAAACTAAAGGCAAATAAACTTTATCTTTTAAAATCCTCTAAAATAATCTAACCATGCTAGAATAAAAGCGATTGAAAAAGAATAAAAAGTTACAAGATTGCCTAACAGTAATATATACTTAAGCGGTCTTTGGTTAATCAAAAGAGACAATACAAGCGCAACTATAGGTAAAACAATAAAACAGAGCTGCAGCGTTATATTTACAAAATTATGTGCTCCCCAAGGGCTCACGCTAAATGCGCCATATTTGACATTATAATACTTTACAGCGATAAAAAAGAGCCAAATAATGATAGTTATAGCAGTATAAATAACTGAGTTTTTATTCAAACAGACACCTCTTTCTTGTAAAGTTTTGCGGATTCATTTTGAGCGTATGTGTATAGTATGAGCACATAAGGAAACGCCCGGGGATTATTAAACTTCCAGATAAGCACAGTTTAGAAGAGCTGAATTCAAAATTGAAAGCAGAAAAAATAGTAACCTGTTTCTTGTCTCATAGAGGGTGATGGGTCAAATTTGTATTTAGAAAGGCTGTTTAAAAGTCAACGCATGGCCGACTTTTAAACAGTTTTTTTTTCATAAATAAATAGGTGTTGATAATGAATGTAATCAAAAAAATGAGCATGGTGGCGAACGGGATCTTCATCTAGTTCTTTGGCTCGCTTGATGACCTCTTCAGCTATGTCCTGCTTGCCAATTCGTTTCAGATAAGCTTGCAAATAATAATACACAGATAATGACTCATACGAAACAGCAGGCTGTAGAGATTGGCGATCGTATTGACCAAAAAGTTTGTGCTTATTGTTCCACTCTTTTAACAGCCATTCATTTAGTTGATCCGAGTTGTAGCCAATATTTTTCCGATTAATAGCAATTAGCAACTGATCGATCATATGCACCGTTTTATTGTGCACATAGGTTTCTTTTTCTATATTATAATATTCGGGAAAGAAGAGATCCTTGTTGTTATTTAAGCGAGTGAGAAGCTGCTTCGATTGCAGGGTGTCTGGGAAAAGAGAAAAAAATCCGGTGTTAAATAACTTAGAGTCATTCGTGACGATGACTTTTCCAGCGACCAATCGTAGAAGTCAACATAATAACCTGCTTTCTTTTGCTTTTTCGCTATCGTGTTTTGAATGCTTTGGGCCCATTGTTTATACGTTGGTTCTTCGAAAACTTGGCTAGCTTTTTGGAGTGCAGCGATAATCCGGACATCATCAATTAATGCATTTGTGTTAGCCTTCTTAGCCAGTTCCCATTTCACATAAGTTTCTCCTTTGTAGAGAACAGCCAAGTAACTGTTTTTCCTTCAATCCTATCTAACACAATGTTTATTCCCGCTTCGTCAGTATCCTTAAAAATCCTTTCTTGCCATTGTTCTAGATTTGTATTAAACGGCCTTTCTTAGTTAGATACAACATTACCCATATGTACACAGCGGGTGGAGAAAATAACAGAGGTAAGTCAGTTATGTAATTATAATATGAAGCATTGCTAACCTACAAAGGGAACTTATGAACAACTTATTAAAATTAATTTGGTTGTCTTTGTTGTTAACTTACAAAATGAACCTTCGGCTTTCTTTTATATAGAAAATAAAAAACTGGACCTCAATTTTGAAGTCCAGGCTCATTGCCGTGCATTACGGCTACCTATTTTAAAGTAGCTTTAATGTGAGGCTGTAGTAGTTACTTACTTCTCGCAAGCCCAACCGTCTTTATCGCGGTCGTGTTTTGAATCGTAAGCAGGGTGTCCCTTGGCCACACCTTTTGGATATTTCTTTCTAAGCTCTGTGCAGTTTTTAAATGATTCTTTTTTAGGTGCAGGCTTGGGCGCTGGTTTAGGCGCTGGCTTTGGCTTTGGAGCCGGCTTTGGTTTAGGCGCTGGCTTTGCTGGAGCCGGTTTTGGTTTCACTGGTGTGGTTTTTGGAGCACAAGCTCCATTCATAGCGTTTGCACTAGACCAGATGCCAAGTTTTTTTTCTTTAGCAGTGGCTTCAGCAGCCTGTAACTCTTCTAAATACTGAGTGTTTGGCGGAAAGATCGCAACACGGGCCAATCCTTTTTCTAATAATGTTTTGTTGAACATTTTGTTATCTAAATAAATATAAGCAAGAACACGGCCGTATTGGTCACGAGTCTGAACACCAAGTTCTACTTTCACATTTTTTCCCTGTAAGCTTTTTTTGGTAAAGTCAGATGCTTCTGGACCAAATAATTGCACGCACTTGTTGGGGTCTTTTGTCTCGGGTGTATCCACCAAAATCATACGCACAGTTTCTTTTCTACCTTTATACATGACTTTAATAGTGTCTCCATCAATGACTTCAGTAACCTTTGAAGTAACAGCTGTTGTAGGTGCAGCTGCCTGAACATTTATGGCAAAAGGTGTAAATGAGCTGCCAAGCAAGGATAAAGACAGGACAGCCGCAGCAATAGGCTTAAATAATTCTGATTTTTTGTTAAACATAATGTAGCTCCTTTTATAAATAGATAATAAGACTTGTGATTAAAGTACTGGTAATGACATAAAAATAAAGACACGTTATCACGTGTATAAGCAGAAAAACACCTTCTATAGTATCCTATAAATTGAATTGAAATGCTATATTATCTTTTCGTCAAATAACGACAAAAGTCCTTGAGATGAGCAATGATTATCCGTATTTTGTCTTCGGAACGAGGAGGGAAATGCATGGGGTAGGTCTTTATTATCAGGTGTTTTGTAATGATAGTTTGGCAGTTGGAATTTTTGTGATTCATATGTGTTCTTTCTCAGGATAGAGAAATAATTTTAGAATGGGGATAGATGGAATGGTCAAGCCATTTCATGCCATTCCTAAAAGAGGAGAGATCGAACAATGTACTGTGACAGGGAGTAATCATTTAGCACTCGTCAAAATAACGCTCTATTTAACTGTGTGCCAGCTCATGTTATAATGAGAAACTTAGGATAATTACGACTTTTGGTCATAATTGAACGGATGCCTGGTAAAAGCCTCCGCCTAGCGATAAAATATGGAGGTGTAAGAGAATGAATAAGCGATGGACAATCGGTAAAATTAAAGAATTCGTTGAGAATAACTCGGAAAGCAAGCTGCTAACGACGGAATATCATGGTTTTTCACAAAAGTTACTGTTTAAATGTGCTTGTGGCAGCAATTTTGAAAAAACATTTACAAAGTTTAAAAATAATCACCAGCGTAAATGTGACGTATGCCAACCGCCAAAAGCGTCACGCTAACGTATGGAGTCCGGAATGAGCTGCGCACAGACTAGCCCATATTTTTAACAAAACGAAGAGACTTTTTACTGAATAAAAAGGGCTTAATGCTCAAATTGATGTTTCCACTAGAAAGAAAATTTTAAAAGTGAGTAGGCGAACGACATGATTGAGATAAAAACATCTCCCCTAAGTGATGGAGAATTCAATAGAGGGGTATTTGCTACATGTGATATCAAAAAAGGAGAGCTGTTGCATGAAGCGCCAGTTATTTCTTATCCGAATGACCAACATCCATACATTGAGAAAACTTTACTTGCGGATTACGCTTTTGAGTATGGGATAAATCACTCGGCCATCCTTCTTGGTTATGGAATGCTGTTTAATCATTCTTATGAACCGAATGCCACGTATGAGATTAATTTTAAGAATCACACATTTGATTTCTATGCTTTCACAGATATAAAAGCAGGAGAAGAAATTTTAATTAATTATAACGGCGACGTGGATAACAAAGATCAACTATGGTTTGATCAGGACTAACAAGGATAGCAAAATAATAAAAAAACATTTCATCTATCCTCACTGCTGGGATAGTCACCATTTGCCAATATGAAATAAACAAAGCGAAATCCCGCTGATTTTTTATGTTTTCAGTGGGATTTATTCATTTCATTTAATATATCTTCGTTAAAGTCTTATCCACCTGTTTCTCATTTTCTTTCATCTCATGATTATTCACTGTACGTTGTGTTTTGCAAAAAAAACCGAAAGGGGAGAGGGAAGTCGGTAGGTTGTCTATCTTTGTTGGGCAATTGATAAAGGATAATTGAGTTTGATGGGAAATTTTGTTTTTCAGGATGAATCCCTTTAACCACAGTGGCCGTTTTATTAATAATGAAGATAGTAAGAGCAGTTACTGAGAAGGTGAACCAGGTAAAATTAAACAAATTTGGTAACTCTGCATATTGAAAGTAACATCATCCTTCTTCTCCGACTAAAGAGGGAGTTTTAATGAAAGAAGAGCATATAAGTTTATATGACATAAGAAAAGAACAAGGTATCTTAACATTTCCAAAAACGAAAAGTATAATGACCTTGTTCTCCATGAATGATTAAACATCAAGAGTAATGAATTGACTTAAGAATTATTTTTGTTTATTTAGCGTGTTTACTATTAGTGAGCAACTTGTCCGCCATCGGCTGCATAAACAAAACCGTTACAGAAACTTGCCGCATCGGAAGAAAGGAAGACTACTACTTCAGCGATTTCTTCTGGTTTAGCAGAACGGCGCATTGGAACGTTAGAAATAACTTCTGCCCATGTCTCTGGATCATCTTTCCACATTTGAGTCATTGGTGTTTCTGTTAAACCTGGTGCTACAGCGTTTACACGGATGCCATCTTCGGCGTGATCAATGGCAGCTGCTTTCGTTAAACCAGTTACTGCATGCTTGGCAGTAACGTATGGTGCCATATTAGGGTCTGCGATTAAACCAGCTACTGAAGCAGTGTTTACAATGGTACCCCCACCGTTAGCAATCATATGTTCAAGCTCATGTTTCACAGCAAAGAATACACCTTTTACATCAACAGACATCACTTTATCAAATGCATCCTCTTCAATATCTACGAATTTTGCTGGTTTATTTAAAACGCCAGCGTTATTGAATGCATGATGTAATCCACCAAACTTTTCTACTGTTTGTTTAACAAGTGATTTTAATTGTTCTGAGTTTGTCACGTCTGTTTTAAAGAATACAGCTTCTCCGCCTTCTTTTTCAATTAGTTCCACGGTTTCTTTTGCGCGATCATCTACGTCACCAATGGCCACTTTCGCACCACGGCGAGCAAAAGCAAGCGCTGTAGCACGTCCAATCCCAGTTGCTGCTCCAGTGATTAAGACAACACGACCTTCAAAATCTTTTATGCTCATATTATTTTCCTCCTCATTGCTCTTTGGTGTTCATCATAAAAGCTGCTTAATTGGTTACATGTGTAGTATAGCTTTCTTAAAAAAGCGCATTCAATATTTTTGTGAGAATGAGCTTATTCCTTTATAGTTATAAGCATAAGAAGGTGAATGAAAATGCAATTAACGCAATTAGAATATTTTTTAGTAGTCGCGCGATTTGAGCATATGTCAAAAGCTGCATTGGAGTTGGAGATTTCACAATCCTCCTTAAGTAAAACTATTGCCCGTTTAGAGGATGATATTGGGGTGCCGCTATTTGATCGAAAAGGGAAATCTATTCGTTTAAACGAATATGGTCGTATTTTTTATGAAAAGGCAGAAAAGGCTTTAGCTGATTTGCAGGCGGCAAAACTAGAAATTCAAGAGCTGGCTAATATTCGTGAAGATAGTGTAACGATTAACGTAATGAATTCAAAGCTGTTGCCCAAATTATTTTTTGATTTTTATAAAAAGCGCCCCAATGTTAAATTCCACCAGTATTTATTACCAGATAAATTAGCCCAACAAAAGCTAATTTCCGGTGAAATTGATTTGATGATTGTTATTCATCCCATTGTGGATCGAAGGATAGAGTGGGTGCCGCTATTTACGGAAGAGGTCTTTTTAGTCGTTCCAAGAAATCACCCTCTGGCAGCTAAAGAAAGTGTTTCATTGATCGAGGCTAAAGAGGAACTGTTTATTTTGTCAGAAACAGGTCAAAGTTTTCGCACAACAGAAAATCGAATATTCGAAAAAGCGGGTTTTACTCCGCGTATTGCCTTTGAAGGGGAAGACCTGTCTGTGATTTTACAATTAGTGAACGAAGGAAAAGGAATTTCCTTTATTTTTAAAAATTCATTTTTAGATGTGTATTTAGACAATGTAAAAATCTTAAAGATTTCAAATCCAGATTGCTTTCAAACGGTAGGGATTGCTTGGAATAAAGAGAGAAAGAGCTCATTTGTTGTTAACAGTTTTCGGGATTTTGCTATTACCTTTTTGAAAGAGGAGACTATTTTTAATGAGGAAGATAGAGGAAATGGTGTTAGCCGGATTACATAATGGCAGATGAAGGTATCGTTATCCTTTAGTTTTGAAGAATTATTTTTAATTCAAGCTGGTGAAGAATCATACTTAAGGCAACCGGGACATTTCTTTCATAGGCAGGAATAGAGTTACAGTAGCTTAATCCTTTGTTCAAAGCCGTCCGCTGCGTCTTTCTTCTACCGATGAGGGAAATGCTTAAATGATGGCATATAGTTATGTTAGGCAAAAGTTTTCGGTTTGTCATTTTGTCATTTCCCTCTTGAAGTGGGGGGGATGGCTATGAGCCTATAGTCTCCCGATAGGTTGGTGAAAATCCGGTTTGATATTACTTCATCCATCCTTTCTTCATAGGAACAGCAGCCATTCGCATGTCTGCTGTCTTTTCGGCTTTCGCCAGATAACTCAATCTTGTGTCCATAGAAAAAACACCTTTAAGTTGTATGTAAGTATTTAATACCCTCATTGCAACTTAAAGGTGGTTTTTAGAAGTTTCATTTTAAGGCGGTATTTGATTGTCCTACATATTCAATGCATGGGTTCCTGTCCATCGGTTGGCTTTAAAATTGGATTGGGGACGGGCTCATTAGCTGATTGTGGATTTGTCAGTCTCTCTTCATACCTGCGGTTAGCCGCATAAAATTGGTCTTCCAACCATCCAGCTTGCTCATGTGTTAGCTCCAATACAAGTTCATTATTAGTATCATCATAGGCAGTTAAAAGTACATAGCTTTTGTTGTCACGAGTGACATTAGCTACTCTAAGGTAAAGATTTTTAACTTCCAACCTTAAGTGCATTCCGTCCATGAATATAACCTCCCTAAAGCGTTTGTAATTACTATTCACTGGAAGGAAAAAGAGTATACAGGCAAGTTAAAGTCCACTAGTTTGAAACGAGGAGATGGATTGATAGAAAATACGGAGTATCAAAAGTCTACTGTAAAAAAAGCATAATAAAGATGAGAACGTCAGGTTTTAAACCAACAAATCTAAAATATTGAGCTATGCGGCAAATAAAGCAAGTGTAAGCATTTATCTTTCCAGCTTGAAGATATCTCAATGAGGATAGGGGAAAGAATAAAATGTATGAAGAGGCAATCATACGAAAGCGGAAACGTCCAACGTTATCCAGCTCAACGAAGGATAGATGAAAGACTGAAAACATACGAATCTCTCTTAAGACCAATCCACCATCTTACCGAGGATCATAAGCAGGTGTTATTTGAGTTCTTGATTCTTTGATCATTATGGTTAATTTATCAATAAATGTAATTTTTGTGGTAATATAAATATAAAAGAGGAGAGACAAGTGTTTGAAGTTTTTCATTTTTGTTATTGTTATCATAATTTTAAGTCTTGTATTTATCACTCTAGAAAAAATAATAGATAAACTATTTGATGTAGAAAGAAAGAAGATTTCAGAAACTCCTGGCAAAAACATTGACCGATGGGGGAGGAGCATCATCTTAGTTGTCTTTTTATGTGCTCTAGGTTTTGCTGTTACGAAGGATACAGATATTATCAAATGGTATTGGATCGTGTATTTGGCTCTGTTGTTGGGGTTTCAAGCTTTCCTCGAGTGGAAGTATTTAAGGAATTCAAAACAGTATGTTGCTACACTTGTTTTTTTAACATCGAGTAGTGCAATCATTATTTTTTACATTAATTATTTTATTCAGCTGTTGGGCTGGGGATAGCTCCCTGCACCAATGCATGCATTTTTAAAGCAATAGAGGAATGGATATTTAAACTTATGAGGTGACTATGGTTAATATTGGGGATGTAATATTTCAAATCGCTATGCTTTTATTGGTAATTTTATTCTTTGTGTCAGTGTTTTTATTTATTAGAGGGCTTCGCAAAAATCAATTTTATAGAAGCGATGCTTTAGAGAGAATCGAAAGCAAACTTGATAAAGTCATTGAAAATCAGGAGAAACAACTTAGAGATTAACCGCTTCCTGTATGAGTTATGATGAAGAGGCGTACTTTTTGGCTTACAGGTATCGGGATCGTCCTGTCCATAACTGGAATAGTAAAGAAACCGGAGGAAAATATACTTACCATTCTATTTTTAATTCTCTCCTCTTCATTTTTTATATTTTGGTTCATTGCAATTATTTTATTGTTTACGGGTCAAGTGGAATTTGTCCCATAGTGGCAAGCATACTCATGCAAATCAAAGGCTTCTTTTGTAAAACAAATAAACCAAAACAAGCGATTTCTAGTCTGAAGAAATCGCTTGTTTTAGTGAATAGATATTTCTGTATCAATGTAGATCGGCATTTTCTTGAATCTATTCTAAAAGGGATCATTTGCATCTAGCAATCAGTGGGGACGATTGGACCATTTTTTAACACACCTGTCGGACTTAAGGTGATTAAGAAGGAGTTGATTCAATTGATCATCTTAGCAGAAGTTTTGCGTACAATTGTTATAACGGTACTGATAATTAGTTCTTCTTTTTATTTTAGACAGCTAGTAAAAAATAAGAAACAAAGAAAACTTTCAACCTTTGAATTTACAATGTACCTCACCTTTCAAATTGCATATGCTTTTTTAGCAATCAGTTTACTGATTTTTATATTTGTTGAGTAATTGCTGGACAAGGCGAAGGCTTTGGGCTGACTGACTATGTGTACAGCAAATAGCATCTGATTTTTTAGGACCTTATTAATTAAAATTTACCTTTGTATTAGTTATCGTTGCTTTTTTAGTGAAAATAACGTTCTTTGGCAATGCAATAAAGAAAAACTCCTGAGGATACATTAAGAGGATGAATCTATTTATAGAGGGGGTAATAAAGAAAAAACAGCTAAAAATAGGGGGAATACACATTTTACAGAGGAAAATAGTTTCAGCCACAATCTCCGGCACGTTATTTACTGTTCTCTTAAGCTTAATTGAACCCAATCCCTTTGGGAAACCTATTAACTCAACAGGAGAGTATCTGTTTGCTGTTGTTTCAATATTTACACTGTACATGATGTATACCTTTCCAGCTATTTTACTATACGGAGTTTTTACATCTATAATTAGTGATAAAGTTGGTGAATTCATATCCATTAAAATTAAGAGGAAAAAAGCAGAATTTGTCGTCTCTGCAATGTTGCATGTTCTCTTTGGTCTTATCCTGCGATGGTTTAGTCTGGGTGCTTCGATATTATTTTTTAGTACGGACCAGATAATGAAAAAACGTGTTAGAAGGTATACATGGGTAGAAGCAATCAGTAGTTTAATTATCTCTATTTTGATGTGGATGATTGCTTCGGGGGCTCTTTGGTTGTGGGAGACATGAAAAGCTAGATGTGATGATATGTGAATTAAAGGTGTATAAAGCCATTCATTCAATTTCTTGGGGCGCTTTCACTCACAAAGAGGGATTGAAATAACGATGTTGCTAGTTTAAGAAAGGGTGTATACATGAATTACATTTCAGGTGGTTACTATGTTATTTCCCCTTCAAAAAGAGCAAATTATATGGATCAATCTTTCCTGCCAGAAATAATTGTATCAGCTAGTGAGTGTCTATGTGATCTTCATCCTGAAATAAACATATTATGGGGAGATTCACAAAAGAATAAACGAAATTACGCTGAGAAATGGAATCTTTCAAGAAGTATCTTTGAGAAAATGGAACGATGGGTAGTGGATAAATTTGAGGAGGGAACGTTTCAATTTCCACAAGTGTTTACCACAGTTGATATAGCAAGGGATTTTGCCCACATGTTTCTAAGTCATTTGAATGACATAAAGATCATCGGGGTGGCTTTGCCTGAAAGTCTTGTAGGAGAATTTTTAGATGAGGAAGAGACACTTTCTTTACCTGCTAAAGAGCGGTATGGCGTTGAAGCGCTATTAATGAATAAGATACCAGTAGATACTGAAGCATCAATGTTAAACGGATATGAGGTATTGGGTTTTGAATGTGGAACGTTCCATTCTTATATTTGTAATGGTTTAGAAAAAGACTATAGCGATAAATTCACATTTTCTTTGAACGAAAAGGGCCTCATCCCTACATTGGAAATGGCCATGAAGTATTGTGAGTATAGCAATGATGAAAGGATAGGCACGGAACCTGTATTATGGCTTCCCTGGGCGATATATGAATACAAATTCTAGTTTTATTGAACGAAAAGGTACTTTAGTATAAGTGGGTCTATTAACATTCCTAATAATCATAAGAGTCATTTGGAAAACTTATCAGGTTATGAAAATGAACCTCCACTGAATGGATACTTCTTCAGGGAGGTTCTTTCTTTTATTGAATGTATCTTCTAAAATAAGTAGGATTCTCCGTCAGCTGGCACTAAAACATTAGAGATGCCTTTTTCATTCATAAAACTCTTTAATTCTTCTCTTGACAAAGTCCAGTGGTTGACAGCTTCCATATGAACGGCAATAATTTTAGCGTTGGGAGCAGTTTTATACACTTCATAGACATCCTCTTTCCCCATGACTAGAGAACCGCCTTCAAAGAATTGATTATCTCCGGCATTGACCACAATGACTTCCGGTTTATTTGTGTCGATGACTTTGTGAACTTCTTCATACCAGACTGTATCTCCAGCTACATACAAAGTTTTTTCCGTTGGATGTTTGAAGACCACTCCACATACTTGACCAGCAAGTTGTAAAATGTCTCCTCTTCCATGCTCACCTTTTGTTTTAATCAATTGGATACCTTCAAAGGCTGTGTCCTCTTGTAAAATCTCTATATTTTGGAAGCCTGCATTTCGGATTTCTGCCGCATCTTCTTCGTTTTGAGCATATATTTTGATCTCTTTTGGCAATGCTTCTTTAGCTGCATCATCCCAATGATCATAATGAAGGTGAGTAACGATAACTGCATCAATATTTTGGATAATATGATCAACGGATGTGGGTAAGCTGACTAAAGGATTATTCTGATCTTGTCTGGGTGCATTTGGGAAAGGAGGGTAGGCGCCTTTTTCCGCTAACATTGGGTCGATTAAAAACTTTTTTCCTGCGTATTCAACGATTATAGTTGCATTACGAATTTGCTGTATATTCATATTCATTCACTCCTCTTCTTTGAAATTTTCTTGAACAATGTATATTCTATACTGTGACTCATAGACGGATACATAGATTAAATAAAGTCTTATGGCTGTTTTACTTTATTAATGAAAGGAGTTCAATAAATGTTAGATCACACGGATATTCATATCTTAAATGAATTGACCAAGAACAGTCGGATTACAATGAAAGAACTCGGAAAGAAAGTCCATTTGACTGGACCAGCTGCTTCAGCTAGAGTGGCCAAATTAGAGGAAAGTGGAATTATTGAGGGATACACGATTAAAGTCAATCAGGTGAAAATGGGTTATTCCGTTCATGCAATCATTCACATTTATACAAAAAGCCCAAATCATCAACCGTACCTGTCGTTCATAAAACAACAAGAGCCACACATAATAAATAACTACAAGACCAGTGGAGAAAGTTGCTATCTTCTCGAATGCAAATTTCCATCCAATGAACTGTTAGATGAGTTTTTGACAAGGTTGAGCAATCTTGTAAGCTACAAATTATCAATTATTATTAGCAAATAGTACATGAAAAGAAATAGATAATTGTACGCATATTCACTGCACGACAGGAAACAGGGGTCATTTAAGAATCGAGAAAAGATTGTATTACGGTACTGTTGATAAACGGGCAGAATAGAAATATGATGTATAATAAGAAAAAGTAAAAATACAAATTTTAGTAGACTGTTTTAGATAAAATAGAGAGAAGGTTATAGGATGCTAGAATTAAACGGGAAATACAATATGGCAAAGGTATTTACGGACAATGTGGAGCAAACAGCCATGTCTCAAATTGTTGAGCTATGCAACCAAGAGTTTGCTCAAGATTCCAAGATCCGGATTATGCCGGATACCCACGCGGGGGCTGGATGCACAATCGGAACCACTATGACCATTCAAGACAAAATTGTTCCAAATTTAGTTGGGGTTAACTAAATCGGCTCCAACGTTAAAAAACTCGCTCAATTGCTGGAAACCCTAACGTAAAGACGAGGGCAATCAGCAGCCAGAGGCTATGGTGACATAGTCAAATGGTTCAGAGACTTGCACCCTGTTAGCAGACTTAGGTGCAGAATTATTCCACATCCCGCTATCCAACGCTACATGATAGAAGCAAGACGTGTAGTTGAATGACAAATGGGAACGTTCCCTATGATGGTTTAAGGATATGTCAGTGAACAGAACGGGGCGAATATTCCGGCTTTAATTCCTGCCAACAGGAAGAACAATTTAACTTGGTGGAATAATTAACACGGCGAGCCTACAGTAGGAGCTGCCTACTCCGATGACTGTAGTGAAGGTATAGTCCACTCCCTAAGAAATTAGAGGATATAAAGTACGATATTGGCTGCGGCATGGAAGTGGCTGTCATTGATAAACATAAAACAGAAGTCAATTTTGATCAGCTTGATGATACTGTACGCAAATTTGTGCCAAGCGGCTTTAGTGTTCGTTCTAGAAGTCAGCGTCACCCGCTTTCTAAACGTATCAATTTTAGAGATGTTCGCGCTCCATTTAATTTGAATCGGGCAAAGGATTCTATCGGTACGCTTGGGGGTGGCAATCACTTCATCGAGTTGAACGAAATGGATGATAAAGTAGTATTGGTGATTCATTCTGGTTCACGGAATCTTGGCAAACAAGTGGCTGAATATTATCAAAAGCGTGCTTACGATGAGCTGACTGATATCACCGAACAGAGAAAAGAAGTGATTGAGCGTCTTAAGAAAGAAGGCAGACAAGCAGAAATCCCAGATGCTCTACAAGCAATTAGTCGACCAAAAGTTTCAAAGGATCTAGCCTATCTTGAAGGGCAAGGCTTTGACGATTACATGAATGATATGAAAATAGCTCAGGAGTACGCTATGTTGAACCGTAAAGCGATGGTAGATGAGATTGTGACACGCATGGGATGGGCGATCACTGATAGTTTCACTACCATTCATAATTACATTGACATGGAGAATATGATTTTGCGTAAAGGGGCAATTTCTGCACAAAAAGGTGAGCGAGTAATTATTCCGATTAATATGAGAGATGGTTCTATTATTGCCATAGGAAAGGGAAATCCGGATTGGAATTTTTCAGGACCGCACGGAGCAGGTCGTATCATGTCACGATCGAAGGCTAAACAAACTTTATCATTACATGATTTTAAAAACTCTATGAATGGCATATGGACCACATCCATTGGAGAAAGTACGCTTGATGAAGCGCCAATGGTTTATAAGCCGATAGATGAAATTATGAGCAATGTGGAAGAGTCCTTAACAATCGAAAAAGTAATTAAGCCTTTATATAACTTTAAAGCTAATTAAGCTCACCAGATGAAACGGAAGAAAAAAATTTTTTAGCGCTTTTGAACATAGGTTTAAATGAGAAGAGCCCCGTTCGTTTGAGTGGGGCTGATTTTTATTGCCAACCTTTTCGCCCGTTCCTCAAGACGGCATTTTTTCCTTTAAATTCAACAGGAGCACGGCTTTCTGTAGCTTTAAGTGGGGGAATAGTGACTTTGCAAATTCTCAGCCGCCTGACTCCTTGCCGTTTCTGCAGAACTTCTAAAGCTGTAAAGCCGGTGAATGTAAAATTGTAGGTATAATTGCGTTCTCATACCTTTTTATGTCTCACTCTCCTTTTTATTTCCTGGGCACATTTTACTGTTTTGATTGGAGGTTAAAAAGAAAAATTAGCAGGAATTTCTAATTGGAGAGAGAAATAGTCCTTTGGAGGGGGATGGATACATGGATTTGAAAGAGATCAAAAGTTACAGACAACTCGATGATTTTTTGTTTGAAAATGATGTGGAATTGAAATGCAGGGAAAGAGGGCTCAAAGTGGTAGGGATAGATCCAGGGAAAGACAGCAAGCTCACCTTTACTTTGAGCAACAGATCGCAAGTAGAATGTTTGGCCAAGCAAATGGAAGAACATTTTAGTGTGGCTCCTTTGGTTAAACAGTAAAACAACCGCCTTTTGATAAGCGGTTGCTTTTATTTTGGCCTCTAGTCCTTCTAGTGGAAATTTGCTAGTTATCATTATAGACCGAACAGGTTAAAGGAGGGAAGACAGCTGATTGGATGTAACAACTATAATAAGTATAAAAAGCAAGCCTATCTGACAAGTCTCAGATAGGCTTGCTTTTAGACATAATGAATGCGATGTTAAATTTATCAGGTGTGTGATGCGCTTTCGCGTTTTTGACTAGCTGTTTTTTTAGGCATAAAGCATGCAAACACTAACGCCACAAAAGACAAGACGAGCATAAATGCATAGGCATCACTTGAACCAGAGATCGAAGCTAATTTCGCTAGTTTGGCAGCTGTAATGTTTCCATTTTCCATGGATAGATCAGAGGCATGGGAAGTTGCTTGAATAGTATATACAGTGATGACCACTGCTGTACCAATAGCCCCTGACAATTGGCGAATGGTATTATTGACTGCTGAACCATGCGCCCCTAATTCTCTCGGTAAAGCATTCAATCCAGCCGTGTTTAAAGGCATAGAGATGAAGCTTAATCCAATCCGTAAAATAATAGTACGAACCATCAAATACATATAAGTCGTAGATTCCGTTAAATTGATGACTCCCCACATGGAAATAATAATAAATAGTAACCCCGTAATAAAGAGTGGCTTAGCCCCGTACTTATCATACATTTTGCCTGTGACAGGGGATAAGAAGGCATTGATCACAGCTCCAGGTAATAAAAGTAATCCCGCTTCAAAAGCTGTAAAACCTCTTCCATTCTGCAAGTAAATTGGTAGAAGAATTAAATCTGCATACATGATCATCGTAATTAGTACATTTATGAAGGTCGTAACAGTAAAAACCTTATATTTGAATACGCTCAAATTCAATAATGGGTCGTTGGATCTCATTTGCCGCAAACAGAATAAAGCCGTGATGATGATTCCGACAACGATAGTTACAATCACAACAGGATCATCCCAGCCTTTGCTTCCTGCATTACTGAACCCAAATAAGATGCAGCCAAAACCAATGGTTGATAAAACAACACTTGCAACATCTAATTTTGCTTTTGTTGTTTCTGCCACATTCATTAAATATTTGAACGCAAGCACAATGACGACTAATGCAAATGGGGCTAATCCAATAAATAGACATCTCCATGAAACATACTCAATGATAAAGCCAGATAATGTAGGAGCGATAGCCGGCGCAAAAATGATCGCAAAGCCAATGGTTCCCATCACGCTGCCACGCTTTTCGCTAGGGTATAAATATAAAATAACCGTCATCATGAGAGGCATAATAATTCCAGCACCAACTGCTTGAATCATTCTTCCAGTTAATAAAATGCTAAAATTCATTGCACAGGCACAAAGTACAGACCCGATGAACAAAAAGAACATCGAACTAATAAATAGCTGCCTCGTTGTAAAACGCTTCATTAAAAATGCCGTAATGGGCACTAAAACACCGTTTACCAGCATAAATCCTGTTGATAACCATTGTACAGTTGCAGCTGTGACATGAAAGACATCCATGAAACTGCTCAATGCTACATTTAATAAAGTCTGATTTAATGTCGATAAAAAACAGCCGGCAATCAGAACAGTTAATAAGATTTTCTTATTTTTTTCTGCTATCTCCTGCTCCATTTGTATACTCCTTCATTTTAAACTTGAATTCTCAACACTGTGTCGATAAAATTCATAATAACAAACTATATAGGCCTTGACCATGAACAGTTTTACTGCGAATGTTCATTAATCTACATAGAAAACGCCTTTTGTTGAGAAGGTTGAAGAAAAATCTATAAAGGAGCGTAAAATGTCTATATCTAAAAAAGAAGATCCTCGTGTGATTCGTTCGAAAGAAATGTTTAAAAATGCAGTCTTTTCTCTCTTAAGCGAGGATGCCGCTATATCAAATTTAACGGTTCAGAAGGTTGCAGCTAAAGCGGGGTTAAATCGGACAACGTTTTACTTACATTATCAAGATATTCAAGATTTACTTACGCATATTACCGCGGAGATTGTAAATGAGCTATCTGATAAAATTGTTGCTTTAATTCATTCAAAAGATTTATCAGAAAAACAACAGTTAATACAATTGCTGGATTATTTATACGTCCATAGAAATTATTTACTTACTTTATTTAATATCAATCAGTTTGAGGAGCAATTGTTTTCGTTGTTAAAACAATTAGTGGAAACGAGAAGGGAGAATACTGAAAAAAATTTACCCCCTGAATATGTTTCGGTAGATATTAAAACAGCTTCCTTGGTAGGTATCATCATGTGGTGGATAAAGAAGGGCCTTCATTTTAGTTCGGATTACATCGCCAACCAAATTTATTTAATGTACAAGGTGGAGTGGGCCTAAATCATTCATCCATGGGTTTCCTTAAAGGTTTATCAAGTTATTCTCATTAAAATTTAATAACGCCTAACTCTGAAAAGCTGGACCTCAATTTTAAAGTCCAGCTTTTCAGTTTAATTGTCATTCAATAAATCAATGTATGGGTTAGCAATTGAATCATCAATAAAGCCTGTTTAATGTATAAAACACGGAGCCAATGAATGCAACTACATATATTTCTAAAATATCCAATTAATGAAACTTATTTGTTATAAAGAGCGTATAAAGTTTTTGTAAGAAATAATTTATAGAAATTGGAGTGTTTTAATTGAGAGGAATGCAAAAATTAGAGGTTACTCCTAATGATTTTGGATCTAGGTTTTTAAATGGAGATTTTTCTGCGATCTATCAGCAGACAACAGAGGAGTTTAAGCAGTTAGCAACACTCGAACAATTTATTGAATATGGTGAGTCCTTTAATAATGGGGTAGAAACATATAGCCTGGAAATGAGTACGAATTTAAACAAGTATATAACGCAGTATTTATGGTTAGATAATGAAAGAGAGAAAGCCATAGGCATTTCTTTTGATGAAAATAACACTATTTATGGAATAAGCCTTGCACCTTTTGTTTCTTTTCCAGAAAGCGACCAACAGTACACAAAGAATACATATATTATGCCAATAAAAGAGGAATGGTTTGTTTTTTGGGGGGGGACAAACCAGTTTATTAATTATCACTATGTATATGCTGATCAAAGGTATGCGTACGACTTAATTATTATGAAAGACGGTCAATCATATAGTGGTCCCGTGAAAGAGAATGAAAGTTATTATGCTTTTAATAAAGAGATCATAGCTCCAGCAGAAGGGAAGATAGTAAAAATAGTAGACGGGATAAAGGATAATGTACCGGGCGAGTTCAATCCCGAGCCACCTGAAGGGAATTGCGTAATTATCGAACACAAAAACAATGAGTACAGCATGCTTGCGCATTTAAAACAAAGCTCCATCCTTGTGAGTGAGGGAGATTTCGTACAGCAAGGAGAGGTGATCGGGGTATGTGGAAATTCAGGAAACTCATCGGAGCCTCATTTACATTTTCAAGTAATGAATTCAATTAACTATTTGAAGGGCCAATCGATTCGTATCCGTTTTGAGAATGGGCTTGAACCCATTCAAGGAGACTTTGTTAGCCCTTTTACATCTTAACATTTAAAACTGGACTTCAATTTTGAAGTCCAGTTTGGTTGTAATTCAGTTCTTACTCATCGTCTTTATCACAATCATGCTTTAAATGATAAGTCAGAGGTCCTTTGCCAACGCTTTTCAGATATGTTTTTTTGAGATCGGTATAATTTTGAAGGCTTCTTTTCAAGGGGCTGTAGCATATAGGGAATGTAACACTGAGAAGGAGGCTACAGTTTCCTTGATAGGCGATCCACTTAATAATTAATTGCGCATATAAGCATATTATTATATGATGATTAGCGATGCAGGAGGTATGGAGAAAAATGAGCATAAAATCAATGGTAGAAATTGAAGGCATGGCAAGTGTTCTAAAATTACTTGGAGATAAAACCCGATTGACAATGATGAAATTGCTGCAGTTGAATGAATGTTGTGTATGTGAATTTGTAGCAATGTTTGAGATCAGTCAGCCTGCTATTAGTCAGCATTTGCGTAAACTACGAGATGGAGGACTAGTAAAAGAAACTCGACGAGGACAGTGGATTCATTACTCAATGAATAAAGAAAGTGAACATTATCAACTTGTGCAAAGCCTTTTGGATTACCTTCCGAGTCAAGAAAAGAATTTAGAAGAACTCAAGGAAAAGGGTTTGCGTATTTCTTGTGATTAAATCATCGGAGGTTTAGATTGTGACATCAACAATATTAGCATCATTAATCTTTTTAGTAACGCTTGTGATGGTTATTTGGCAACCAAAAAATTTATCGATTGGTTGGTCTGCCTGTGGAGGAGCATTGCTTGCCTTGTTAGTCGGTGTCGTTGACTTTCAGGATGTAGTAGATGTTACTCAGATTGTTTGGAATGCTACTTTAGCTTTTATTGCTATTATTATTATTTCCTTAATACTTGATGAGATTGGTTTTTTTGAGTGGGCAGCTTTACATATGGCACGGGCAGCAAAGGGAAACGGCACTCTCATGTTTGTTTATGTAGCGTTTTTAGGAGCGCTTGTAGCCGCCTTTTTTGCTAATGACGGGGCGGCTCTCATTTTAACACCCATTGTCCTAGCTATGGTTCGTGCATTAAAGTTTAATGAGGCCATGGTCTTTCCATTTATATTAGCTAGTGGTTTTATTGCAGATACAACTTCTTTGCCGTTAGTGGTTAGTAACTTAGTTAATATTGTTTCAGCCGATTTTTTCAATATTAGCTTTATTGAGTTTGCTACCCGCATGATTGTGCCGAATTTCTTTTCTCTGGCAGCCAGCCTTTTGGTTTTGTCTCTCTTTTTCCGTAAAAGTATTCCAAGGCATTACGATATAGATCAATTAAAGAAGCCAGTAGAAGCCATTCGGGATGCTAAGATGTTTCGCTTATCATGGGTCGTATTAGGGATACTTCTTGTTGGATACTTTGCCAGTGAATTTTTTAACATTCCCGTCTCGATGATTGCGGGTGCAGTAGCAATTTTCTTTTTATTTATGGCAAGAAGAAGTCCAGCTGTGAATACTTCAACGGTAATCAAAGGAGCGCCATGGGCAATTGTCTTTTTCTCTATCGGAATGTATGTGGTAGTGTACAGTTTAAGAAATGTAGGGCTGACAAATGTGTTAGCAGATGTTATTCAGGTGGCGGCAGATCAGGGGCTATTTGCAGCTACCATGGGAATGGGATTCATTGCTGCCGTTCTTTCATCAATAATGAATAACATGCCGACTGTCATGATTGACGCACTGGCCATTGCAGATACCAATACAAACAGCGTGATTAGAGAAGCTCTTATTTATGCCAATGTTATCGGTTCGGATTTAGGACCAAAAATTACACCTATTGGTTCTTTGGCTACTCTATTATGGCTGCATGTTTTGTCTTTAAAAGGGGTTAAGATTTCATGGGGAACGTACTTTAAAACTGGAATCATTTTGACCATTCCAACACTGTTCTTTACATTGGCAGGGCTATATATCTGGCTGCTGATTATTCACTAATAGCAATGAGCCTGCTCATAAAAGGAGATGAATAACATGAACAAAAAAATCATTTATTTCTTATGTACAGGTAATTCTTGTCGCAGTCAAATGGCAGAAGGTTGGGCAAAAAAATACTTAGGTAAGGAGTGGAATGTCTATAGTGCAGGGATTGAAGCTCATGGATTAAACCCCAATGCGGTTAAAGCAATGAAAGAAGCCGGAATTGATATTTCTAACCAAACGTCAGATATTATTGAAGAGGAAATATTAAACAACGCTGATTTAGTCGTAACGTTATGTGGGGATGCAGCAGATAAATGTCCGGTTACGCCGCCGCAAGTCCAACGCGAACACTGGGGATTTGATGATCCAGCAAAGGCAGAAGGAACAATAGAAGAGAAATGGGCTTTTTTCCAACGGGTACGTGATGAAATTGGCGAAAGAATAGAATACTTTTCAAAAACAGGGAAGTAGCCCATGAAAGGCAAAGAAATAGATTAAGAGAATAAATTGATATATGGTGATTAAAAAAGGCAGCTGCATGTTACAAGCTGCCTTTTTTAATTCGCACTAACTACTGTAATTTTTCTCTCTAGAATGCTAGTGTATGCGCCACACACCATCTCTTTTGGCCTAGGGATGAATGAGAACCTAATTTGCACCATCCCAGGGTTTCACTTTCTTCTTCAACGACAAAACAACAAGCTGGATGAGCACCATTGCCCACTTTTCATAAGTGAGTGTTTGTGTTTCAAATGTTGCATTTCCTATAACCCTGCCAGCTTTGTAAATGCATTTGACTTGTTTCCGGTCATCTTTTCTGTTCTACGATCGTTATAAATGATCAAGTGAACGAGATATATTTCAGAAATCCAATGGCTTGAGCTATATTCTCTGCTTCATCATTGTCGGTAAATATATAAAAGTTAATATCAGAATACAGATCGCCTTCGCCTTTAGTGAAAGATCTGTGGACTGCACACGCTTCAACCGATCTGTCTTGAGTGAATTTTTTGATTACTATTTAAAATATGATAATTTTAATTGATTGCGGAACAATAATAGTGTATGATGCATAGTATAAGTTAGATACTGTATGACATATAGTAAAAATGAGGTGGGTGGATGAGTAATTTATTAAATTCATTAACAACAGAGCTTAGAAGAGGGACTTTGACTTTAGCGGTTTTGAGTCAGTTGCGAACCCCCCAATATGGATATTCACTCGTCCAATTACTGGAACAGTCAGGTGTAACCATTGATCAAAGTACCTTGTATCCATTGCTTCGTAGATTAGAGAAACAGGAGTTAGTATCGAGTAGTTGGGATACCTCTGAAAGTAGACCCCGTAAATATTACGTTTTAAGCGAATACGGGCTAGACATATTTTTGCAGTTAAAAAGAGAATGGATGAAGAATTCAAAAGAGCTTTACAGCTTATTAAAGGGGGAGGAAGACAATGAATCTGATTGAGATTTACATTCGGGAAGTTACTCGAAGGCTTCCGGAAAAAAATCGTGAGGATATTGCACTTGAGTTACGATCTACAATTGAGGATATGCTGCCTGATGATCCCAGTGAAGAAGAGATAAAGACGATTCTTGAAAAATTAGGGAGTCCAGTCGTATTGGCTAGTAGGTATCGCGATCAGCCAATGCATTTAATTGGTCCACGCTATTTTGATGTATATGTTACGTTGCTTAAAATGATTTTACCAATTGCCGTTGCCATTTCGTTCATCTCGATGATTGCTGAATATTTTGTAGGTTACCGTGGTGAAGAAGCAATAGCAAATGTCGTTTTAGATATTATGGGTTTTGGCGTATGGAGGATCATTGAAGTGGTAATCCAGGTATTCTTTTGGCTAACACTTGTGTTTGCCGTTTTAGAAAGAACAGATAAAGGAAAAGATGAACATCCATTAACAGCGAGCCTTAAGAAATGGACACCTGATGATTTAAAAAACATCTCATACATCCCTAAGAAAAAAGCTATTTCAAAGATCGAAGTATTTGGAAGCTTAATGTGGACGGCGATTTGGGCAACCTTTTACTTTTATGCAAATTATCTTTTGGGTGTGTACGAAGGAGAAGGGGGCAGACTAGAATTCGTGGCCCCAGCATTAAATCAAGAGGTTTTGTTAGGATATTGGCCGATCGTTGTGGTTATGATCGGATTAGAAATAGCATTATCGCTTTACAAGTTAATAAAGGGACAATGGACAAAAAGAATAGCTATGTGCAACGCTATTCTCCAACTAATCGCAAGCATCGTCTTCATTGTCATATTGATTAATCCGGATATACTCAGCAAAGATTTCGTTAGATATATGACAAATTTATTTACTGTTACCGCTAACGAATTTACAATGTGGATCGTTGGTGGGGGGATTTTCTTCTTCGTTGTATCGGCAGCTATCAGTGTGTTTGACGGTTTCCGCAAGGCGAGAATTTATTAATCTCTATTCGCTTATTAAAAAAATAACGGGGTTCAAGCTGATGGTCAATTAAGATTGTCGGCTTTTTTTGTTGAACGAAAATAAGGATCGTTATTTTACCAGCTGGATTGTTCAAAATAAAGATCGATAAATTATAAATGATATTGATTGAAAATTTCGTCTATTGGCTATAGAGGCAAGATCATTAGAGAAAAACCGTGATATAATTAAGTTAATTACTGT
Source organism: Pseudobacillus sp. 179-B 2D1 NHS (assembly GCF_045370945.1). Classification (NCBI taxonomy): domain Bacteria; kingdom Bacillati; phylum Bacillota; class Bacilli; order Caryophanales; family Bacillaceae; genus Pseudobacillus; species Pseudobacillus sp. 179-B 2D1 NHS. The sequence goes on from NZ_JBIQDP010000011.1 coordinate 108,513, forward strand.
CAGTGATAAGGAGTTTGGATAAATCACATGGATATCCATTCATTAAGATTGGTATTAGAAAATGATAAGTTTGATGAAGCTGAAATCATGTTAAAGGAGATGGGTAGAAGCAAAAATATAGAGGCTGTCCCTTTGCTTATTGAATATTTAAAGAGTACAGGAAATGCCTTATTGAGAAACTCCATTGCTTTGACATTAAGTGATATAGGAAATGAAGAGGCAGTACAACCGCTAATAGAAGTAATTAATGATCCAAAAACTTTGGGAAATAGAGGGACCCTGCTATATGCACTGGAACCTTTTGATTGTTCAGCACATTTAGAAACATTAGTTGATCATTTGATCAATGGAAACTTTGAAGTGCAAGCTCAAGCTCATCAATTAATAGAGGCAATTAACGGTAAAATACCAGATGAAATCTTATGTAAGTGTATTCTACAAGTAAAAGAGAAATTAAATGAAATAGAGAGGCAGGAGGGAATACTCTTAGATGCCTTAGAAACCTTTTCTTCTTTCAAAAAATGTAACTAAAATCATAAAAGTAATACATCCATAGTGGCAGGTTTTGAAGAGGTTATGTATAAAGGTGATACAAGTTTCTGTATCACCTTTTACCTTTTATTGCTGCCAATGTCATGACGCTCGCATTACATAGCTGTTAAGCCGCCATCAACAATGAATTCAGAACCTGTTGAATAGCTGGACTCCTCAGAGGCCAAGTAAACCACTAAGCTTGAAACTTCTTCCGGTTGGGCCACGCGCTTTATAGGAATATGTTTAGAGAACTCTTCCACTGCTGCTTTGGTATCTTCTTGAACAACCATTGGTGTGGCGATGACACCCGGATGCACCGAATTCACACGAATTCCGTAATTAGCACACTCGATTGCAGCCGCTTTTGTCATACCACGCACAGCAAATTTTGTATCTGTATAACCTATTGCTCCCGCAACAATACCATTCATTGATGAAATATTGACGATGGAACCGCCGCCTGCTTTTTGCATGGCTGGGATAACTGCTTTCATACCTAAAAAGACGGAAACTTGGTTGATGTCTACGATCCGACGATATTCCTCTTCCGTTACTTCTAATATAGATTTTGCCATTGTGATACCCGCGTTGTTGACTAAAACATTTACTGAACCAAAGGCTTTTTCTGTTTCAGCCACTACATTTGCCCAATCTTCAGCACTTGTTACGTTCTGTTTTACGAATAAAGCATTTTCGCCAAGTTCTGCCGCAAAAGCTTTACCTTTTTCTTCGTTTAAGTCTGTTAAAACAACCTTTGCGCCTTCTTCAATGAATCTTCGAGCATGTGCGGCACCCATACCTTGAGCAGCACCTGTGATAATGGCAATTTTTCCTTCTAAGCGAGTCATGTTTTTACTCCTCCTATAAACATCATGGCAAGATAATAAAGATAAACTACATTTGTAAATTAACAGATAAAAAGAGTGTTTGTCCAATAAAAAGATTGATGTCATAATAAAATGTAATAGAAAGTTTCTTTTTAAAGGAGATATCGATAAATGGCAAATAGCGAAGACCGTCGCTCAGCTCGTACGCAAAAAAATTTAAAAAATGCGTTATTACGATTATTGAAGGAAAAGGAGTTAAACGATCTCACTATTACAGAGGTAGCGCACTATGCCAAATGTAATCGGGTAACCTTTTATTCGCATTATAAAGATTTACACGATTTATTGGCTGCAATCTTCGATGACTATTTAACAGAATTAATTGCTCACTTTCGTGAAGGGTATCGCAGTGTAGAGCGCTTTTCGGCAGATGATGAACATCGCCATCTCCCTATTTTTGAATTTATTTATCAAAATCAATTCGTTTTCTCACTCATTTTAAAAGGGGAAGTGCTCCCGGGATCACAGAATCAATTTTGTGAAAGTCTAGTTCAAACATCTAGTCTCGAACTAAAACTAGGTGAGGCAACTGAAGTTGAAATCCCTGCACTAAACTACTTCTTAACATACGGCAGCCTGGGCTTTTTTATGTACTGGATTCACCAGGATTTCAAAGATTCTCCCGAAGTTATGGCGAAAAAATTAGCCCATCTTCAAAGCAAGATGTTTAAAGAGGCCATTGTTCTTGACGAATAATCGCTAGCCCATTATTTTGAATGAAAAAGAAGCGGTTATCCTGAGAATTATGAGGAATTTCCATCTTTGAGATTTGCAGCTGGAAAAATGGTGAACCTCTCTTTGAAAAGTCTCTGCTGTTTGGGCTTCACATAAAATTGTCTTAAAACAGTATTTTAAATGAGGTGAAATCTTGTCACATGTAAGAATTCGATGTACGGGTCTAATTATTGAACATAACTCTGTACTTTTAGTGGAATATGATGAAAATGGGATTCATTATAATTTGCCGGGTGGAGGACTAGAGCCTGGTGAAACGATCATTGAGGGGTTGCAAGAGAAGTGGTAGAAGAAACTGCAGCTCATGTTGATGCAGGGCCGCTGGCACTAATCTATGAATTTGCTCCTCATAAACAATCTGGCGATTATCATCTCAATGAGCAACACGCATTGCATCTCATTTTTGAATGTAGCATAAAGAATAATTCGCTGGCACGGTTGTCCAAGTATCCTGATCCACATCAATCGGCGGTCAAGTGGATTTCTCTAGAGGAGTTAGACTCCATTTTGCTGATACCCAATATTAGCCAGGAAATCAATGACTATCATGAAAATAAAAGAAGCATCAACTTAATTGAGGATCATAGTCTAGGTAGGCTCCGTTTAGAATTAAATTGATTTATATTGTATAATATAACCTCTATTATTGGATACAGAAAAGGCTCTTCATCAGGAGCTTCTTTTTGCTGTTTGTTCACCTAAAGTGCCTATTTCTGAAATATCTTGCTTCAAACTAAATGTGTACCAGGTTGCCCAAAGGAAGGACTATAGTTTCTAACCGAAAAGCTATGATTGTTGTTATTATTTCCAAAAAATTTGAAGGGAGAAAGAATGATGTCCAGCAGTGGAAAACGAAGAAGAATTATTTTAGATTTAGCGGTTACTTTAGATGGTTTTATCGAAGGAGCAAATGGAGAAGTTGACTGGTGTATCATGGATTCTGAGATGGAGTTCGTTAATTTCTTAAATCAGATTGATACTATTTTGTATGGGCGGAAAAGTTATGAATTATGGGGAGAATTTACTCCAAAAACGGAAGATGATGATACTGAAAAAGAACTTTGGAGATTAATCCATAGCAAAGAAAAGTATGTGTTCTCCAAAACTCAAAAGAGCACAGATAATAAAGCGATATTCATAAATGATCATATTCTTGAAGAAGTAAATAAATTAAAAAATCAGCCTGGTAAAGACATCTGGCTATATGGGGGTTCAAGTCTTATTGCCACTTTTGTCAATTTAGGGCTCGTTGACGAATTTAGATTATCTGTTCACCCTGTTGTTTTGGGAGAGGGAAAACCTTTGTTTGGTGATATAGAGGAAAGGTTAAATTTAAAGATGGTTGATACAAGAACATTTTCTTCTGGAGTTGTACAATTAATCTATCATTTAGATGAAAATAAATAGCACAACCCATTTCGAAGATAGAAGGAGCTTTTAATCGAACTTAAACTTAAATGTTACATTTGGAAAGAGTTCCATTGATATCGAACTGAACACTCTATCTATTCTCACTAGGATAGTCATCATTCATGGACATCATGTAATCGAAACGGAAATCCCACTGTATGGTTATGTCTTCAGTGGGATTCTTTCACCTTATTCAATATATTTTCACCAAGCTCTTATCTATCTGTTACTTTGTGTTTTGTCAAAAACGAAATGCCTATGGAGTAGGTTACATTTTGGGAGCTTCCATACCAAAATTAGCCCATTCTTCTTTTGATGGGCCATAAATGCCAGGAACGAGTAACCCTGCTTGTCGCATAAGAACAGTCATTTGTCCTCGATGGTGGTTTTGGTGTTGAATCAAAAACATCAAAAGAGAGCCATTTGGCATTTTTTTACCTAGAAAATCTATAGGCTCTTGCAAAGTACTGTCTGTCCATTGAGTTTTTAATGCCTGTACAAATGCCTCGCTAGCTTGATGATAGCTGTCTGCTATAAAACGTGATGAGGTAGGAACAGGCCAATCTTCAGAAATAGCTTCAAACCTTAAATTTGTGTTTGAGGCAATGATGTGGATAGCAGCAACGGTATGCCACGCAATCCGTCCTAAAGTCCAATTCTGTGAGGTAATCTCCTGTTTGAGTGATTCATCAGTTAAATTATTTAGTAATTTCTGAGTGACCCCTGCTTCATACTCCCAAGATTTTAAGAAATGATCTAATGTTTGAAACATACTGAACCCCCTAAGCTTTTTACATAATAATTTCGCTAAATCTTTAAATTTTCCTTGTGATTATTAATATGGAGAATAAAATTAAACGACTTCATTATAATGTATGTCGCTAGTCGGAGAAGAGGATAAAAATGTTAGAAAACAAATATAAAAAACAATGGAGAAATGCTTTAACGGAAAAATATCAGCTGGTGAATTTCAGATACAATACCGAAGAAAGCTTAAAGAGCGGAATGACAGAGTGGAATAAGATTCTGAATGGGGGCTCTGAGGCAACAGACTGTTACTAGCACAGGTCAAGAAGCTGCAGATTAGGTAAAGAAAAAAGCCCCTTAAAGGGGGGCTTTAGCAGCGCTATTGCTGATACATTTAGGGTCTCTTTAGCTTATTAAGTACTCTTTTAATGCTTGTTGCAACGTACCCAGTGTTTTGGTCGTATGATCAAATGAGAGGTCCTGATGTATCATTTTTCTCACGACTTCTGCTCTTAATCCGGTAATGACCGTTTTACATCCCATGAGGGCAGCGCCATTGATAACTTTCGTTAAATGGTCAATGACCTCAGGTTCCATATCGGCGATGCCTGACAAATCCATGATTAAAGTTTGGATGCGGGATACACCAATTTCAGTTAGAACCTTTTCCTCAAGGACTGACGTTCGAAAAGTATCAACCGAACCAATCAAAGGCAAAATACAGATCGAGGCATTGATCGGAATAATGGGAACCGATAGATTTTCGACCAACTCTCTCTGAGCAGTAAGCAGGGAATCCTTATATGTAGAATAATTAATAAAAAAAGTATTTAAAAATGTATCAACCCGGTTATTAATTTCCTTTTCCAGACGGAAAAAGTTCAACGTCGTCTGTTTATCTGCTAACTCGTTATACTGCTCTATAAAATTCCACAGAGTTCTCCGGATGGCTTGTACCCACTCCAATTTGAATGATAAGGTGAGGGAGTGAGTAGCCCACGCTATTCCTTCTTGTTTCGCAAATAATTGAAGTTCTCTTTCTTTCCCTTCAATAATATAAACAACTAGGTTATGGGCATTTTTTATAAGGTCAATATTTCCGATTGCCAGAATTTCATCGATTTTATCCTTTACATTGACAGCCTCAGATAGTAACTTCTCTTCAAATTCCTTAGTGTTACTTTCGAAAAATTCTTTCAATTTAAACGATTGTAGAGACGTCACTTTATACTCCCCCTTTATATCTAACTCCACGTAAACTTCTACCACTTTTCTTTATTTATTAAACCACATTATTTAAAAAATAAAATTTTAGAATTTAATCGATTGGACGGTGATAGGAGGTATTTTTCGTATTCACTTGCCTAGTTATTAGGAACTTCTTCCGCCACATTTTCAGTATGAGTAACAGACTTCTTTGTCTTGTTATATTCTTTTGCGCCAAAGTATGCGGTGCAGCGGTAACAACAAAATAATATAGCAGGCACTCAAGGCACCCTTTAAATCCGAACCGTCTGTTTAGCTAAACCGCCTAGCGTTATTAGTGAAAATGAAAAAGAAGGCATTACTCAAATGATGGGCGAGCTGCTTGAGGCCATGGTGTTCATCGATAGCTTGAATACCACGCTAGAGAGATTATCGGAAGGGAGGGGCAGTCAACATGTATTTTGATTTATCGGCAAGTCGTTTAATGAAGGATTCTGAAGTGAGAAATCTGTTAGAAAGGTGAGGGATAATCCGGTTTTACTTTTATCAGCGGAATTTGAAGCTAAAAACGTTATTTCGCTTCAAAAGAAAAAGCGGCAAGCTAATCGGAGTAGCTCACCGCCATATAGGCGAATTATGAGTATTGTAACATATTTTTCCTTTAATGGGAAGTTATACACTGACTGTAAGGAAGAAGGGGGAATAGCTGGGTATTGAACATCCAGTAATTACTCGCATGATGAAAACGGTTATGCAAATATGATCAATCAGATGGAACATGTTGGGGGGATACTTTATACAATTGAGATGAAAGAACTTTAAATTCATCCTATCACAATAAAGATGTGATTAAACGCGAGGAAATTACTAAATAGTTTTGGAGAGTCGATAATTAATAAAGGTCAAAAAAGAAAGGGAGCACTCGTTACTCTTTGTCTCTCTTGTTTAATATCACTGAATTATATTTATTTAGTATATATATATTATAGAGGGATTTTTGATTAAAAATAGAAATTTATTTGGATTAATTGCCGGTTTTGGTGTTATGTGTTATATACTTAGTATATATTGAAAAAGGAAATAACGGGAGGGGCAATATGATCAAAGTTAGCAACCTAACAAAAGAATTTTTACAAGGACAAGAGAAAACGCAAGTCTTAAAAGGTGTTGATTTAAGTATTGAAGAAGGGGAATTCGTGGCCATCATGGGACCCAGCGGTTCTGGAAAAAGCACACTACTTCAATTACTTGGGGGGCTTGATGTACCCACCAAGGGAGATATACAAATTGATCATAAGATTTTAAATAAAATGAGAGAAAAGGAAAGAACCATATTTCGTAGAAAAAAACTAGGTTTTGTTTTTCAAAATTATCAACTATTACCTAACTTAACTGTAGAGGAAAATATCGCATTTCCTCTTCATGCAGACGGGAAATTAACTAATAAGAAAAGTAAATTGATTCATGAATTAATTCATTCTGTAGGATTAGAGGGATTAAATCGTAAGTGTGCCAATCTATTAAGTGGTGGTCAGCAACAACGTGTTGCTATAGCTAGAGCACTTGTTAATAACCCGATTGTTTTATTAGCTGATGAACCAACAGGAAATTTAGACAGGGCTAAGGCAGAAGAAATTCTGGCTTTATTGTCAACCTTTCACCGTAAAAATAAGCAAACCATCGTGATGGTTACACATGATATTTTTGCAGCTGGCTTTGCAGATCGCATTCTACTTTTTAGAGATGGGGCTATAGATCAAGTGATATCTAGGAAGGATAGTGATTATGCTAAATATTTGGCGAATTTCATGGCGTAATATTACGCAAAACAAAAAAAGATTTTTCTTTACATTGCTGTCCATTATACTAGGGACATCTTTTTTAACGTCTATGCTGGTGGCTGATAAAACAACGAAGGACGTTTTTGATTATTACGAACAAATGTATGTCGCCAATGCAGATTATTGGGTTTTAAGTGATGAACATACTTATCCTGAAGAGATGATCTCGTCTATTCAAAAGGATCCCGCTGTTACTCATACATTGCTTGCCCTTGATAAGCAAGCTTTCTTTGAACTTGAAGGTAATCATTCTTTGAATGAAAGATCTGTGCGAATTACAGGAGTAAATGATCAAAATAGCCCTTTGCTGAAACTCCCAGTTATTGAAGGTAGCTTAGATAATGAAGGAGTAATATTACCAGAAGTTGTTGCAAAGCTTTTGGGAAAAGGGGTTGGAGATACGGTTCGATTTACTAATATGGGAGAAGCAAAGATTTCTGCCATTGTTGAGTATACACAACTGCTTGCAAGTCCCAGTGATTGGGAAAGTGCTGAATCAAGCAGTTTTCGCATTATGGCTCCGCTTGATATGTTAAGAGAGTGGACAGGAAAGAGTGACGAGATTTCTTATATGCGTTTTCAAGTCAAAGGTGACGGCAAAGATCTCTTTCACTCTTTTCAGCAAAAGTTCCGTGGTTCTAATGTATACATAGAACCTGTTGTTGCGGATGACCTCCAAAGCAATGATATAGGCGGACTCTATACCTTCTTCTATTTAATTGCGGGATTGTCCATGTTTATCAGCGGGTTTATTGTCTTTAATGTGATTTATACAAGCGTTATAGAAAGAAAAAGAGAATTTGCTGTAATGAAAAGCTTAGGCTATACACAAAGTTCTGTTTCTAAGCTGGTTCTTATTGAAATAGTACTTTTGGTATTGATCGGCACAGCTGTTGGAGTTCCGCTTGGTATATGGCTCGGGGATATGTTTATGCAAGCTCTTCTTAGTGTATTCAAATTTGATATGGTCTACACGTTAAATTGGAAGCTACCAGCGATGATGGCTATTATCATTGGATTGCTATTTCCTATAGTTTTTTCACTTTTTCCTATTTATAATGCAGGCAAGACGTCGATTTTATTGACATTAAAAGCAGCAAATCAAACGCAAACATTATCAAGACGGTATTTTCTTAGAACTGTTGTTGGGGTGGGGCTTCTGTGCTTTGTGTTTATAGATCACCCAGTTTCCTATGTTGCTATATTAATAGGTGTTATTCTTTTGTTTCCTTTCCTATTGTTAGGTTTAAGCAAAATAGTAAAGCCCATTTTAAAATACTTTTTTGATTATGCTGGTATCATGGCTATAAAAAGTCTCTTGCAGCAAATAAATCGTAATGCAAATACAGCTGCTATTTTAGCCATTGGTATATCGATTATATTATTACTTGGTGCAGCGGTAGGGTCAGCTCCTAAAGGATACGAAAAAGAAATAAGAAATACGTATGGGGGGGACATGAGAGTTACATCTGAGGCTCCATGGTCTGCTGAAGATATAAAAAAAGTGCTTTCTTATGATGCTGTTACAGGTGTTAAAACATTAACTGAAGCAACGCCGATTACTTGGGAAACAAATAGCGGAAGAAGTAGACAATTTTCCGTTCTTTCTGTAAGTGAAAATGGCCCCTCGTTATTTGCTGATTTCCGGGAGAAGGATCTATACAAAGAGTTAAAACAGAAACCATCCGTGTTGCTCGGGGATCGTGCCTTTGAAGAATGGGGCGGACAAATTGGTCAGAGTATACTAATGAATACTTCGAATGGTGAACAGAATTTTAAAGTTATTGGAGTGGTTAAAACATCACATTATTCTGGTTATGTCGCATTTATGGACGAGGAATACCTCAATGATGTTTTTGGATGGACAAATAGCTTTGATTTGCTACTCACTGTAAACAGTGAAGGGAACGATTCAATTCGTGACCAGTTATGGTCTGATTTTGGTGATCATCTTTCAAAGGTTCAAACCGTAGAAGATGAAATTGAATCTACTACTTCAGCTATTTCCAGTATGAGTGGCCTTATCTTAGTCATGTTGCTGATGATCATCGGCTTGGCTAGTGTGGGCACAGCTAATACGCTGCTAATGAATATTTTAGAATGTATACCTGAGATTGGAACTATGCGAGCACTCGGTTTTACTAAACAACAGGTTAGAAACATGATACTTGCTGAAGGTATGCTCATTGGATTATCAGGTGTAATTGGAGGTATTGTAACAGGCGTAATTTTAATATATGTAACAAGTAAATCTAAACTGATGGAAGGATTTATGTCTTTCCAATTACCCATGAGTAATATTATACTAGCAATAATTGCCGGAGTTTCTCTAAGCCTCTGTGCAGCCTGGATTTCCAGTAAAAGTGCAAGTAAAATGGATATCCAATCATCACTCAAAGAAGGTTGATAATTTGTCAGTAAAGTATGGGATTTTAACATTATTATTCCGGCAAAGACATCATGGGTACGAATTAAAATTGGAATTGGATTCCCTCCTTGGAATTAAAGGTAAAATTAATCCTGGTCAGATTTATACCACTCTTGATCGCCTGACACGTGACCAGCTTGTCTCATCCCCAGGAGCAGATGATCAGGAAAGAAAATTGTTTGAGTTACAACCAAAAGGTAAAGATGAATTGGAAAAATGGTTACTGGAACCCGTGCCTTATTACTCGACAAAAGAGGATTTTTTCTTTAAATGGAGTTGTGCTCGTAGAATTCACTTTGCCCAGGAAAAGCAAATGCTTGAACAACAAAAAGCAATGATTATTAAAGAAGTGATGGACTTAACTAAATTAAAAACCGAATTATTGCTTCAGGGGGACGAAAATAAATATTTATTAATCACTGGTATATTGCTGCACTTAGAAGCAGATTTAAATTGGATAAATCAAGTTGAAAATCGAAACCGTTAACATAAATATTATTTTATATAAGTTAAGTAGAGGGGGATTTTTGTCACATCCTTGATCCATCATAAGAAGAATAAAGTGGAAACGCATCAGTGAAAAAATAAATTGATTCTATCAGCCATCTAAAGGACAGTAAAACCATGGAATAGCTTTATAGCTGCTTAGGGTTTTACTGTCCTCTTTTATTTTACAAATCTATTGTCATTTTAATAAGGATAAATTAGGGAGAAGATTTTTTTAGATGTTCAAGACATCCCAAAGGATACGTACTTGTCAGAGAATCATTCAGTCTAGCAAATTCAACTATATATCAGCCAGGAACTGACTTGCAGCCAGAAGATTCTAAATATATCTCTTTGAAAAATCTATTCATGAATTTGGTTATTTATATTTTTCTGCTTAGGTACTTGCCCTGTAGTCCATCGCTTCATTTCCTTATTTTTTATGGTAACTATTCTTTTGAGCTACACCCATACGCTGAGACTGGCCGTTTGGCCGCTGTTGTCGTGAAAAGGACTATACAGGTGTATTTAAAACGAATCAAGAAACAGAGAAGCAAGCCAACTTAATTGGCGGCAAATTAGATTATAAACATTTGCTAAAAAGAAAAGAACCGGTATGTTTGACACTGTAAAACCTGCAATGATCACCCAATAGAATCCTTGGCTTTTTAAACCACAAATAAGACAAGAGCCATAAGAAAGGTCCCGCTCGTATGAGTAGGGCTTATTTTTAGATAGATAGGTTGTTTTTTTTTTTTTTGTGGAAATATTTCCCTGATTTTAACATGGCATATTATGCTATAATCGAACAGTTATTAAAAGAGGGGGAAATAATTTGAAAAAGGCTATCGTATTTTTTTTGAGCTTTCTTCTTGCATTGAGTGTCCTCATACCGAGTGCAAGTGCAGCATCTTTTAAAGATGTCTCAGTGAATTACCGATTTTTCAATGAAATTAACTATCTATCAGGGAAAAGCATCATTTCAGGTTATTCAGATGGACGGTTTGGACCTGATGATAAGGTAACCCGGGCACAGGCGGCCATTATGATTGGAAGGTCACTTAAACTTGATGGTACAAAACGACAAACAACGTTTTCAGACGTTGACGCAAATAATGTAGCCTCTGGTTACATCGATTCTGCTGTAAAAACCGGAATTATCACTGGCTTTCCAGATGGATCTTATCGTCCAAATGAAACAGTAACCCGTGGTCAATTAGCTATCTTCTTGGCACGTGCTTTTAAACTCAGTGACTCAGCTGCAGTTAATTTTAAAGATGTTTCAAAAAATTCAGCTGCCTATCCATTTATCGGAAAAATCATAGCAGCTGGTATTACAGCAGGGTATCCAGATCATACATATCGTCCTAACATTGCAGTAGCCCGTGGTCAGTTTGCAGCATTTATGTCACGTTCGTTAAACCCAGTGTTCATCGATAACACAAAGCGTCCAACCCTTAAAGTTGATTTTTTAAATGTTGGACAGGGAGATGCGATTCTCATTAAATTTCCTAATGGAAAAGCCATGCTAGTCGATGCTGGTCGTTCCGATGATGAGGTGAAAAGAGAATTAGCTTCACTTAATATTTCAGCGATTGATACGTTTGTAGCTACACACCCTGATGCTGATCATATTGGCGGAGCAAATTACGTGATTGAAAACTATAAGGTTAAGAATGTTGTAGATTCTGGTCAGGAGCATACCACTCAAATCTATCTTGATTATTTAAACGCTGTAAAAGCAACTGGCGCATCATTTAAAGTGGCACAAGTGGGTCAAAACATTACATTAGATTCTAGTGTTTCTGTGAAAGTACTTTATGTTAATAGCCATGCAAGTGATTCAAATGAAGGGTCAATTGTACTTATGGTTAGTTATGGAGAGTCTGATTATCTTCTTACAGGTGATACAGATACAAGAGTAGAAGCCTTGTTAGTGGATCAGTACGATTTGGATGCAGAGGTCTTAAAAGCTTCTCATCATGGGTCGGACACTGGTACATCCCAAGCGTTGGTAAATGAAGTTAAGCCGGATTATGGTGTTCTGTCATATGGAGAGAACAATCAATATGGCCATCCGAAATCTGTTGTCGTGAACCGTTTAAAAAACATTGGGGCACACATCGTATCAACACCGAATGGTCAAATTCAAACTTGGACAGATGGCAGTTATGTTTTTATGAAGCAAGTGCCATCAGCGCCTGTTCAGAATTCGGTCCCGGCACCCAAGCCAAAACCAACACCAGAACCAGTTCCGGCTCCCACACCAGCTCCAACTCCAACAAAGTTCCAAAATTGTACGGAGATGAGAAAGGTCTATCCGGATGGAGTAAAGAAAGGTCATCCAGCATATGAATCTAAACACGACCGTGACAATGATGGATGGGCTTGTGAAAGATCATGAGAACTGGAAAATATACCATTGATTCCATTGAAAAAGGGGTAGCCAAACTGCTATATCGTGAAGATGAATCCATTGAGGAATTAATTACTATCGAGACATTCTCTTTTGATGTTAAAGAAGGAGACCTCATTTCAATTGAAGAAGAAAATGGAAAATTAAAGCTAGAATGTTTGGAGGATGAAAAAGAAGATATTCTCAAACAAGTTCGTGCTCTAAAAAAAGAATTGTTAGACCGAGATAATTAGTTTAAAACAAGCCCACTCTATAGGGGGAATAGATCCCATAATTGAGACAGGGACCAAAACGCCTTTAAGAAGCCAGTTGCCGATAGTGTATCGGGTGACTGGCTGTTTAGTTTGGATTGAATACGAATATTTTCTGGCTTTAGTGAGGCGTAAAACGATTTGATTGGGGATTATCGGCGGTTGTTCTGTTTCGTTATCCCTTCGTTGTGGTTTTAATAACTGATCCGGTCCTTCTCGTCTCTGCTGCCTTTAACTTGACTTCTGCCAGATAACTCACTCTTTTATTCACAAAACACACCTCCAAGTTGTATTTAGGTATCCGACATCCTCATTTCAACTTAAAGGTGTTTTTACTTGTCCCATTTTAAGGGGGAATTCCAACTCAATATCTAATGCTCAATCTTTATTTTAACTAAACAATTTTTAACTGTTTTTATTTTGTCTATTTATAATATTAAACACTTCATTAAATATTTGCTCATTATTTGAATGAGAGGAGGATATTATTTTTAATTGTCGAACAGCTCCTTCACAAACACTCCATCTTACATATGAGTTTTGGGACTCATCCAAAATAAAATCAATCAATTCTTTTTCTTCTTTAGACACCTCATAATCATTTATTACTTTTTTAAGTAACTTTTGTATTTTATCGATAGCTATTTCTGGATTTTCAACTGAATCAGGTGACTTATATGGAAAGAGAACTTGATTAGATTCCTTTGTTATTTCAATGTTTTTTTCTAATCGCAAAATATTGTAGTCCAATATATCGGAACTATTAAGATTCAGCTTCATTTGATCAGAATATCTAAATTGATAACCTAATCCTCCAATAAAATGGGTAGATAAATCCATTGCACTTTCTTCTATTTCTCTACCATAAACTTCTATTAACCGTTTTGCCAGCCAATCAAGCTCTTTATAATGACTTTCCGCCATATATTTTTTTAATGACTCATCATTTTCCCCCAATGAGATATTATATAGCTCTGCAATCTTCTCAGTCCCATAGATGGAGTGTTTTACTCGAAGCTGAGAATAAAAAATTTGCTTATCAAAAGGGTTTCCTTCCAATAATAACAAGTTTTGTTGTTCTTCAACTTTTGCATCAACTTTTTGAATAATATAAAGAATTAATTGTGATTTCGTAGCAAAGTAATTATAAAATGTGCCTTTAGAAACTTTGGAATGTTCCAAGATATCTTGAATTGAAGTATCATGATAACCTTTTGTTCGAAACAATTGTTTTGCTGCTTCAATGATTTGCTCTTTTTTACTCATGCCGCATTCCCTCCCTAAAACAATTATTGACATTAGTATTACTATACCATATTATAATAAAAAATGAACTTAAGTATAAAAAAATATACATTAGTTCAAAAAGGGTAAAGGAGCATAAATATTATGGAAAACATTCACACACAACCAGTTGATATAAATGGAAAACACTTTAAAAGAGCTGGCTTTGTACTGGTTTTAATGGTTGGAACTTTTTTAACTATTATTAATCAAACCTTATTGGTTACTGCTTTGCCAAAAATCATGATCGATTTAGATATCAATGCTAATCATGCACAATGGCTTATCACAGCATTTATGTTAATCAGTGGTATCATGATTCCTATTTCAGCATTTTTGCTAAATTTAATTACTAATAGAGGCTTATTTTTTGGAGCGATGGGGAGTTTTGCCGTAGGTACTGTCATTTGTGCATTAAGTACTACATTTAGCACGCTGCTTGTAGGACGTGTTATTCAAGCTATTGGTTCGGGATTAATGATCCCTTTAATGCAAACGTTAATATTTTTGGTGTTTCCAGCTAATCGACGTGGGGAAGCAATGGGGTTAGTAGGAATAGTAATCGCTTTTTCTCCTGCAATTGGCCCAACTCTATCCGGTTGGATTGTTGATAATTATGATTGGCATTACTTATTTTATATAATCCTTCCAATCGTGGGGATGAATATATTGCTAGCATTCTTGTATATGAAAAACATTATTAATGTAACAAAAGCGAAGATAGATATCTTTTCCATTATTCTTAGTAGCCTAGGTTTAGGTTCACTTCTCTATGGAATAAGCATTGCTGGAAACAGAGGATGGGAAAATAATGTTGTATTCACTTCTTGTGTAATCGGCCTTGTAGTAATAGCAATATTTTCTCATCGTCAATTAAAATTAGCACAACCAGTTTTGGAGTTAAGGGTATTTAAGAGTAGAACCTTTACTTTGTCTACAGTCATTGTTTCTATTATTTTTATGACAATGATTGGCTCAGAGATTCTTTTACCGATTTATACACAATCAATACAAGGGTATTCAGCATTTCAATCAGGTCTAATATTACTTCCTGGTGCGCTAGTATTAGGGATTATTTCACCGATTGCAGGGAAAATATTCGATAAATATGGGATTAAAAAAATATCTATGCTAGGCATGTTTATCCTATCCCTGGCCACGTTCCCTTTCCTGCTGCTGACTAAGGATACACCTATTTGGTGGATTATTTGTCTCTATTCTTTAAGGATGTTAGGCATGGGATTAGTTATGATGCCTTTGGCTACAGCAGGGATCAATGCTTTGCCAAATCGTTTAATAAGTCATGGTTCGGCAATTAATAATACTGTTCGTCAAGTGTTTGCATCACTTGGTGCAGCCATAATGGTAGGGGTAATGTCGGCTACCGTTGCTGGGTATTCTAGCAATCATCCAGAAAAGTCCGAAGATGTTTCTCTACTCGCATTATTGGATGGACTGAACCATGGTTTCCTGTCTGCTTTTATTCTAATCATTCTTGCATTTGTTCTATCCTTTTTCATAAAGCCACCAACAGATACAAGAAAAGAGGAATGATAAAATCAGCACCTATTTAGCAAATTGAATTAAACCTGGACGGTGCAGGTGCGAAAAAGCTGTTTCCACTGAGGAAGTTTGGGAAAGGAAGAAGGAGAAAGAATCAGGGTGGGGCAATAGACCCTGAAAGTGATCGTAATGTATAGGTTGAGAGAATCCATTGCGGCTTCGAAATAAAGTTAAACCATTTATAAAAAAGACAAACCGGAATTTCCTCTCTTTATAGAGAAGGGTTTCGGTTTTTCTTATGAGCTAGGTCCTGTTTAAGTGATAGCTCAATTAAAACCGCGTATCGAAAGGATAATTAACTACTAGAAATAATATTTCACGTTAAAAACAGTGAACTATTAAAATTCAATGCTTTTCCTAGTTATGTAGAGCATCAGTTATAATATCGATAGCTACACAAAGATAATCAATGAGAGGGGTCTTCATGGATAATTTCGACTTAAAATTAAAGGAAATCTTTACGTCCACTATGTTAACAAAAAGTCAAAAAATTTCACATGCAGAAAAAATGTTAACAGAAAAGATAGGCCAAGAGACTACTAATTCAGAGTTATATTTCAAATTAGCTGTAGTGGTATTAGAAGAACCGGAAGTAGATTTTATTAAGAGCATAAAATGTATGAAAAAAATCCTTCATTATGATAAAACAAACACAGAGGCAGCTATATTCCTGTCATGGCTTCAATACTTCCATCAAGGGTATATCCATCCAAGCACATTAATTTTATTGGATAATTTATTAGAGAATGCAGAGATGGATTCACTTTCTACATCTCTTATCTATTTAGCGAAATCTTGGAGCGACGAAATCGATGAACAACAACATTATTACTTTTTGGAACAGTCTGTTGAAAGCAATAACCAGTATGTTGATAATTGCCTTGAGCTGTCAAAATGCTATCGCCATAAAGGTGAGATGGATAAAGAACGATACTTCCTGCTTAAAGCTTTGAAGAATATAGAAGAGATCTATCTAATGGATGACTTGTTTAACTTAGCAGCTGCAGAACCGTACTTGAGTGATCGCTTTAGAGGAGTTATCAATATTCCTACTTACGAGGTGCCTGAGTATAATACACTTAAAAGAGAGTCTATATTAAGAACTGTAATTGACAGTCATACGGTGAGCAATATCTTAAAAATATTAAAAGCTTCTAATTAACTAATTTATACATAATTCTTTCTTATCAAGGGCTTCTTATTTGTAAGTAATAGGAGATCAAAGCGAAACCCAACTGAATTCACGTATCTTCAGTGGGAGTTATCCGTTTGCTCCTGATTCATTCTAACCTTATGACTATTTACATCACTCACCCCTCTATAGATATACTTTGTGTGCTGCTAAAAATTAAAGGTGATTAGTGTGTTATCTTATACTTGTTCGTAAATAGTTAATTAAGAACGATTGAAGGGCCTATTTTTTGATTTTCTTTTTAAACTAACAGGGCAGTAATGATGAAGAGGAATATAGTAAAATTGTGTTGGTTTACCATGAAAAGTATAATAACATTCTCAAATGGCAGACGTTATTCACAATATCAAAAGTATAAGGGGATGAAAATGGATAAGAGAATAAAAGAATTAATTGATTATACAAGAGAAAAATACGGCTTACACGAATATCATTTACATACATTTCACATTAACCGTAGTACCACAATTTTCAATGAAACGGTTTATACACTAAGCATGGAATGGTTTCCCAATGATATTAAAGATTGGGGTGATGAGACTTGTAATCCGGAGGGAACAGCGTGTATCGAGATAGACCTCCATTCCAGGAAGGTCAGAAGTGTGATTTATGTTGGGGGAAGGTCCTATACTGATAGCATGACGTTTGATTTGAATAACAAGGACGGAATCATCAAGTGGATTGAAAAGGAAACAGGTCTGAATTACAAAAAGCAGTTTGAGTTCTGGAAGGAAGAAGAAAGAGAGCTTCATTTCAAGGAATGTATAGATGGTTTTGCCGTTTCTCCTTCAGGTTACATTGAATGTAAACTTGATGAGGAAGGAAAACTTATATTATTTTCTGTGACTGGACAGTTTCCTTCTAAGAAACTCGTAAAACAAGACATGTATACACTTTCATTTGAACAATTAGAAGAGTTGGTTAAGGAACAATTGAAGTTGGTCGAATTTCCAATCATGCAGCAGCACAAGCTCGTTCCTGCTTTCGCCATAGAGGAGATTTATATAAAAAATGATTGTTCATCTACTTTGCCTTTTGAGTTTTTGGTAGACGATAAATCTCGCTTGCAAATGGACAAAGTGGTAGAGTGGAATTATCAAATTCAACAACCTTTTCACAGGAAAATAATTTCTCTCATTGAGAATGTCACACCTGAACAAGCCTTTCGATGTGAACCACATCCAGATTTGCAGCCCATCACAGAGGAAGAAGTTAAAAAGTGTATCAGTGCTGTACAAAAATTTTTAAGTCAAGAATACGCTAATGATTCAGGAAAATGGGTATTAAAGTCATTGCATCGGGATAAGGGATACATCCATGCAACTTTAAGGGCAAAAGAACAAGAAGAACGTGTATTTAAAAGAAAAATGAAGCTATTCATTGACTCGAAGACTTATGAAGTGTTGAATCTCATGGATAATAAGTCTTTTTTAGAAATGTATATGGAATTAAAAGAAGTCGATGAAATAAAAGTCACAAAAGAGAAAGCATTTGAGCAACTCAAAGACTTTATTCAGTTGACACCATATTATGTATATGATTTTGAGGAAGGCTACTATGTTTTATGTGGAAAGTTGGATTGTCAATATGCAGTAAAAGCGTGTAATGGGGAAATAGTTGAATTGAGTGAATTGTAATATAGACCGATGGTTTATTCATACTTCTAAGCCGTATGAGAGTTAAGGCGACATCTGTCCCTAGTTTTTATGCCAAAATCGTTGGGACACATCAAGAATGGAGGCTTAACAATGGGTATTGATGTGAGTTTGATTGCATCCCTAATTTTAAATGTGACATTTTTAATTATAATATTTGGACAATTTAAGAAAATCAATGTTTTAAGGGAAGAGAATAAAAGATTAACTCCTATTGAAAACAATGATGAATGGATTGCCTTAGCAAGTGAGAAAATGAAAACCCTAGGTGACATTAAAACCATAAAGTATCTAAGAGAAGAAGAAGGAATGTCAATGATAGATGCTAAACAATTGGTGAGTGCCTTAAAAGAATAAACTTGGTTTTTCATTAACAGGTGCTTTAGTGCGATAGGATTTATCAAACTTTTCTATAGAAATCCTAATAATAATTTGAAAAAATGCTTCAGCTCTTCTTACTAGGGTGGTCACTATCCATTGATACCAGGTAACTAAAGAAGAAACCCACTGAATTCAAGTACCTTCAGTGGGTTTTTTTCATTTATTCAATACATCTTCGCCAAAGCCCTAACCTCTTCGTTTACTGTCTTTTCTTTCTCATTGTCATACGAAATAGTAGAAGCAATGGAGGGGGGCGAAATATGATAAAGAGATTGTCTATATCAGTGGTCGGCTGGATAAAGCGGTGGATCAAAGGGAACAAGCGATGCTGGATTGTTGGCTGAACAGATATAGCGTAACAGCAGCAGAAGGGCAGTTAGGAATCCATAAGAGTGCGGCTTATGAGCTAGCTATATCATAATATTGTTGATAAACTAGCTGAGTAGATCGTTTGGCAAAGGAGAAATGAATCGAGATGATAAGAGCTATCTATACTGGTGATGTCAGATACAATGAATGTAATGTATTTGAATATGACAACGAAACAAAGATGTTTCATATGATAAACGATAAAGAAATTAGTTATCATTTTGATGTCGTAATGAATGATAAAGATTTTATCGTGTTTGTTACAGATGGAGAAACCGCCTATCAAGTTGAAATCAAAAATAGGAATTCAGCTACTGAGTAGGTTACAACACAGAGACAACCTTGAAGCATATGAATCGTGAACTTTACCAGCTATAAAACGAAACACCCTGAATTTCTTCAAGGTGCTGTTTGGTTGTCTTATATTCAATTAGGTGACTCTTGACTATCGGTTGGCATTAAAATGGGGTTGTGCACAGGTTCGTTTGCTCGGTGCGGATGTGTCAGTCTCTCTTCATACCTACGATTAGCCGCATAAAATTGGTCTTCCAACCACCCGGCTTGTTCATGTGTTAGTTCCAATACAAATTCATTATTAGCGTTATCATATGCAGTTAGAAGTACATAGCTTTTATCGTCACGCGTAACATTAGCAACTCTCAGATAAAGGTTTTTGGCTTCCAATCTTAATCGTGTTCCATCCACGGATAGACCTCCTTAAAGCATTTATAGTTCCTATTCCCTGTGGGGAAAAAAGTATGCAGGTAAGTTAGAGTTTTCTAGCTTTAGACTGGATAATAATAGTATTTGTTATTAACGAGCTCATGCTCCTAACAAAGTAACAGGCGCTTTTTATTATTAATACCTCCTCTTTTTTGCCGATGTATAAGGTGAAAGAGGGTTGAGACATGGCTGAGGTTTATAAATTGATTTATCCTTTTAAAAATGAGGATGGTTTAGAAGAAGATACTCATAACATCGTGCTTTCAGCAGAGCAAATAGCATTTATTTTAAATGAACGGCACCAGCTTCCCAAATGCAATCAAAGAAACAATAGAGGAAACGTAAGTGAAACTAAAATAATTGAACACAGGTTTCCATTAAAAGAGCCTTCCTAAGGGAGTGCTCTTTCTTTTTGTAATAAAATTATCCTTAAAGTAATATCAGCAGAGAAGAACAGAGGGACTGGTAGCAGCTAAATTGTCCACCGTGCCATATATTATTGAAAACCCTTGGTTAATGCCTAGGTTATAAGGAAATATACTTACAAATGACTTCAAAAGAGAATATTTACGTTATTTGTATTAAAATGGGGAAGAGTAAGAATAGTTCTGAAAGGAGAGTCCTAAATGAACGAAGAAAAATTATATGATATAGAGATTATAACAGAGAGAGGGAAGTACGGGAGCGAAGTTAATCACGACGTTCTCCAACTAATGCTTCAGGCTGATATCGTTACAATTAAAGGTCAATCGGTAAGAGTTGCGGAAATTGAAGTAACAGGTGAAGGGATAACAAGGTTTCATGGGAATTTAGTTGATTTATAACGCTTATGTAAGCATCCAAACAATTGGGTGCTTTTTTCTTTTGAACGAAGTATTCACTGAGTGACACGAGCAGAGAAAAAATAAAGGGAGAGGAGCAATATGAGAAAAGGCCAAACAGGCTTACACGCTCACAGGCAAAGTGGTAAAGCCGTCATGTGTCCTTACTGGCACTGTGTAAAAACATAGGGGTGGCAGGCAAATTAAAGCAGGAAAAGCAAATGATAACAATTCTATAAAGATATAAATTGAAGAAGAAATGAAAAATAAATATAGATACATTCTTATTATTAGCGCTAGTATAAGAAAATTACGGGCAACAGATAATAAATGAAAAGGAGGTTACACATCATGTCACAAAAGGAAAACAATATACATGGAAAAATTTCAGGTGCACTAAAGGATGATATGGATAGAGAACCAATAGGAGATCGGCTAAATAGTGATAATGCATTTAGCGATAAAGGCTTAAATAATGCACGTTTAACTAGCGAAGCTGTGAAGAAAGAAAATCAATAAAATAAAGATAAGATCGGTTTTTATTTGGGTAGCTTTAGTGCACTAGGATTTATCAAACTTTGTTATAGAAATTATAATAGTAAAGCCATTTGCTAGGGAGAGAAGAATCTGGACAGGCATGTTTGATACTTTTAAATCCGCTATGACTGTCCAACAGAACACCGTGATTTTAACCCACAAATAAGATAAGAACAATAAGCCCCGCTCGTACGAGTGGGGCTTATTTTCATTGCCAGTGCTTTTTCCAGTTGCGGAGAACAGCGCCAGGATTATTGTATTCTGGGAACGTACGGCTTTGCGTCGCTTTGGTCGGGTTAACTGTAATGTTTGCGAAGTACCAACGGCGGTCATCAGGATCATACATAGCGGTCTGATATTTATTTTTGCCGATTACCTGTGGACGCTTTGAGTGTGGCAGCGTGTCGCCGTAAATAATCTGCGTCAGTATACCATTTCTCATATAAAACCAATCTGCGCCTTCATAGCCGTCGCCCATAGAGTATGCAACCATCAACATGTCTGGTTGCCCTTTATATCGCGAAGGAACTGTATAAACCGTTTTGCGAGTCGCGTTCAATAAGTAGCTTTTGTAGTAGAAATTCGACTTTTTAATGTGGCTTGTTTTTGGATTATGCGTATAGAGCGTGTAATTACCCGTATAGAGCAAGTCGCCCTTATCTGCCTCACTATTGTTAGCAGACGCCCAGTCGTTACGGTCTGTTGACGCAATAGCCTTCTTTTCCCTCACGCCTGCGAAATAGATTTTGTACGGCACGCCATTCGCATCTTTTAATGTGTATGTAACTCGGCTTTGTTGTGGTGTAATCGGGTTCTTTGCTGCTTCTGCTGTTGGTTTTAAAGCTGTGAAGCCGACTAACAATAAAACCGTAGAAATAATTACTTTCCAACATCTTTTCATTTTTCATCCCCCTTTTTAGTTTCTAGGTATATTCTATCAGTTGAATTGGGAGATAAAAAGAATATTTAGAAGGTATTTCCAACTGAAAAGGGAAGTAGTTCCGTGGGGAAGCTTTATCATGTTTAAAATGTCAATCACTATCATAGCCGTTTAACAGACTGGTTGGCCTGGTTTAATGATGCGGCAACAAAATACTTCGACCATTATTTGAGTTGGTTTTAGTTTTTGAATCTAATCAGATTCCGCAATAATTCAACAATCATAAGTAAGGCGGTTATTGATAGTTGCTTGTTATCCACTAATGCCACTTATAGAAAATTAAGATTAACAAAATATAGTGGCTAAATTGTTTGTCATTGGAGTGAGTAAATATGAAAAATGAGGATGTAAGGAGTTTCCTTTCCTCGGCTAATCATTATTGTACTTTAATTGATTCATTAACTTGTATTGAGGAAAGAAGTATAGAAAAACTTCTGGTTGCCCTTTTAGACTTATACTTAAAGGCACAGCAACTTCCTGATGTTGAACCTGATAATATAAAAGCACTACAAGTAGAAATTTCTTTACCCAAGATTGATTTCGGTAAATATGAATATTACTGGGAAGTATTTGACCCTTATAAATTAGATAAGCCAGAATGCGGAAGCTTATCAGATGATATTTTAGATATTTATAAAGACCTTAAAGAAGGGATCATATTGTTCGAGCAAGAAACGACTAACGAAGCAATTTGGCATTGGAAATTTCATTTTGAAGCTCACTGGGGTTCACACACAGTAAATGCTTTACGTGCTTTGCATTCAGTAAAGAACGATTTAATTTAAGCCAAAAGGGACTTTAAAATTATAAGTCCCTTTAGCTTTACGAACAATTGATAATAGCATTTAACAGAGCCTAAAAATTAAATAACATTTATTATTGACTAAACGTTCATTCAATAATAAAATAAAACTGAAAATTCAGTATGAAAGAGAGGGATTGCATTGGATTTATATTTTGAGATCACTGGTAATGGTCATCCTGTTGTTCTTGTTCATAGTGGTGGGACTGATTTGAGGGAATGGACACTTTTAGTGTCTCTTTTATCTAAGAATTACAAAGTGATTGCTTTTGATGGCCGCGGTGCTGGTAAATCACCATCTCCTATAAAACATGTAAACTATGTTGAAGACGTACTGGCACTAATGGATGACCTAGAACT
Source organism: Pseudobacillus sp. 179-B 2D1 NHS (assembly GCF_045370945.1). Classification (NCBI taxonomy): domain Bacteria; kingdom Bacillati; phylum Bacillota; class Bacilli; order Caryophanales; family Bacillaceae; genus Pseudobacillus; species Pseudobacillus sp. 179-B 2D1 NHS. Next base: position 132,081 of record NZ_JBIQDP010000011.1, read on the forward strand.
GAATCAAGCAGCCATTATAGGCCATTCCATGGGAGGACAGATTGCAACCGATCTCGCTCTTAATTATCCTGAAAGAGTATCAAAACTCGTATTAATTGCTCCTTCCTTGACTGGTTTTTCCTATTCAAAAGAGTTTGAGCAATATCACAACGAAATATTGGAAGCTGCTCCTAATATTGATAAAATGTTAGAGCTTGCCCTTCGTTCATCAACATATCAGGTCGTTATCGATAGTCCGCTCAAAGATCTCATTGTCCGAATGCTCAGACATCATTTCGAGCGTATGCTTAAGTGGCCTGTTGACTTCTGCATGAAATGGCCTCAACCACCAGCAATAGAACGATTAGAAGAATTGAATCCCGAAACTTTGTTTTTTATTGGGAAAAAGGACTTGGCAGATAATTTTCGGGTTGCCGATTGTTTCCGCAGGGTTCCAAACATTCGTTTCGTCGAAATCGAGGATGCCGACCATATGCTGCCCCTCACTCATTCTGAAAATTTATATCAGGAAATCACTGCTTTTATGGAGGATTGAAGTTAAAATGCCACGTACCCCTCAAGAGAATGATCGTATTCGCCAAGCATCCAAAGAAAAAATTCGCGCTACAGCTATGGAGTTATTTATGAAACAGGGATATTACGCTACTTCTATAAGCGATATTGCTAAACAAGCGGGTATTTCGAAAGGGTTACTCTATAACTATTACAAAGGAAAAGAAGAGCTGCTTTCTGAAATGGTAGAGGTTAGAATCGGGGAAGTAGTTGAAGTAATGACGGAAGCAGTCTCCTTGGAGACACCTAGTGAACAACTTAAATTTATAATTAATGGAGCTATTGATAATATTCACAAAAACCCGGAAGTCCATAGATTCTACCTCCATCTACAAACTCAGCCAGAGTCTGATGAAGAGTTGATTAAATACAGTCGCCTTATTATCGAAGAAAATACTAGACAATTTGAACTCCAGTGTAAAATATTTGAAAGGATGGGAGAGAAGGAGCCAAGAAAACGGTCGTTATATTTTTCATCTGTTCTGCAAGGGATTATGTTGATGATATCTACCTATCCACAGAAATTTCCGATAGAGGAGATAAAGAAACAGATTACACGGGAGTTTTGTGTTTAGTTTACCGTTTAAATTATCAAACTTTATTGCAAAGATCATAAAAGTCATTTGAAAAATATCTCACTCTTGCTGGGTTATATGAATCAGACCTGTATAGAGCATGCAAACTTGCAACGATCAAACACTATTGTTCCTTTACATGGTGAAAATGTTGTAAAAAAACATAAAGGTGATTTGAGATGAAAAAACAACGATTTAGTTTTTTGTTAGTGATGAGTGTGATTTTTATGCTTGCAGCATGTAATTCGAATAAAGATGAAGATCTATTATTTCGAGGAGAAGGAGAAAGCTGGGGAACAGAGGTTTATACAGGACAAACGACAGAGTATTCAGACAAAAGAATCGCTCCGTCTATATATCTAAAGTTTAAAGGCAGCAATCCTAAAGTGGTAGAACATCTAGGGTACAAACTGGAGACGAAACAGGGTGGTTTGAGTGGAAGTGAATATACTCTGAACGAGCAAGGAGAGGCTACTCCAGATGCTGAAGAAATAAATAAAGTGGTTACGTCAGAAACAAAAGAATTAACGATAACTGTTGATTGGTCAGAAAATGGAAGAGAAAAAACAGAAGTAATAGTCCTAAAGAAAAAAGATAAATCTCACTAGAATGAATACCTATAGAACCAGGTAACTAAAGCAACACCCACTGAATTCCAATTTCTTCAGTGGGTGTTGTCATTTATTTCATTCATCTTCGCCAAAGCCTTATCCATCAGTTTAACCTCATGACTATTCACATCATCGACGCCTTGTTGTATTCTGTCAAAGATCAAAAACGAAGAGGGAGACCAGTGTGTTATCTTATCTCTGTTGATAAATGATAATCAAGTACGAGGGAAAGTCCTGTTTTTTATGATTTTCTCTTTAAATTAACGTGGCTGGTTAGTAGCTGGCTCATTAGAAGAGAAAAAAGTAAGGACTTTAGAGAAACAAGTGCTTCGAATAAAGCTAAGCAAAAAATCAATAAGGTGAATTAAAATTACACACTTTATGTGTATACTACAATTCAATCGGAGGGTTTTTAAGATGGTACAAAGCAAAAATAATGAGGATAACGATCAAATTACGAATACAGCCGGGGCTTTTCAGTCAGACGGTAGAGATATTGAATTCTCACAAGAGCTTGCTGATAAGGATGATCTAGTTGCTCAACAACGTTCAAAAGCAGCAGATCAAAGAGCAAAAGCAAGAAAAAACAATACCCAATAATAGTCCTTCTACTAAAGGTTGCAGTTTATTTAAATTAGCTTCCATAGGATTAAAAGATGTAACTAACTGATACTCGGGATAAAGCTTGGAGGTGGTTACATGGTTTCGTTAACATTCTTTGGGAATCTAAAAGAAAAACGAAGAGAAAAAATTTTTCAAAGGGGAATATGTCCCGATTGCACAGGTAGAGGATTTTTTTCTTTAGGTGTTGAATCCGTTTATGTCCAAGATTGTAACACTTGTTTGGGAACAGGAAAGGCTATAACGGATGCTTAGTTAGTTATTTTCAGCTAACTGGTGTTTTAGTGCAATGGGATCTATCAAAGTGATGAATCCTTATTGTAAAAATCATGGGGGAATTTGAAAAAATACTTCGTCGATTCTAACTAGGATGATCATCATCCATTGCTACTGGATAACTAAAGCAAAAACTCACTGAATTCAAGCGTGTTCAGTGGTTTTTTTTCGTTTTATCTGAAGCGGCGACTCCTTGAATTTTGGATAACCAGCTTCCTTTTCCAGCAGCAAACTGTGACATAAAAAGAGAACCCTTCATAGGATTCCCTTCTATCAAATGACTTCATTATGATAATTTCCAAGCAGGGATTAAAGAGTGGAATTTAAAAAAGAAACTCATGATCACATGTATGACTGAGTATATAGCTAACGTGATTAAATATGTAAGAAACCATGTTTGTACAGGCTCACGTAAAAAGAGAAAAAGCAAAAGCATACCGACTGGGAAAGGGGCTAGAATAATTAACCACATGGGAGCTTTGAGTGCCTCTGTAATAGCACCTAATAAGACTACAGAAATACCAATTATAAGAGCTTGCCAGGCTAATACCCCATTGCCAAGTGCAAGGCTGCCAATGAAATAAGATAAAGCTGTTAGTAAGATGGCTAAAAGAAAATCAATATAATACTTCACGAATGACCCACCTTTTCTAAAGATAGATTTCTATTCATATGAATATTTTACCATTATTGCTGAGTTAGGAAATAAACAGTTTATAAATAGTTAATGCATATTTTATAAAAAAATGCGAAGGAATTTTTTTATGAGCATTTTAATGGAATCACAGGTTGAGCATTTGCCGGTGCGGGTTTGTTTCTTTGAGCAGAAAAGAGCGGCCATATATCGTCTTGCTACAGCGCTTGGAATCATCTGAGTGCTGTAGATTTGAAAGAAAGATTAATAATTTTCAGTAAAATGTGTTCAAAGTTCTGTGTTGAAACAGGATTTTTCCTTTTTTATTGTTGATGTTCTAAAGCTCCGTTTATGTTACGCCATTAAAGGGTTATTTTGTTGATTAACACCTTTAGGTGATAAATATGACTATTCATATTTTTGACTGCTATTTAGATTCATTAGCAAAACAGGATAAAAATATAAAATTTGGGAAACCTATGAATATTCGTTGTCTAAGGGTGGCTTAATATGAATAACTATACAAATGATAATAGTGCAAGGAGATATTTAGCCCATGTAAGTATATTTGGAACTACTCAATTGCATTTAAGGAGCCCTTATATCATCGCATGGTGGTCAGCAGCCTTCCCGGGTTTCGGACATATGATTTTGTCTAAATATCTTAGAGGATATGCATTATTTATCTGGGAGGTTATCGTTAACATCCATGCAAATGTCAACCTTGCCATGATTTATTCTTTTCAAGGAAATATAGACATGGCTAAAGACGTGTTAGATACTAGGTGGCTTCTCATGTACATTCCTGTTTACCTTTTTGGTATTTGGGATAGTTATCGAACGACTGTAGATATGAATAGAATTTATCTTTTGGCGGAACATGAAGATCATCGCTTTAACACATTTGCTTTAGGAGCATTAGAAATTAACTACCTAGATAAAAGAAACCCGGCTCTTTCCGTCATTTGGTCGTTGTTTATCCCTGGTCTAGGACAACTATATATACACAGAATATTGACAGCTATATTTATCATCGTTGGATTAGTTACCTTTTTTTACTTTTCACATGCTCTAGAGGCAGTTTCTCTATTGTTTTTAGGTCAGGTGAAGGAAGCAACTTCTATATTGAAACCAGAGTGGTTATTATTTATTCCTTCCCATTATGGATATGCCATTTATGATGCTTACACTAATACAGTTGAAAATAATAAGCTTTTTGAAAAAGATTTAAGGAGGCACTTAAAAGAAAATTACCAATCTACCGGATTTAAAATACTTAAGGGGAAAAAAGTAAAATGAACAAAATACAAATTTTTTCGACCTTTGAAACCACCTCTTATTTGGAAATGGCTATATCAACATTGGAGAAAAAAGGGATTAATCAAGAATGTATATATGCAGTCCCACTAGATAATCGCATAGAAGAGCGGAAAATACTTGATTCTCTTCATCGCTCTGATGGTACATCATTGATTGATATAGGAATGGCACTTGCCACAGCCTTTTCCGTTATTGGTGCTAGTATCGGATTTGTCTTATCATGGGGGCCCATTTATTGGGGACTTATAGGAGCGTTTATCGGGTTTGTTTGTGGACTCGGAATCAGACTCTTTATCGAATTAGTTCTAAAAAAAAAGAGAAGGCTATTAAGAGGAAAGCATTCTGAGGTTATTCTAATTGTTAATTGTGAAGAATCGCAAATGGAGTTTATAGAGAATGTTCTTTGGAGTCACTTTGCTTTAGGTATGGCAAAAATAAAGGAATTGTAAGAAAGGAAAATTAATTTGTGGATAATTATTTTTATTGTTTTTATCCTTTTTAATATAATTGCGTTTTTTGTTCCGAAAAGGATCGATAAAGTGGTGATTTATTCCACATGCTTTTTTGCTTACGCATACGGTTTGACGTTTGATATGATATTCGACTTACATTATGATTTTTATGGCTATTTTCAAAAAGGATTTCAATGGAAGGGATTTTTTGGAACCATTCTTTACTTTCCGTCAATTAGCTTATTATTTCTTAATTTTTTTCCTTTTGAACAAAAAATATCAATAAAATTACTATACACCTTATGCTGGTCTATTTTCTCCACTTTTTTTGAATGGGTTTCCATACAGACTGGATTTTTTTATCACAATGAGTGGAAGCTTTGGTATTCTGCATTGTTATACCCAATCATCTTTTTTACCCTTGTGATTAATATGAGGTTTGTCCAAAAGATTAACAGATAGTAGATGGAAGTGAGTAACCGGAGCCTAGCAGGATTGCGCACGATCGTCACGGGGATGGATACGGAGAACCTAAAAAAATATAAAAGCAAATAGCTCAAGGCGGTGCTTATTGAGAGGGAGATAAAATGAAAGAGGAATTATCTGCTGTTTCTGTTGATGAAGAGCTATCAGAAGAGAGGTGTTTTAGAGATTATGGGTACCAAACGGGATACATATAAGAGAGTGAGGGGGAAGCTCGAGGAGAAAATAAAAAAGCAAGCATCTTTAAAGATGCTTGCTAGCGAAAGTCTTTAAATTCTTTCATTGATCCAAGCCCATGTTGATTTTGGTAACCATCCCTGTGTCGGGTTGGTTATTTTTGTAATCAAGTAGTTGTCAGTGGCATCAGCCAAACCGGCTGTTTTAATCTTTTCAGAAATCTGTGAAGTGGTTTCCGTGGTATTGATTAAAAAAGTGGATTTTAAAATATGATGATGATCAGGATAACGACGTAATACTTTTAATAAGTTATGGTATCTTTGCCCTGGACGATTTAAATCATAAGTAACTATATAGAGAGTCATACTTAACACCTCCTCTTTTTACCATATTCAACAAGATAAGAGGCGAAACCTCCCTATTTGTAGAAATATAAGGAAATGGAGTTGTTATGATGAAGCGGATTATCAAACTTAAAGATCATTTGATTTTTATTTAATCAGTAATCATGTTACCACGCTTGAAGTGCGGTAGTTTTAAGATAAAGCTTAATCAAAAATACCTCACAAACCCTATTTTCCGTTAAATAAAAAATCCATTTTGACAAAAGATTGATCAAAATGGATTCTTCTTCAGTAGATGTTAATTTGATTTTTATAAAAAAGTTTAATTATCTTCTACTCTTTGTTGTTTAACCATCGCTCCCTGTAATTAGGTGAAAACCTTTTCAATATCAAGCCCCTTTTAGATGAATAGTCTCCCCATAAATAATACAGAATATCTAAAAAGGGGGAGAAAGAATGATACCTAATTTAATTCGAATAGTATCCATAATTATTGCATGGACTTCTGTTATATTTTTACCCAAAAATGCATTTCGTAAATATTTGCCTGTTTCCATCTTTTGTTCGTCGCTTGTTATATGCGGATGTTTTTTATCCTATAAGTATAAATGGTGGAGGGTTAAAGGAGGAATCAAAGAGCTCATTTTTCATGATTTAAGCTTTATTTTTGGTCCGTTTTTTGCTGGCACCCTATGGATTTTCCATTTATCGTTTGGAAAATTTAAACGTTATATTCTTTTGAATTTAATTTCGAATTTAAGCTTTTCCTACCCACTTACTTATTTTTTTGAAAAGTTTAACGTTTATAAATTAGTTAATTTTAAACGGATCCACCTTTTTTTATATTATTTTGTCTTTGCTTTTATCATTTACTGGTATCAGCTGCTAATAGAGCATTCTAGAAAATGGTTTACTGCTTAATTACAAAGAATATTGTAGTTCAAGAGGTACTCAACAATTTGGCCCTTTAACGGAACAACGTAGTGTCACTCAACAGTTCCCCAATGGGTCTTTCAATTCAGATGATCCACTATAAAAACACCCTGTTAGACGATAGGGATCAGTCCCCCCTTTGATAGATGGGGGGTTTTTATCCTAACGCACGCATTTACTTGTACATATTCCCGTTGTTTGAAACATGAATAGCTATTTGTCCTTCCATAGCTGCCATTAACTTTTTTACTTTGTAAAATCGTTGAATATCAGGGTTTTAAAGATGGATGACAGTTTTGTAAGATTAATGAAAGAAAGATCGATTAAACCAAATCATCCAATGCGGTAGTCTTAATTCACACAGGAGAGACAAAGATGAGGAATAGACTAAAAGCATTATTGATTTTATGTTTAATCATTTCGGTATTGACCGCAGATAAATTGTGGTTTACGAAAGCGGTAAAAGCAGAAACGGATATACATCCTAATGAAAGTGTGGAAGACTTCAAGAAAGAGATGGATGACGAGTGCCAAAATGGCAGCAGACCTATGGTGTGCCGGGAGTTGCAATTGGAATTATACATGATGGACGTATTACGTATACTTTTACCTACGGTTATGCAGATAAGAAAAAAGAGATACCTATTGATGGGGATGCCTTATTTCAGGCCGGCTCTGTATCTAAAAGTCTTACCTCATGGGGAATTCTACACCTTGCAGATGAAGGGCGTTTGTCACTGGATGCCCCTGTTGAAAAGTATTTGAAAGGTTGGAAACTGCCTAATTCAGAATTTAATAATAACGAAGTTACTATTAGAAAGTTATTGAGCCACACTGCAGGGTTATCTCCACATAAAGGCTATCCCGGTGTGGCACCGGGATAGCCTCTCTATTCGATAAAGGAGTCTTTATCTGGAAAGGGATGACTGAATGACCCTGTGCAAATTACTAATAAACCGGGTAAAGAGACGCTTTACTCTGGCGTCGGTTATAGTATTTTGCAGCTTGTCATTGAAGAGGTGGCAGAAATGCCTTTTGATCGATATATGGAAGAGCAAATTATGAAGCCTTTAGGAATGAAATCCAGTTCGTTCCGGCAAGATACAAAAGATCCTAATCTTTCGAAAGCATACGGCTATTTTGGGCAAGAGCTTCCAAATTATCAATTTACCGAACAAGCCGCTGCAGGTCTTAAAACAAATGTAACCGATATGATGACATTAATATTGGCAAGTATGGATACCACCAATCAGAAAAGCAAGGGGTATGGAATCATTAAGAAAGAACGCGTAGAGGAAATGCAGAGGCTGGTGTTAGGGGAGAATGGTTTGGGGATAGTCGTGAAAAACGTACCTGATCAACAGAAGTTAATTTACCATTCCGGTGATAATCGAGGGTGGCATTCTTTTTATGGTATTAACCCGTCATCAAAAGATGGATTGGTTATCCTTACGAATAGCGAAGGGGGGATAGACTTAAGGCAGGATGTTTATCATTCTTGGATGGAATATGAGACTGGGGAAATGCCTGAAGGATATTCCTCTATTGCCAAGCTGAGAAAAAATAACTTAATTATATCTTGTGTACTCGGAGTCTTACTGGGGATATACTTGCTGTTATTTGCAGTTAAAGTGAAAAGCGGCAGAAGAGTCTTTATTATCAAACATGAGAAGAAACCGTACATCAAAGCAGGGATTAGGATATTCTTGCTCTTTATTATTGGCACGCTTCTGTTTTATGCAGCCTATGTATGGAGTACTCTAAGGTTAGCTTCAGGCAATACGACCAATTTCTTGCTAATAATGTCCTGGCTTTTGATACTTTTAGTTACTGGTTTTTTTCAAAAAAAAATCAAAGCGGAATAAACATAATAATAAAAATTCAAGAAAGGATGTTTCAGCTTCATTGTAATAGTAATAAATAAATTTTCTGCACTAAATATGAAACAGCAAGTGATTCCAGACATTCATAAAAATTAATAGGAAAAGCTTTCTTTTTAGGAGTAACATGAAAACATGAAAAGCAGAGCAGGATGAGCTGTGCAAAAAATACCGCCTGTTTGGTGAATAAAGTATACCCCTGCTATTAGTGAGCGGGGCTTTTTTAATGTATTATTCAATGGAAATACTTTGTGATTTTTATGGTACTATACCTATGTACAATAAAAAAGGGAAGAGCAGAGTGATTTGCTCACTAGAAGGTGTAAGTACGCTTGGTGAACTAGAGGATTTGGTGTTTAAATAAGTTATGAAATTAGATGTAGGAATACCAGATTGATGGTAGCTGTCGCGCAGCCTGTGCAAATTAATAAATGACCCTTCATCTTTCGGATGGAACGTCTTATTTTTCTTCTATGTGATAAGTTACATGAAAGGTTTGGGCTTATGGAAGGGGGAAAAGCGTAAAGGGGAGTCACGTGTAGTTAGGATATAGATAGAAACTTGTACATTGGCCAAACGAAAACTAAAGAATATACGTATAATGCAAGCAACCAACTGAAGACAGCAGGTTCTTATACCCACACCTATGATGACGATGATAACCGGACACGGGACGGGCAGTATAAATCTATACATAATAAACTCAATGAGCTGGTAGAAATCCAGGCTCTTAGTGAACAGCTGGCGGCCAAGTATACTTATAACGAAGACAATCGCCGTATTAGTAAGATGATCAACGGTTAAAGAAAAACTCATCTCTGTTAATTGGCCAAGGTTTCAGGATATGTACGGACGAATTGACCTTTCCTTTAGTGGGAATGTGACACCTTTCTTATTGTTTTAATGTTTTCGTTGAACTGCTTTTTAAAGAAAAAGTTATTGACAATAGAAAACATGCCGTGTTATTATAATATATTTGATAAAAAAACACATATATGATAACCTTAAGAAGGTTACCATATATGGAGGTGGATTATATGTTTCAAATTGGCGATAACATCGTTTATCCAATGCACGGAGCAGGTATAATTGAAGCCATAGAAGAAAGAGAATTCCTAGGGGAAAGACAGCAGTATTATGTCATAAAAATGTCAATCGGTAATATGCAAGTGATGATTCCAACGCATAAAATATTGAGTTCAAGTATACGGCCAGTTACTGATATTCTTGCATTGAAACACATCATACACATTTTTCAGCATGGAGAATCAGATAAGCTACTGCCGTGGAAGCAAAGGCATAAAATAAACACGAACAAAATAAAGACGGGTGAAATACAAGAAGGTGCGGAAGTTGTACGCGATTTAATGCGTATGAAGGAAAAAAAAGCACTTAATGCAAGCGAAAAAAAAATGTTGGATAATGCATATGGATTTTTGATTAGTGAACTGGAGGTAATTAAAGGAATCACTGAAAATCAAATCAAAATTTTTTATTAGGGTCAATTATAGATATGTATAGCATTCCGATGAGCATTCTGAATTTTTCGGGAACATGATGATTAAAAGTAAATCATTTCAAAGACATTCAACTTCTTCAATTACTTTTAGAACATTAACCTCTTTTATTATTTCTACAATCTAATCCATCTTTATTATTTAAATTTCTTCTATGAACATTTGAAGATTTATCAAAAAACTCGATAAAATAGTCACTTGATTTTTGTAATCCTGATTCATACTGGCACGGACAAGGAGCCGTAAGGATGAAAGAGAGGCAGGGCTTTCATTGTTTCAGGACTATCTTAGTGGTTATTTCTAGAAGAAAAAATAATCAATCTTATCTCTACCTTTAAAAACTTTTTACATCTATTGTGATAGTGAATAGAATTGTGTATCTTTTTTTCATAAATATCTAAATATATAGTCAACAATAGCAATTAACAGAATTTCTAGAACTAGAAACCATTTTATCATTCATTTAACATAATAAGATTAGATGAAACAATGAGAAGGAGTGGAGATATGAAACACATTCCAACGCAGGAATTAAGTAACGAGTTAAAGAAGCGAAAAGGGGTTACTTCTATTAAGATTGAGTCTTATGAAAAAATTGAAGTTGGTGGAATTCTTGTAGATGGTCCAGCTGTTATTCTAATTAATCAAGAATACCTAAAGATCGTTGAATGAACGAAGAAAAGGATAAGTCTTTACGAAAAGGGATGATCCTTTTTGTTTGCTGCTGATCATAATAGGATATACATAAATTTCATCTGATGCGATGGGATGAAAAGGAAGGGGAGGGTAGGAGTTATCATGGATTACTCCTATAAAATAAAATAGCGCCAACATCTATTTAATAGAAATTGATATTTCGTGTAGCGTGACGCTTTTGGCGGTTGGCATATGTCACATTTATGTTGGTTATTCCGCATATTGTCAATCCAGTGTGTTATACTGTAAACAAACCTTTGAAGCTTTACATCTTTTTCTATTACCTGTACCATCTCCCTGCTCGAACGTTGAGCAGGGTTTTTTATTGAGTATGATATAGAGGGCATAAAAAAACAGGCTCTCTATAAAGAACCTGTTTGTATAATCGATTTGAGATTAAGCAACTTTTTGAACGTTAGCGGCTTGAGCTCCACGAGGACCTTGCTCAACGTCAAACGTTACTTTTTGACCTTCGTCTAAAGATTTGAATCCGTCACTTTGGATTGCAGAGAAGTGTACGAATACATCGTCTCCATTTTCACGTTCGATAAAGCCAAAACCTTTTTCTGCATTAAACCATTTCACTGTACCTTGTTCCATTTTTATTGCCTCCTAGTGCGTTGCCACACATTATATTACTATCCTTGCCCAAAGTATCATCAAGACGAAAAGTCGATATTCATACTATCCTTTACACCGAACAAAAATAATTCTTCTCTATCATAGCAGGAAACGGAAAAAATTGCAAATTAATACTATTGTTTTAGTCGTGTGGTTATTTGTTAAACGCAGGAGTACCAGTGCAGAGGTCAGCACTTTTTAATGCCAAATACACTTATGGACTTTCTAATGAGGTGCATTTGTAAAAAGTAAGGGGGAAATGGTATAAAAAATTGAAAAAGATAATCCATATGTTCCTGATTTTATTATTAGTTTGAGAATATTCTTCAAGCAACAACGAATGTATTTCTTCAAAAATAATCTCCGATTTCCCTGTGCTAATGTTTAATAACAATAAAGTTGTTTAATTCTTATTGAACGGGTGCAGGTTAGTTCTATAACAAATTTATGCTTTTAAGGTAAAATGAGTATATATGGTTGTCAATGGAGGGAATAGAGAGTGGATTTATTACTTTGGATAACTCTTGGTTTCATCTTAATTGGATTTATTGTTATCGTTTTTATAAAAAGGAATATGGTTAATAAGAAAAATCCAACCACCCCATTCATAGTTTGGTGGATAGTTGGCACCACAGTTTGGGGCGTAGTAAGTATATTTCTTATTACAGGGCTGTTTAACAAATTTCACTAATTTGTTGGTAATGATTCTAGAGGGAAGTATCTTGCTTTTACGAATAAGTGTACTTAAACTATCAGGTGCGATGGTTCAACAAAAATTAAACAACTTTAATACCCTTTTAAGCAACACAATTCTTTTAGCTCAATTTAGTTTTAAACAACTTTTAAAAGCCTTATTACATATCAAATGTAGTAAGGCTCTTATTTATCATGGAGAAATCAAACAACTTTATTATCGTTCTACAGCTAGCATACATCTAAAATAAAGACACGCCGCAGCGTGTATAAGTTGAAAGCAATTTCCTACGGTATCCTACAAATCAATTGGGAATTCTATATTCTCGGTTTGTCAAAAAACGACAAGAGCTCATGGAGTGAGCAGCTATAATCAGTATATTGACCTGGTGACTCTAATAAAAGTTTATAATGAGGAAAAAAGTTGTGGTGTGATGTCAACAAAGGGCGTATAGGATATTCATTCATCTGTTTGTGATATAGTGGAAATGAAGGAGGAAATTTCCATGAAAAAACTCATGTTGAGTTTGATAGTAGGTACATTGCTCGCTGGCTGTGGAGATGAAAAGTCACCGATGCCAAAAGAGCCAAAAGAGCAGAAACAATCATCAGAACAGGAGAAAAACGTGTTTGTGGAGTTGGAGCAAACAGCAGATGATACAGCGATTCGCGACGCGGCGTATGAAAAGGCATTGCACGATGAGACATTGACGGGCGGCTATTTGGGCAAAGTGACGCCAGAGTTGAAAGAAGATTATGGTGTTCAGTCCATTGAGTTTCAAGCGGTAACTAATGCGATTCAAAACATTTACGGGAGTTTTCATGAGTACGGCATTCTGTACTTGAAAAACCAGGAATCTGGTGCTGAAGAATCCGGTGTCTGGGTTGGCATAAAAGATCCGGATGATAAAGCAAAGGAACTCGCTCGCCGCCTACAAAAACAAGTCGATGAAGGAAAAATTCTGGCTAAATACATTCACTTGTTTGAGAGCGAATACAGTGAATGGGACAACCAGGATTTGATGTATAAAGTGTCAAAAGCCATCAAGCCGATGAAAGACGCCATGCCGGAACCAGAGAGGGTCGAACTCAATATGAGTGTAGATACAATCACGAGGACCATTGAAATTGGTCATGACTTTTTAACAGGCGAGCAGATTAACAAACTGAAGGACCAATTTACAGATTATAAAATGAACTTTAAACAGGAAGGAAGAATGCTTCCGCTTCCTGGAGATCGCGATGTTGAATATCCGGAAGAACCCGTCTCGTATAAACAAACAAATGAAGGAGGCTGGGTAATGAAGGTATCGGCGGACAGGATGCTTGTGGTTCAGGCGAGACCGGATAATTTCTCCGCAACCGGCGGAGTATCGGAGCATTATGGAGCTGTGAATTACAGCTTTCCAAAAGCAAACGAAAAGCTGAAGATCGGCCAGCGTGTTGATGTGGAAGCATCAGGAGCGATCGCTGAATCATATCCGGGACAAGGCAGGGCCAAATTTGTTACCGTTTTGCCGACCTATCAGCCAAAAGGAGCGGATTTAACTGAAGAAGATATTGTTCGAAAAGCTATCGAACAACGAGAAGAAAAACCAGATGTAGAAGGCATTCGTGAAATTGCCTATAACAAAAAAACGGACAAATGGTTCGTCACATTTGCCAGTTCAATGGGATCAGATCCAGCTGCCACAACTATTACAATTGAAGACCAAAAATAAAAGCCATTTCAGGCGTACTGCACTAAAGGAGCAGTTTGGTTCCATAAGGATAAAGTAAAACTGACGATTGAATACGTATAATTTCGTTTTGATGGAGAGGTTGATATGATAATTAAAATGAATCAATTTAATATGAAGGATTTTTGTAAACCAAACGAAGGTTTCGTTGTTTCAGGAAGAATTATACCTGCATTTAAAAACAATGTATGGAAATATACAGTGGAAAAGTTTTCTGAACCTTATTTTAAACCATACGAAGATGATGAAATTGACATCAGTTATATTGAAGAAGAAGAGAAGGCTGTCTTTTTCTATTACGTTGAAAAAACTGTATTGGGCGGATAAAACTTCGTTCGAATTGGAATGGATATGCATTAATTGAGGACATTGCTGTTGCAAAAGAGTATAGAAAAGATGGTGTAGGAACAGCATTATTAAATAAAGCTATTGAGTGGGCAAAGGAGAATAACTTTTGCGGCCTTATGCTTGAAACACAAGATTAATGTATCAGCTTGTAATTTTTATGCCAAAAATCAATTTGTAATAGGGGCAGTTGATACTATGCTTTACTCAAACTTCCCAACAGCAAACGAAATAGCGATTTTTTGGTACTATAAATTTTAAGATAAAAAATGTAATTTAATATAATATATAGTAGAGTTGGTTATTTGAAGTTTCTTTTTATTAAACAAATGGGTGCTTTAGCACAATAGAGCTTACTAAAATGATCAATAATCATAAGAGCAGTTTGAAAAAATCCTTCATCTGCTTGCACTGGAATGGATACTAGATAATTCGAGCAAACTTCCCACTGAATTCATGTAGCTTCAGTGGGAAGTTTGTTCTATTCATCAGTACATCTTCCCAAAGCCTTATCCATCTGTCCCTCATTCGCCTTAACCTCATGATGATTGTATACTTTGTGTTCTGCCAAAAATCAAAAGAGAAGAGAGTGATTGGCGTATTGTCTTGTCCTGTTCTTTTGCGCCGAAGTATGCAGTGCATCCACCAACTACAAGAGATAGTGTTGCTTTAAAATAAAGTTTGTTCCTAAACAACTCATAAACCATTATTTTACGGTAAATAAAAGAATCCATTTTGAAAAAAGATTGATCAAAATGGATTCTTCTCTTGCAGATTTATGTTTAGTTTTCATAAAAAAGTTTGTTCATTTTAGCTATGTTCTTCAACTAAAGCACCATATAGTTTACTAACCTGATTTACTGATTATATCTTGAGTTCTTCATATTTAACTACATAGATATAATTTTTGTTGCAACTGTTTGTTGAAATGCCTGATCATGCTCAACAATAACCATTGTGGGATTAAATCTTTGGATAAGCTCTTCAATCTGCATGCGTGAATAAATATCAATAAAATTTAACGGCTCATCCCAAATATATAAATGAGCATTTTCACATAAACTTTTGGCTATAAGCAGCTTTTTCTTTTGTCCACCAGAATAATGAGATATATCTTTCTCAAATTGAATTCGGTCAAAATCCATCTTACGTAGGATGGATTTAAATAACGTTTCGTCAATCTCATGCTCTTCAATAAAGTCTGATAACAGTCCCTTCAAATGAGAAGTGTCTTGTTGGACATAGGAAATAATGAGGCCTGAACCTAAATTCATTGAGCCTGTATGCTGTATCGGATTTCCTAGAATTAGTTTTAGGATACTACTTTTTCCGCTTCCGTTCTTTCCATCAAGTACAATTCGGTCACCTTGTTCAACTTTAAAGCTAATTGGCTTATTCACTATTTGGTTACCGTACTTAACAGACACATCAGTTAAAACCATCAATTCACTCGACTGAAATTCCAATGGCTCTAATTTTAATGACTCAGTTTTTTCCACATTTTTTAGCAGCTTTGATTTTTCCTCAATGGCTTTTTGTTGCCTTGATTCAAGGTTCTTTGCTCTCTTCATCATCTTTGCCGCTTTATGGCCTACAAAACCCTTGTCCAACTTAGAGCCCGAATTCGTTGTTCCATTTTTGGAAGCTTCCACTTGATTAGACCAACCTGCTGAACGCTTTGAAGACTGTTTTAATCTCCCAATGTCTTTTTGTAGACGCTGATTTGTTGCCTCTTCGTGTTCCTGCTGTCTATCAAAATTTAACTTCCAAGAAGAATAGTTACCACTTTGAACTTCAATATTTGCCCTATTTATAGATAAGATATGGTCAACGCATCCGTCTAAAAAGATTCTGTCATGTGAAATTAAAATAAACCCTTTTTTCTTCCTTAGATAATCAGAGACCATCTTTCGTGCATCAGTGTCTAGATGATTGGTAGGCTCATCAATTAATAGAAATTGACCCTCAGTCAAAAAAAGTGCAGCAAGCAACACCTTTGTTTGTTCCCCATTTGATAATGTTTTAAATGGTCGGTACATGACCTCGGCATCAACATTTAGATAGGATATTTCACGAAGAAATTCCCAATCTTCTGCATTGGGGCAAATTTCTTCAAAGATTTCATAAGTATACTTGTTTTTATTCGAAACTGGATAAGGGAAATAATTAAATTCTACCGAAGAAATGATTTTCCCGCTATACTCATAATTCCCTAATAATAAATTAAAGAATGTTGTTTTACCTCGTCCATTTCTACCGATAAATCCAAGTTTCCAATCCGTATCTATTTGAAAGTTTACACCTTCAAAAATATTGTCAAAGCTACCTGGATAAGAAAAAGTTAAATCTTGAACTTGTATCATTGACATGATAATTCCTCCTTTGTATATCAACACTTCTTGCTTCTTATACAAAGTCGGCACATCCATCT
Organism: Pseudobacillus sp. 179-B 2D1 NHS; assembly: GCF_045370945.1. Taxonomy (NCBI): domain Bacteria; kingdom Bacillati; phylum Bacillota; class Bacilli; order Caryophanales; family Bacillaceae; genus Pseudobacillus; species Pseudobacillus sp. 179-B 2D1 NHS. The sequence goes on from NZ_JBIQDP010000011.1 coordinate 148,981, forward strand.
ATTCTGAATTTCTCCGCATAAGTTTGATGGATATTAACGACTTATACGGAGTATTACATGCGTAACAATAGTGTCTGAATTGCTCATTTCTCTCTCCTTTATTTATTAGATTAAAGTTACAGGTTAAAAAATATCAATCTTAACTATGAGAGAATAAAAAATCCTCCCAATTTATAATTGGAAGGATTAGCCTTTCACTTATATTACATAAGTTCTTTTTTTGCCATTGGGACCATGACGAATAAAGTGTAGACTGATTTGTAAAAATGGATAGACTAACCCTATATTTTGTAGTTTGAAGTTATTCATTTCAAATAAAAATATAGATTAGTTAATCATTGTCCATCCATCAGTCCTCTCATAATTGTATTTTTATATTAACAAATTTTTTTATGGAATACAATTCAGCCCCATCTTTACCTCAAATTACTGCTTGTTGCTCTTTGGATCATTCCATACAATTGACCACAAGCAGCATCTATATCCATTCTAAATTGACTTCTGATGGTCACATTAATACCTGGTGATTTTAATTTTTTGTAAGAGTCAACAACATGACCTTCTGTACGTGAGCAGGGTCGGCTCAATGAATTAAAATTGAAGCAAATTGAACGTGCATTAGAGAACAGCTTGGACTTTACTGAGCGGAGAATTATTGAAATAAAGTATTTTATTCTCAGGAGATAAAGGACATCAAAATTTATCTGAAATGGGCCTGAAGAAAGGAAAATACTATAAAAAGAAAAGAGCAGCCATATATTGACTTGCTACAATACTTGGAATCATCTGAGCGCTGTAGTTTTGAAACAAAGAGTGATAATTTTAATAAAGTTTAATCAAAATTCAATGATAAAACAGGGTTTTTCTTTTTATTATTGATGTTGTAAAACTCTGTTTATGTTCCTCCATTAAAGGGCCATATTCTGGAGGAATAGTTATGATGAGAATGGTGCATATGTTAAAATTAAGGAGATTATCTAAAATTAATGAATCATTTTAACAATTATTGGGTTAAGGAGGAGTGGGATAATGGATAGCAAACGTTTTGAAATTATTTATACCCAAGGGAAATTAGAGATTTTTAAGGTTATTCGTGATAATCAGACCGGGGTTCTATACATGTTGAATCAGACGGGTGCTGGAAGTGGATTAACTGTTATGGTTGATCAAGAAGGAAAACCTTTGTTAGATGAGAATTTTAAAAAGTAGAGAACGTGTTTAAGTGCCCATTCAATAGAGCTCCGTTAACCGCTTGTTTCTGAAACGGGCGCGATTGTTGAATAACATAGGGTAGAAAATGATCAAACTTTTTTTCAAATGGGTGCTTTAGCGCAATTGACCCTGCTAAAGCTATCAATAATCATAAGAGTAATTTGAAAAAAACTTCATCTGTTTGCACTAGAAGGGATACCAGGTAAACAAAGCGAAACTCGCACTGAATTTAAGTATCTTTAGTGCGAGTTTTCACTTATTCTATACATCTTCACTAAAGCCTTATTCACATCATCAATGCCACTATACATATATTTTTTTGTTTTATCAGAAATCAAAAGTGAGGAAGGTGATCAGGGAACAAACGGCCATCATGGTTTTTGAATAAGGAAGAGACAAAGATAACTGCTGTTATAAAGGAAAAGTATCGCATCTATACTGGTGTTTTTAAAAAGAACACAGAAGCGGAGAAGCAAGCCAAACTAGTCGGCGCTAAGTTGGGATATCAACCATTTGCTAAGGAGAAAACAATTTGGATAGGCGTGTCTAACACGCTGGGATCAGCTACGATAGCTCAACAGAATATCAGCCGAGAGTTTTGAGTTCAATCCGCAAATCAGGCAAGAATAATAACAGACGAAAGCCCCTATCCTTAATGGATAGGGGCTTTTTTATTTACCTTGTTGAACTAAAGCGTTTGCTACTCCAACAACAGGCGTGTTTTAATCACTGAATTAGAACATTTCCTAAATACTGAGCACTCCCTGCCGAATTTATAAATGTCACTTCCAGAACGTAATTACCTTTATTAGTTGGGAATTGAAATTCTCCTGAATCACCCAATGGGAGTTCGATTCGTTGGTCATCTTTTAATAGGAAAACTGTTATTTTGGGATCTGTCCAAATATCTCCCCCATTTTCTTCGTTTTCTTTAAAATCTAAAGAGGCTTTCTGATTTGAAAAAACCTTTATTTCATCCAGTGATGATGCAAATTTTTCAGTATCCTCTATCTTTTGTTGTACATCTTCACTTGCTGTAACCCAGCTAATATTTGCTTCTGTTAATTGTACGGATGCAATATCCAAATTTAAATGAGCAGTTGGCACTCCCACATCATAATCTTCACCAAAACACCCTGTTAATGCAAAAACTAAATACAACCCTATAAATAATTTCAGAAATCTATTCATATTCGACCTACCCTATTTTTATCTATCGAAATATATATCATAAATTGTAACATTAGTTGCACAGTCCTGTCTCGTTAGTTTAAGTATGATCGTTTTACGTTAATGAATTTTTTATTCTTTTTCTGTAACTTTTTATAAAAACATCACTAGTTGAAGTATTGTTTTGAGCTTATTTTTATAATTGAATGTCATATATATATGACATAGTTAAAATATATGTTACAATGTGTTTGGAGACATTTAAGCCGAATTACTGAATTGCCTTCGGAAAGGTGGTTTATTTTTGAAAGATATTGAAGTGAAAAATTCTGTGAAACTGAAGCGAATTGAAAAAGGAAACTTAACACAAAGTGATTTAGCAAAAATTGTAGGTGTAACAAGACAAACGATGAATTTAATTGAAGCACAAAAGTATAATCCAACAATTAAAGTTTGTTTATTAATCGCAAATGCTTTAGAAGTATCAGTAGACCAACTATTTTGGATGGAGGAGTAGTAAGGATGAAAACAATCTTCACATACATACCAATTATTAGTTTGTTACTTGTTTTATATGCTTTAGAAGATTCCATATTAAAATGGATGCTGCTAATAATATGTGCGCTCCTTGTTGTTTTAGCTAAATATATTCGGACTAAAATGAAAGCAGATGAAATCGAATTTGATGATCGAGTAAATGCTAATATATCAAAATGGTCTTTAAGAAGTGTGTATCTATTAAATGCGTTCTTGGTTTTATTATTAGTGTTGGATGCTAGACGATTGCTAACAATCAATTTGAATAACGAAATGCTGCTATTGTATCTCTTATTAACGCTTTACGTGCCTTTCTATATTGTACCGTTAATTGTAAAGAAATTTTAAAGGGGTGATTGAGAAGTGGATATTAATTTAATTGTGATTGGTATTATTTTTTTAGTGTTAGGTTATTTGGTTGGAGTCAAAAAAATGACGTGGTTATTATCAGGATTTAATGAAAAACGCGTAAAAGATAAAACAAAACTTGCAAAGATTGTTGGGAGAACTGAGGTTATTCTTGGATGTATAATGATTCTTGGCGGATTGGTAGGTGTTAAACCTCCAGGATATTTAGTTACTTTTTGCGTGCTTGTAATCCTAGGACTAGTAGTATATGTGAATGCAAAGATGGTAGAGTAACCATTTAGAGAGGTTCATATGTAATAAACAGCACAGGTTCAGTTCTTGGGCAGAACCTGTGCTGTTTTGCTTGTACTAATAATAAAATACTGGCAATGTACTGTAACAGACGCTTGAAGAGCTTATAAAACATATGCAAAAGAAAAAGGATTAGAACATTATCTAATTGAATCAAATCAAATGATGGTAAGTACGTTATCAAAGGTTTATACCATATTTAAAACGCCAACGGTCTCCATTTCTGCATAAAACAATGGATAGACCGTTTCAAATAGAAATTATAATAGTAATTCGAAAAAACATTTCATTGATTCTCGCTAGGACGAGTCTCCATTGATAACAGGTAACTAAGGCAAAACGCTCACTGAATTCAAATTTTTTCAGTGGGAGTTTTCCATTTATTCAATTCATCTTCGCCAAAGTCTTCTCCATTTGTTCCTCATTGACTTTAGTCCCATGGCTATTCACAACATCAATGCCTCTGCCTGTACATTTTGTGTTCTGCCAAAAGTTAAAAGTGAGGAGGTTGATCAGTGTGTTATCTTATACTCGTTTGTAAATCATAATTAATTACGATTGAAATTCCATTTTTATGATTTTCTTCTTAAACTAACCCAGCTAATAGTTTGTCAATATTTTTCTATAAATATTTTAAGAATTAGATGCTATACTAAAAATAGACAT